>NZ_JAAMXB010000002.1:0-145198 GCF_011068225.1 Campylobacter sp. CFSAN093229 | reverse complement strand
AAAAATGGGGTTATATTTTAGAGCACTCGTAATTTTTATTTTTTATATTAACAAATTGACTTTTAAGTGTTTTAAAATCTGGAATATAAGCATAACCGCTAAGCGTATCTATAACGATACAAAGAGCATGCTTTTTTGATAACAAACGTATAATGCAATCTGAATTATTCTTTGCTAAAGTTTTTTCATATGCATAATTGGCATTTTTTAACGGAGAATACACTCTGCCCATTTCATCAAATACTAATCTAGTAAATCCTGAACAAGATCCTTTAAATTCAACCTTTTCTATTCCGAATCTTTTTGTAAGATTAAATCTTTGTGTAGTTTTTTCATCATCTTTACTAATAACTCCACTTTGACCTGAATTCATTAATTTGTTATGATTGATTACATCAACAGCAATTTCTCTATCTATATTGATTTCAGTTTTACCTAAATTAGCATTTCCATCGCCATTTTTATCCAAGAAAATAGTATATGTTTGATCATAACCTGTGGCAGCTGATTTTATAAAATAAATCTGCCATTTACTTTTAAACCACTCTCTTTTTGCGATAGCCAACTCATCAACTCTTATGCCTTCTTGCATCATGGCTAAACTTTGGGTATATTGGATATCATTAAGAATTTGTATTGCACCTTCTAGTAGATTGTCTTTTTTTAAGTAAAGACTGCCTAAATTAAAAACTATACCTAAAATGAGAATTATAAACACAAATTCCAACAAACTGAAAGCTTTAATCATAGTTTAAAATCTGATATACTTTTTCATATTTTCCAAGTTTTACTTTAACAATTTTTTTGTCCATATCATGCTTATCGGCTTGTTTTAAAGCTTTTAAATAAAACTTATTGCTATTTTTTATTCCATAAAATCGCAATCTTTTTTGCAAACTTGGGGCTGTTGCAAGCTCTAAAACATCTTGTTTTTTTAATTCTAGCGCCAATTCTTTAGCAAAATGATAATTATTGGCAAAATGACGATTTGGATTGTTTATGAAATAATACAATAATTGATTAGCGACGATTAAAAAGTAACAAAATATCAAAAAAATTATAGAACATTCTATAAAGATTTTATACCTTAATCGAAAAACTGGTAATCTCACTCTATAACTTTGCATTAAAGTTTTTATAAGCAAAGGAGTACAAATAACACAAAAAGGCAAAAAATCATCTAAAAAAAGTTTTTGTCTTAAAGAAAGCAACAAACAAAATACAAATGTTACGCTCATTAAAAACCATAATAAATTTTTATATTTCTGAAAAGTCAAACGATAAATAGTATAAAAAAAATACACAAAAACCAAAGGAGAAAAACATGCAGCAAAAATTCCTAAGGTATCTAAAAAATAACCTCTTGGACGACCACCTGTATCAAAACCATAAAAACTGATACTCGCTCCAAACAAAACAAGAGATAAGGTAAATAAAATAGCATTTCTTTTATAAATCCCAAAAAAGAAAAAAGTTAAAAATAAAATATTAAAAGATTTATCAACAAATAATACTATAATCAATAATATATAAAAAAGCCATTTTTTTTCATATTCGTAAGCACATAATATAGCAAGGGTTAAAAAAATCACCAAAGATGCGGCATTAACCAGCAAAGCACTTGCAACAGTACCCGGCAATAAAACAAATAACAATAAAGAAAAAAAAGCATCAATTTTAGTTTTAGTATATTTTAAAGCTAGCAAATACAAAAGCAAACAACTTAAAAAATGAAAAAATAAAAAAGGAAGCCTTAAACCAAAATCATTTTGCCCAAAAATAAAAGTTCCAAAATGAGATATATAATAAAGCAAACTATGGGAAAAAATAAGTGATTTACCCTGCTCACCAAAATAAATATCAGCTTCATCAGCACTAATACTCAGTGTTGAAATTCCATAAAGCAAAGCCAACAAATCAAGACTAAGTAAAATGATGATAAGTTTATAATTTTTGATTTTTTCCATAATGAAAATTTTACAAAATTAAACTTAAAATATCAATGCAAATCATATAAATATCAAATATCTTAAAAATTAACATCAAATTGATTTTAGTTTTTATAAGTATAATTTTAAACAAAAAAAGGCAAAAATGCAAACTATTGATCAAATTTTTCAAACACAAATCGATATTAAAAAATCTATTTTCTTATCTTTTCTTTGCCCTTTTAAAGATTTTAAATTTTTAATAGAAACGCTAAAAAAAGAGCATCCAAAAGCTGTTCATTTTGTCTATGCTTATCGTGTTTTAAATGATTTTAATCAAATTGTAGAAGATAAAAGCGATGATGGAGAGCCTAAAGGAACTTCTGGAATGCCAACTTTAAATGTTCTAAGGGGCTATGATCTTATCAATGCGGCTTTAATCACTGTAAGATATTTTGGCGGTATAAAACTTGGTACAGGGGGACTTGTAAGAGCCTATAGTGATGCGGCAAATGCCGTGATTAATAATTCTTCTTTACTTTCATTCGAATTGAAAAAAAATATAACCATTGCTATTGATTTAAAAAATTTAAATCGTTTTGAACATTTTTTAAAAACTTATTCTTTTAATTTCACAAAAGATTTTAAGGATTGCAAAGCTATATTACATATCAAATTAAATGAAAAAGAGGAGCAAGAATTTGAAATTTTTTGTAAAAATTTTGCACCTTTTGAAATAGAGAAATTATAAATTCTTGCAAGTAAATACAAAAGCTCCAAAATGGAGCTTTTGATTAAATTGCGTTCAATAAATCATTTAACAAAGTATTATTCTTACTTTGTTCATTTGCACCTTGTTGTGTAAGATCATTGTGAATGCTAGCACTTTGAGCTCTCATAGGCAACTCGCCTTCATTTTGTCTAAAACGATAAGCGTAAACATTTGACATTTGAGCATAATTACTTAAATTTGAATTTGAGTTTTGCGCATTGCTTTGAAAACTATTGCTAGAATTTAAAGCATCTCCGCTTGACTTCTCATCCGCCTTATTTAATATATCCATAAAATCAGAATTTCCAGATGAAGAATAATCTTCAACCTGTTTATCCACCTGTTTATACTGACCACTAATAGCATCGTATTCATACGAGCTGATCGTTCTATAATTTACCTGCATAGTTTTCTCCTTTCAAAATATGCAAAAACTATACAAGCAAAAAGTGTTCCTTTTTTATGCAAAAATTAATGTTTTTCAATCATGATGAGTAGGCAAATGCTCCACATCAAGCTCATTATTGGCTATAAATTCTTCCTTGGCTTTTTTACAGTTTTCATCACGCATTTTGCGGTATTCATTGCGAATCGTGATTTCTTTATCGCTTAGAGGTCTATCTTCTAAAAAACTAATATGAAAATAAGTATCATCGCTCTTTGAATAAGTTTTATAAAAATCTATATAATCAAAATAATCCTTGCCATTATCAAACTCTACGACCTCTTCTATATAAATCGTAGGTCCAAAACCCTTGTGATTTTGCGTATAGTGCCCAAAACCTGCACTGTATTGAATTCTAAATTTAGCCATCATTTTCTCCTAAAAATTCTTGATAAGTTCCACGAAAATCCGTAAGCTTACCATTTTCTAAATGCCAAATTCTATTAGCAAAAGCAGAAACTAACTCCCTATCGTGGCTGATACAAAGCACTACACCTTTGAAATTATACAAAGCTTCACCTAGTGCAATAATACTTTCAAGATCTAAATGGTTATCAGGCTCATCTAAAAGCAAGAAATTTGGACGCTCTAGCATTAAACGAGAAAGCATTAAACGGTGTTTTTCACCCCCGCTTAAACTTGCTGCCATCTTTTCTTGATCACTGCCACTAAAAAGCATTCTACCTAAACACTTACGGATTTCATCTAGATCTTTAAATTTTTCACTCATAAGCCATTCGTAAAGTTTCAAATTTTCACAAATTAAATTACTTGTATCTTGAGGAAAATATCCAAGCTCTATAGTTGCCCCAAGATGTATAGATCCACTATCTGGACTTATAGCATGGGCGATGATTTTTGCCAAAGTACTTTTGCCCACACCATTTGCCCCGATCAAAGCGATTTTATCATTTTTTTCTATTTTTAGCTCCAAATTTGAAAACAATTGTTTATCATAAGCCTTGCCTATACCTTTAAATTCTAAAACTTCATTACCTATTTCACGATTGGTTCTAAAAACTATGCTAGGATCTCTACGGCTTGAAATTTTAATCTCTTCAAGCTCTAGTTTTTCAAGTGCCTTAGCACGGCTTGTGGCTTGTTTTGCCTTAGAAGCATTTGCGCTAAAACGGCGAATGAAATTTTCTAATTCTTCTCTTTCTTTTAAGGTTTTATCGCGTTTAAGCTCAGCTTGTTTTGCCAAAAGCGTTGAAGCCATATACCAATCATCATAATTTCCCGCAAAATCACGAATTTGTTTAAAATCCACATCCAAAATTCTTGTACAAATTTTATTTAAAAAATGCCTATCATGAGAGATGACAACCAAAGTCCCTTCATGTCTTAAAAGCTCATTTTCAAGCCAAGAAATCGCCTCTAAATCAAGGTTATTTGTAGGCTCATCTAAAAAAAGCACATCCGCACCCAAAAATAAAACTTGAGCTAGTAAGACTTTAAATTTATCCGCACTTTGCAAGGTGCTCATCAAAGCATCAAAATCTTTAATCTTTAAAGAACTTAAAATTTTTTCACAACGTGTTTCACAATCATAATTTGGATCTTCTTCAGCCGTTATTATCTCAAGCTCACCTAAACGCTCATTGATCTCATCAGTAAATTCCTCGCTCATATAAAGTTTTTCTTTTTCTTTCAAAGCCTCATACAAACGCTTATTTGCACACATCACCGCATCTTTGATGGTGTAGTTTTCAAAAGCAAATTGATCCTGTCCTAAAACTGCGATTTTTAAACCTTCATCAAATACTATTTCACCACTACTCGACTCAATTTCTCCTGAAAGAATTTTCAAAAAAGTCGATTTTCCCGCACCATTAGCACCAATAAGTCCGTATCTTTGTCCTCGAACAAGCTTTAAATTCACATTTTCAAATAAAAGCTGATTTGCAAAACGCATAGTAAGATTTTTTACTTCAACCATGATTTTCCTTAAATTTTTTACTTATAAAAATTTTTAAGAAATTGTAGCGAAAAAGGCTTGAATTTTTAATTTTAAAATTAAATTTTTTGATAGTTAAAAATAAATTCTATAATTTTATTATAATTTTGTTTTTTAATTTTTTTATAGACTAAAAATAAATCTACTCCCCACCAAATAATGCCCAATAATAGAAAAATTCCAAACAACCCGAAAAAATTTCAGAAATATCCAAGTTAGAATCATTTTCATAGCTAATTCCTAGTATCAAAAATAACACACAAGGAAATAAAGATAATATTATACGCAATATTCCTAATGCATAGTCTTTTATCATAAATCTATCGATTGCCAACCAACCTAAACTTAAAAAACCACATATCATACTCATAATTAGAGGTTTTATAGGATCTTGAAGTCTTAAAAATACCAAATTTGATAAAGCTTCTTTTTTATTTTGTAATTGTTCAAACTTAAGCTTTAAATTGAAAAAATCTTCTTGATTTATTTTATCTTGTATATTTAAAAGAAAAACATTATAGTCCATATCCAGTCTCCTTAAAATTAACTTTTTAAGGCATTTTTGCCTTAAAAAGTTATCTGGTAATTTCTACATATACCATACCATCATCAGTATATCTAGCAAAATACTCGATCCAAGCATCCCATTTGTAAGGGCGAGAATCAATACTTCCATTTGCTTTTACTTGAGCTTTACAATACTGTGTTTTACTTTCCTTATCGGTTAAATCGCTCATAAAACCACTATAAGTAAATTTCAACTTTTTACGATCAACCTCAGAAAATCTACCAAAATTGTGTTCTAAAATAATCTCAGTTAAAACATTTTGTACATCTTGATCACTACATTTTGGAATACCGCTACTACAAGCACTCAAAAATACTGCCAAAATTCCAACAAACATAAATTTCGCATTAAAACATTTCATTAATTTCCTCCTTTTTTGTTCACCTAAATAATATTTTGTTTCTCTTCATCTGTACCAAGTTCACCATTTTACTTGTAATCTCTAAAAAAACCTGTGCAATATTTGGAGCAACAGACAAAATATTTAAAAGCAATTTTCTTTATTGCTTAAGAATTCTAAACCTCACTTGCCACAAAAACAAAATTTACTAAAAACTTGATAAAAATATTTTGCAAACTTATTTTTGATTGTTTTTCATAAAACTCGAAATTATTGTATAATATTTGCAATCTTTTCAAAATTTTGTTTTCTTAATTTTTTACCCACTAAAAAAACATATCTACAATCCACCAAATCCAATTAACAAGCCACAACAAACCATATATTATCCCTAAAGCACTATATGTAATCATTAAAATACCGCAAAACATAGCTACAATTGTAATTCCCAAACGCATAAGCCCTAAAACCCAATCTCCTATCATAAAACGACCCACTCCAAAAGCACCAAATAAAAAAGTCCCTACCCAAAATACTAGAGCGGGACTTTTTAGCTTTATCATTGGAAGCTGTGCTACTACTTCTTTTTGTTTATCCTCATTTAAGCGATCAAATTTCTCTTTTAGCATCACGGTAGATGTTGCATCTTTTGGCAATTTATCGCCAATACTGAAAAGAACCGAATTGAAATCCATAACTACTCCTTGAAAATTAAAAAATATCTCGAATTATTCCATACTATAACTTAATTAATATTGAAATATTAAATATATTTTATATAAAAGATTGAATATTTCAAGTGTTTTTAATAAAGAAATTTTAATGTAAAATTTTTTAAAGGCTAAATTTTTAAGGTAAAAAATGACAAAAAAGAGCAAGCGTGATATGGCATATGAACTAGACATTGATGTTAGCACTTTATATAATTGGAGAAAATATAAACCCAATTTATATCGTATTGTTATGCTTGGCTTTAAATTTGATGAACTTTTAGAAAATAGCAAAAAAACTCATGAAGAATTGCTTCATATAGAACAAACTATACAAGATGAGATTGCTAAATTTAAATAAAGTCCACTTTTAAGCTTTTTTCTATACAATTATCACTTTTATTAAAATCAAGGATTTGAAATGTTTTTATTAGATTTTTTAATATCATTGAGTTTTATTTTTGAAATTTCAGCACTTGTGCTATCCTTTTACTTTAAAAATTCAAGAATTTTCTTTTTGACTTTAGTATTGTTAGGAGCTAAGTTGCCTTATTTTTATATAAGTTTTTTTCAAGCTAATTTATTTGTGGCTTTGTTTTTACCTATGATTTTTACTCTATTTTGCCTTGGAAAACATCATACTTTAATTTTAAGTAAAAAAAATATCGCTTCAATTACAACCCTTATTTTTATAGGCGTTTTAAGCATCATTTTACCTAGAAATACTACTTTTAATAGTGCTGGTTTAGAATTTCATTTTATTGCATTAGATTTTTTTAAGCCTGTAAGTGAATTAGGATTTTTATTTTTTTTAGTCGGCTTAATACTCATTTTTATCAAAACTTTTAAAACTAAAGAATATTATCTTATTATCGCATTTTTTGCTGCATATTTTCAGTTTTTATTCCAAGAAGGAGCAGGAATAAGGTATTTTGAATTTGCAAGTTTAGTTTTTTGTTTTTATCTTTTAAATCACGCTTATAGATTGGCTTTTTTTGACATCTTAACAAAACTACCTAATGAAAAAAGCCTTACACGCTTTACAAAGGGAAAAAACAACTATATCATTGCCTTGCTTCATTTTAATGAACTAAAAGATACTAAAGAAAGCTATGCCAAACTCATCTTAAAACAAATTGCAAAAATTTTAAAACGCTTTAGAGCAAAAATTTTCATCGTAGACAATGATTTTATTTTAATTTTTAATGACAAAAATCAAGCTTTAAATCATCTTGCTTTTTTAGAATCCACCTTAAAAAATACGGAATTTAATTTAGAAAATGAAAATTTTAAACCAGATTTTAAACTAATTTGGCAAGAAAGTGAAGAAAATTTAGATAAAAGTTTACAAAGCCTAAGAATTAAACTCTTAGGCTAAAAATTATTTTTCGTTCGCTTCAACTTCGATATTTAAATTAATATCATCACTTAAAGTAATAGTTGAAGTACTTGCTGCAAATTTAAAATCAGAGCGTTTGATTTTTCCATTTAAAGAAAAGCCTATTTTTTCTTTTCCATCTTTGCCTTTAGCTACACCGCCGATTTCAGTATCTAAAACGATATCTTTAGAAACTCCAGCTATAGTTAAAGTTCCTGTCATTTTACCTTTTTCATTATCGATTTTTTCATATTTTTTCATTGTAAAAGTCATATCAGGATATTTTTTTGCTTTGAAAAAATCATCTTGCTGTAAGTGATTATCTCTTGTTTGATTTTCTGTATTTACAGATGCGATTTTTATAGTTGCATCAAGCTTTTTAAATTCAGCACTCGCAGGGTCAAAATCAATCACCGCAAAATAATCTTTGAAATTTCCTTTTACATTGCTAATTTGTAAATGTTTGATTTTAAAACCTACATCTGTATGTGCTTTATCTAAAGTATATTCTTTAGCAAACAAACCTGTGCTTAACAAAGACACCGCAACCAATGAACTTAATAAAACTTTTTTCATTTTTTTCCTTTTTTATAGTAATTTTCAATATAAAAATTTTATTAGATAAAACATAACAAATCATTAATAAAAATTAAAAAATTTTACTATTTAAAAATTTTACAAATTCTTCAAATTTAGGCAAATCAAGCTTTATTGCTTCTCTTTGCTGTTTTCCCCACATACACTCAGGAAAAAACGCATCTTCTTTAAATCTTGCCATAACATGAAAATGCACCCTTGGCACATAATTTGCAAAAGAGGCGATATTGATTTTTTCAGGTTTGTAAAATTCTATCATAGCCTTTTCACAAAGTAAAATTTTTTCAAAAAGTTCCTTTTGCAACTCTAAAGGACAATCGCTAAATTCTTTATAATTTTCTTTAGTAAAAATTTTAAGCCAAGGCACTTGAGCCTCCTCTTTCTCTATATAAATCAAATCATTTTCATAAATCATTACATTCCTTTGAAATTGTATTTATGATTATTTTACAAAATTTATCAAATTTTTAAGTCAAAATGCGTTAAAATTCCTAAAATTTAAAAAACAAAAAGGAGGATAAATGCAAATTAGTTCAAGTTATAACTCTTATGATTACTACTCTAGCAAACCTTCTTTTGATAAAACAAATCAATCTGATTCCACTCAAAAAGATGAAAAAAATCTTAGCGAAAATAAAGATGATAAAGAAAAAAATGGCGAACAAACCCAAATGGTTAATGGCGTAGAGCTAAGCCAAAAAGAAGTAGCTCAAGTTCGCGAACTCCAAAGCATCGATAGAAATGTAAAGGCTCATGAAGCTGCACATCAAGCAGCGGGTGGCGGCTTAGCAGGTGCTGCAAGTTTTACTTACACAAGAGGCCCTGATAATCAAATGTATACTACAGCGGGCGAAGTTCCTATCAGCATGCAAAAAGGAAACACACCAGAAGAAACTATAGCCAATGCAAGACAAATCGCAGCAGCAGCTATGGCTCCTGCTGATCCTAGTCCGCAAGACTATAAGGTTGCAGCAAATGCTACAAAAATGGAATTTGAAGCAAGAGCTGAAGCAATGAAACTTAAAGCCGAAGAAGCCAAAGAAAAAGAAGAAGAAAATAAAGAAAAAGATGACAAAAATTCAGAAAATAGCTTAGAAAAAACAGATAAAGATTCAAAAAACAACGATAAAAATTCAAATTTTGATAAAGACTTTAAAAATCTTGTCGCTAGAACTTATCAACAAAACTCACAAAATAACGACATTAAATTCAATATCGCATCTTAAAATTCTTAATTTAAATAAAAAATTTATGCCAATCTTCCTTATAAATAAAGCTTTGTTTTAAAACTAAACGGACATGTCTAAAAATTTATCTTTTTTATTATCTGCTTTATCCACATTTGTAGTATTACTTTGCTTCTCTTCTTTTTTGGCTTCTAATTTTTTGTATATTCTTGCCATTCCATAAGCTTTAAAGTATCATATATTTGATGAACTTCTTAGGTATACATTTAATTTATATGTTAAGAT
The DNA here is from genome assembly GCF_011068225.1 of Campylobacter sp. CFSAN093229. Lineage (NCBI taxonomy): Bacteria > Pseudomonadati > Campylobacterota > Epsilonproteobacteria > Campylobacterales > Campylobacteraceae > Campylobacter > Campylobacter sp. CFSAN093229. Next base: position 135,031 of record NZ_JAAMXB010000002.1, on the reverse strand, counting down.
ATTTAACATTTTTTCTTTTTTATAATTTAAATTTTTGCATTTTCAAGCTTTTATATCTATACTTTTTGGTGCAGAATTTGAAGAAAGGATTTTATTAAATTCTCCTGCATCATCATCACTAAATTTCATACCAAAAAGAAGTTCTAATTCTTTACTAGTGCTAAATTTACCTTCTAATAGTTTTTTTACAAGTTCGTTTCTTGTGCTATCATCTTTGTAAGTTTCTTTGTTTTTACTTTCTGCTTGTATAGGTTTGAAAGCTTCTTTGTCTTCTTTTTGATTGTTTTTATTAGTTAAGAACCTATCTATATCTTCTTGAGTAAGTGGCTTACCAAGTTCATTAAAGAATTGTTTTTCTCTTTGTGCCCTTTCAGCACCCCATATTTTCTCAAATTCATTCATACTTGCAAGAGTTTTTAAAAGATCAACTTTTCGTTTATGAAGTGCGGACAAATCTACGCCTTCTGTAAGATAGTCTGTGCCAAATTTATTAAGTATTTTTATTTCATCCTTGCTTAATTTATCTTCCATATATCTTTTATATAAAGAGTTTTCTATTTCTTTTACATCAGCAGATCCATTATATCCTTGTTCTTCTTTGGTTTTTTCAGAGAAATTAAATTTTTTATCACGGAATTAAAATAATCATCATCGTTTTTAAGCACAGATTTTTTATTGTTCGTGTTATTGCTTAGATAATTAATATTTGTATATTGAGTATCAAAATTTACCATAGAAAACCCTTTTTTTATGATATTTTATTAAAATAATCTTGGATTCCAACCACCAAGAGCAGACTACATTTGCCTTTTTGTATAATTGTAGTTTGAATAAGAATTTATACCATTAATCATTTTTGCCTTCCTTGATATTATATACTATATCGGAAGAAAATTAAAAATTTATAATCTTGAGAGTTTTCAAAAACTCTCAAGTTATTATCAAGCTAAGCTTTTTCCACTTTTATGATATTTTAAAATACCTTCGGCACAGCGATAAGCCAAAGCTCCCACAGTATCAGTTGGATTATATCCACTATTGTGTTGGAAATTTCCTGCTCCTACAACAAAAAGATTATCCGCATCCCAGTGTTGTAAATAAGTATTAACCACACTAGTTTCTCTATCTGCGCCCATGGTTGTTCCACCTGTGTTATGAGTAGATTGATAAGGCACAACGCTATAATCCTTAAGATAAGCACCTTTTTTAATTGATTTTACTCCTTGCATTCTTTTTGCTACCTCAGCTGTTTTATCTGTGATAAATTTATGCAAAGCTCTATCTTGATCGGTGAAATTATAAGTTAAGCGTAAAAGTGGCATACCAAAAGCATCTTTATAAGTTGGATCAAGACTTAAATAATTATTCTTATGAGGCAAAGAAGCACCTTGCCCTCCTACTGTAATAGCTCTTGTGAAATTATAGTTTAATGCTTTTTTAAATTCGGCACCCCAAGTTGGAGCTCCTGCTGGAAGTGGGGCTGATTGTATAGGGCGAGTTCCAAGCTGAACGCTATAAATCATAGCTCCATGAAGGAATTTTTCCTTAGAATGATCAAAATTATCTCCGTTAAAATCATCACTCGTAGTTCCTAAAGCACCTGAACCCATAAAGGTGTTAAATTGCTCATCAAAGAAAGCTGTTGTGCCCATATTCATTTGGTAACAATAATTTCTACCTAAAGTTCCTTTACCTGTTTTTGGATCGTATTGCTCGCCTATGTTACTTACCATTAAAAGCTTAGCATTGTTAAACATATAACTAGTAAGTACAACTATATCAGCAGGCTGGATATACTCTTTCATCGTTCTAGTATCGACAAATTTTACCCCCGTTACTTTTCCGTCTTTTTTAAGAATTTGCGTTACATTGCTATAAGTGCGTATGGTGTATTTACCTGTGCTCATAGCCTTTGGAATTACTGTGTTTAAAGGACTTGCTTTTGCGCCATACTCACAACCAAAACGCTCACAATACGCACAGTATTGACAAGGAGCTAAATCTTGACCATCAGGGTTTGTATAGCCACCTTTAGAATTTGAAGCTGGCAAACGATAAGTGTGTAAATTTGAACTTTTTGCTGCACTTTCAAATCGTTTAAGCATTTTAGTATTTTCAAGAGGTTCTTGTGGATAAGGACTAGATCTAAAAGCTCCCATTTTTTCCGCTAAAGGATTTGGCTCACCTGATACCCCACAGGTTTTTTCAAATCTATCATAATAAGGCTCCATATCCTTATAAGTCACGCCCCAATCTTGCAAGGTATAATCATTACCTAATTTATTACCATATCTTTGTTTGCTTAGGGTTTGAATTTCAAAGTCATAAGGCATAAACCTAAAAGTCCAACCATTCCAATGCACCCCTGCACCGCCAACATTATTACCCAATAAAAACGAACCCATTTTACGATAAGGCAAGGCTAAACCACTAGGATCATGGCGAAAAGTCACAGTGTCTTTCGAGCAATCTTGCATCAAACCATAATTAATCCCGTATCTCCACTCATCATGGATATAATTAAAATTTTCAGTACTTTGCATATGTCCGCGTTCTAAACTAAGTACATTCAAACCTGCTTTAGTAAGCTCTGCAGCCACTATACCTCCAGTCCATCCTGCTCCAACTGTTACCACATCTACTTTTTTTAATACTTCAGCCATTTTAACTCTCCATATCTGCTAAACCCATAGGTTCAATGTTAAAAAATTCATCACTTGCAATTTTATCCACATAGCTCATTTGTGCGCCTGGATATTGCATCATTCTCCAACCATTTTTATTATCATTTCCGCCATAAATTGGATCAGCTAAAACTCCAGCTACTGTCATATCTCTTAAAAGTGTGAAAAAATAAGAAGATTTAAAACCTGTAGTTTGAATTTTTCCTTTTTCAAAATCGCTTAAAATTTTATCCTGATCTCCACCTTTAAGCAAAGAAAAAGATTTTTTATAACGCTTTTGAGCATTTTCTTCAAGAGCATGCACACCTTCTAAAAAAATATCTTTGCGTTGCATAGGAGTTTGATAGCCTTGTTCGGCTTTGCCCTCCATGAAAGGCCCTTGCATATATTCTCTATCATTATAACCATAAGCACTAGCTAGCTGATTATCGATAAAATAAGGCACGCCTAAACCTATAGCTCCTTCTCCTTGCTCATCTTTAGGATAAATTCTTTCACAGGCTGCACTTAAGGTATCAAATTCAGCTTGAGTTTGAAAAAACATTCTACCTCTAACTTTATTTGATTTCCCTTGTGAAGCTTGATGCGAATGCGTAAGTTCTGCTGCCTTTAAAACAGCACCGCCACCTATAGTACTAGCTGCTACTACAGAACCACCTAGAAACCCTAGTTTAAAAAAGCTTCTGCGATCAATAATATTGTCTTGCATTACTTCTCCTTGATAATAATTTAAACAAGACTATATTAGTCCTATTAATATAAATTTAACTTTAAAAAGCGATAAATTTTGTGTTATTCTTAATTTTATTTAAGTATATCTTTGAAAGTAATGAAAATAGAACTTTTAATAAAGCTCTATATCTTTAGAATTAAGTTCTTTATAAGCTGCACAAGCTTCTTGATGTTTTTGATCGCAAGCCATTCCAAAATATCTTTTTGCCTTTGTTAGATCTTGTTTTTCTAGTTGATTATAGCGTCCTAGCAAATAACAAGCCTCACCAAAACCTAAAATGCAAGATTTAGAATAAAAAGCAAGAGCAGATTTTACACTTGCTTTAACAAGTTCTCCTTTATCATATAAAGATCCTAACTGATAACAAGCTCTTGCATTTTTTAAATCACAAGATCTTTTATAAAAACTTGAGGCCATTTGTCCATCTTTTTCTTTTTCATAAAATAAAGCTATATTATTACAACTTAATGATTCTCCTAAAGTGCAAGCTTTATTAAAAGCCAAAAGAGCTTCATTTTCATAACCTTGATTTTGCAAAAGCAAAGCCATATTAGAACACGCATTTGCTAAACCCAATTTACAAGCTTTATCATAAAATTTATAAGCTTGATTTAAATCCTTACTCACACCCTTAGCACTTTCATGCATAAAAGCTAAAGAAAAACAAGCTTTAGAAATATCTTTTTCACAAAGACTTTTAAAAATTTCATAAGCTTTATCAAATTTATTTGCCTCGTAAAGTTTTAAACCCTCTTCTAGTTCACTTAATGCAAATAATGAATTAAAAAATAAAAATAAAGTTAAAAATATTCTCATTAATCTTCCTTTATATTTTCTCTAACATTTAAAATCTGTGCTCTTCTTTTTTGAAGTTCTGCTTTTTTAAGATCTAAAAATTTATTTTTTTCTTGGATTAAATTTTGACTTTGTTCTAAAAAATTTTTTGCAATTTTTGTCAAAATAGGCTTATTAATAAGCAAAGTTTCAAACTCATAAACATTTAATTCATTTAAAACTCTTTCATAAATTTCGCTTTTTTTAGGATAAAAAAGTACGAATTCAGAACTATCAAGCTCATAAAGAACACGACTTTCATTGATTTTACGACTAAAAAATGCAAGGCTTAGTTTCGTAGCATTTTCATAATTTGTAAAAGCCTTAAGATTTAATTTTTCAAAAAATAAATCAAGCTCTAAAATACTTTTAAATAAAAGCTCCTTAAAATCTTTCAAAAAGTACTCATCACTTGCATTGCAAAAAGCTCTTAATTCACTAAAATTTTTATCACTTTGGAAAATGTGATCTTTTTGTATGTTTGAAAATTCTGCTTTAAAAAGCAAAATTTCTCTCTCAAGTATGTTTATAAAATCTTTTAATTTCATCTTGATTTCTTCAAAAGATTTATAAAGTTCATTTTTGATTTTTTTAAACTCTTTACTCATCACATCACTATTATAAAACATCGCCAAAAAAGCATCGTCGCTTGAAATATAAGGAGCTTTATAATCATATCTTGTGTATAAATCTTTCTTTAAAAATCCTTTGCTTTCTTTATAAAAATAAGCATCTTTTTCCTTAACACTTGCAAAAATTTCACTAGAAATTCTTTCGCTAATGCTTTTAAGCTGTTCTAAAATCTGATGATTTAAAATTTCAATCTCTTTTAAAAAATTTTCATACGCTAAAAGTAAATGCTTTTCATAACTTTGAAATTGATTTAATAAACGATCAAAAATACCTACAAAAAGTTGGTTTTCATCTTCTAAAATTTCGCATAAATTTAAAATTTTTCTTTTAACAAATTTTTCTTTTAAAGCTGTTGTATCTAGCTGAGTTAAAAAATCAAGCAAAGATTGAAAATTAGATTTTTCATAGCTTTGCTCATCTTTAGCTTCTTTGCAAGAAATAGCAATAAGCTCATTAAAATATTTTAAAAACACACTTTTTGCATAATTTAAAACATTATCTAGCTCTTCTACGCTTAATTTATCTTTTTGATTTAATACACAAATGCTATTTTCTCCTAAAAGTTCTAAATTTGCTTTTATGGCATCTTCTTCACTTTTTTTACCTGTATTATCAATTAAACTTAACCAAATCGCCCCATGAATATTTTTAAGCTCATCAAGAGTTGTTAAAGTATCATTTTCATTTGCATTTAAACCTGGAGTATCTACAAGAGTGATTTTTTCAAGTAAAGGAATGGGTGCAAAAATATGCAAACTTTTTGCTTGTTTTACTTCATTTCTTTGATCCGTATAAAAGGCTAATTTTTCTATATTTGTGATAATATCACTTCCATCTTCAAATTCTACTCTTAAAAAATATTCTTTTGCATAGCGTAAAAAAGTAGGTTTAAAAGTAACAGGAACAACACCCGTAGGCAAACAATCACACCCTAAGATCAAATTTAGCAAACTTGATTTACCACTTGAAAACTGCCCTATAATAGCGATATTAACATTCTTATCCAAAGAAAACACAAGCTCTTTTAATTCATTTTCTAAAGCATAACTTGCGTGCATAAAAGGCTCATTAAGTTCCTTACAAAGCTCTTGAATACGCCCTTTAAAACTATCATCAAAACTCACACTATAAGTATTTTCATAGGCTTTTATAAAATCATTTAAAAGATTAATCTGCATTTAAAAGCCCCATTTCAAGTTGTTTTAATTTTTCAATTTTTTCTAAATTTTCTTCAAAAGAATTTAAAATATTAATATCTTGATTTTTCAGACTCTGTAAAACTTTTTCAAGACTTTCTAATTTTGATTTTTGATTTTTTTCATAATGTTTTAATTTATCATTTAAAAACTCAAAAAATGCCCCATTGATATTTAAAGAGTTTAAAATTTCGCTCATTTTAAACTCTTTAAAAGTATCAAAAATAACCGTATCTAAATTCGTTTCAAGCTCATATAAATCTGATTTTAGATTGCTTAATTTTTCAATTTTCAATCTTAAAAGTGCAAATTTTTCGCTTTGAAAAATACTATCTATATTTTTTGAAATTCCATCTTTAAAACCTTCAAAACCATTATCAAAATCATCTTTTAAAAAATCATATTTTAAAGATAAATTTGTTTTAAGCTCCTCGATTTTTTTAATATTTTCAAATTTAATTTCTCTTAAAATATCATTAATCCCATCTTTTGTAGTAATATCAACTATATTTAAAATACGAGAAAGATTAAGCTTTTGTGCATTATTTTTTAAATATTTAAACTCATCTATCAAGCGTTCTTTTAATTTTTTAGCCAAAAGCAAAACAAGATTATCTATACCACTATCTATATTTTTAAGTTTTGCAATGGAATTTGAAATTTCATCTTGTGCTTCTTTTAACAAGGTATTTTGCTTTTGAAGTTCAAGTAAAAGCTTTTGATTTTCTTCACTTACACCTTGTTTATTTTCTTTAATAAGACGATTTTGCATTTCATATTCGCTTAGAATATTTTTAAGTTCTAAATGTAATTCTTTTTTGTAAGCTCTTAAGGCAATCTTACTTTTTTCTCCTGCATAAAGCTCATTAAAAAGATAGTTTTCAAATTCTTGCATACCACTTTTTTGCAAACTCTCCTTAGGCGCTAAACCCTTATAAAAATCACTTGCCATTTTAGCACTCACACATAAAAAATCAATCTTTTCCACCAAATTTTCATCTAAATCCACAAGTCTTGATTTTAAGCTTTCTTTGGTATAAACAATGACTTCTTCTAAATCCTTTTTGCTTAACAAATCCGCTTTAGTTAAAACAATTAAAAACTTACTCAGCCTTGAATTTAAAAGACAGTGCACTAAAAAGTCTGCATCTTTTTGAGTTAAGCTTTGAGAAGCATTCATTAAATGAATTAAAAAATCACTTTCTCTAAGATACTCATTTGTAACAATTTCTCTTTGAACTACAACATCATCAAGCCCTGGAGTATCAACTATGGAAATATTATTTTTTAAAAATTCTAAATGACTTTTAATTTCTATTTTTTTAATTAAAGCTGAAATTTTATTTTTAGCTGAACTGAAATTTTTAAGCTCACAAAGTGCGATATTTTGTATTAAAGGTTTATCTTTGATAAAATCCTCTATATTTACACTCTTATCCAGCTTGTCAATAAATTCTTTTAAATCTGCATTAAAGTGCGAACTTTCAAGTATATTTTGCCATTCTTTTTTATCCCAAAAATATATCTTTGCTTCTTCGCTCTTACCATAACTTAATACTGTTAAATTAGCTGTTTCAGGTATGTTTGAAACGCCTAAAAAATCCTCTTTTAAAAGAGCATTTAAAAGGCTTGATTTTCCTGCATTCATCACGCCAGTGATGGCTATATTAAACTCTAAATTTTGAAATTTTTCCAAAGTTTTTTGAAGTCTTGATTTTAAATTTTCATCAAAACTTAGCTTTTGAAGCTCTAAATTAATGGTGTTTAATTCTTTAAAATCATTTTGAAATAAAGCTTTTTGATCTATACTTTGAACTTTTTCTTGTGAAATAAAATCAAGCATTTCGGTATTTTTTGAAATTTTTTCTAAAATTTTCAAAGCTTTAAGCAAATCTTGCTTTGAAATAAAACCTGATTTAAAAAGATTTAAAATACAAATTTGAGCATTTTGTATACTAAAAATATCCACTCTTAAATCAATTTTTTTACAAAGCTCTTGAAATTCTTTTAAAAGAAAATATCTTTCATAATTGTCTTTATTGACACTTAAAATAATCGCACACTCGGCCGTATCAAGTTTGCTTTTATCTTGAAATTTAGCATCAAAATTTAAAAATTGGAGTTCATTTTGCCAAATTTTTTGGAATAATTCTTTCATAATCTTCCCCTTAAAAAGGGGAAAGATTTATTTGTTTCTTTGAGCGACAAGTTGTCTTCTCATATAAGCGATTTTACTTTGTAAAGGTAATTCTTTAGGGCAATTATCTTCACAAGCAAGCAATGACATACAACCAAAAACACCATCATCATCGCCTACTAATTCATAAAAATCTTCCACACTTCTATGATCATGCGGATCTTGTAAATATCTAGCTGTTCTTAAAAGTCCTGTAGCAGCTATGAAATTTGGACGCATAAGTTTAGTTGCACAAGAAGCTACACAAATTCCACACTCTATACAACGATCAAGTTCAAAAGTTTCATCCGCAACCTCTGGCTCAATACGTTCTTCAAGTTTAGAAATATCAGTTTCTTTTTCATTATGCACCCAGCTTTCAACACGTTTACACATATCTTCAAACCACTCGCCTGTATTCACGCTTAAATCTTTAATATGTCTAAATGCAGGCATAGGCATAAGCTCTATCACTCCATCAGGATAATCTTTAGTCAAAGTTTTACAAGCAAGTTTTGGTACTCCATTAATCATCATCGCACAAGATCCACAAATCCCTGCACGACAAACAAAGTCAAAACTCAGATCCGCATCCATTTTTTCACGGATTAAAGTCAAACATACAAAAACCGTCATAAAAGGAGTTTCTTCAAGCTCGTAAGTCACAAAATGTGGTTTAGAAATTTTGCTTAAAGGATTATATTTAAATGCCTTTATTGTCAATTTTCTACTCATAATCAACTCCTATTCTTTGGTTTGGTGCTTTATATTTAGCTTGCAATTCATAAGGCATTAAAGCGTTTTGAATTTCATAACGACCTTTGCCTTCAGCTTCCATTTTTTCACGGATAGCATCCACTTCAGCTTGGCGTTTTTCGCTTAAAGGATTTTCTATAATATTTCCTTTAGCTCCATATCCACGGAATGCTGGTGGAATTTCCATTTTCATAATATCAAGCTCTTCGTATTCTATGCGTGGTAAGGTTTCACCTTCTACCCAAAAAGTATTGGTTCTTTTCATCCAATTTAAATCATCTCTTTTTGGATAATCTTCTCTATAATGCGCCCCACGACTTTCTGTTCTTAAAAGCGCTCCATAAGCTACGCAAAGTGCTATTTTTAACATTCTTGGCACTCTATACGCTTCTTCAAGCTCTGGATTTGCACAATCAAGTTCTTTACAATGTACTTTAACATCTTGAGAATCTTTATAAAGTTTTTCAAGCTCATCTACTGCTTCTTTCAAACCTTCACCTGTTCTAAAGATGGCCACCTTATCCCACATGATTTCTTTCATTCTGTTTTTGATTTCAAAAACATTATATTTACCTTCTTTATCTACTAAAGATTTTAAATATTGATACTCTTTAGTTAAGAAGTCTTTTACTACATTTGTGTCAATTACTTCACCATTATTTTTACAATAATCTGCAAAATAATCTCCCACTATCATACCTGCTACAACAGTTTCAGCACATGAATTTCCACCTAAACGATTAAATCCGTGCATATCCCAGCAAGCTGCTTCTCCACAAGCAAAAAGTCCGTTTAACCATTGACTTTCACCTGTTGGTTTAGTTCTAATTCCACCCATAGAATAATGCTGCATTGGAAGAACTGGCGCCCAACCTTTTGGACCTTCATCTGCTGGATCAATACCATTGAAAGTTTTACAAATATCTTGCACATCACGGAGATTTTTTTCCACATGAGCTCTTCCAAGTATAGAAATATCAAGCCATAAATGATCCCCATAAGGACTTTTTACACCTTTACCTTTGCGAATATGCTCCATCATTCTACGACTTACCACATCACGGCTTGCAAGTTCTTTTTTCTCTGGTTCATAATCAGGCATAAAACGATATCCATCCACGTCACGTAAAATTCCACCATCACCACGACAACCCTCAGTAAGCAAAATACCGCTTGGTACAATAGGAGTTGGATGAAATTGCACTGCTTCCATATTTGAAAGTCTGCAAAGCCCTGTTTCAAGAGCGATGGCTGCACCCGTTCCTTCGCAAATTACCGCATTTGTAGTTTGTTTATAAATTCTACCATAGCCCCCTGTTGCTATCATGGTTCCTCTTGCAATATAAGCAATGAGTTGTCCATTAGTTAAATCTCTAGCAATTACACCTAAGCATTTTTTACCATCATGGATGATTCTTACCGCTTCCATTCTATCGATGATCTTTACTTGGTGCTTAATGGCTTCATTTGCTACACCATAAAGCATACAATGCCCTGTTGCATCTGCGATATAGCAAGTTCTCCATTTTTTAGTTCCACCAAAATCTCTAGCATTAATAAGCCCGTGCGCTTCTTCTTTTTCTTCAATCACAGTTTTTTGTGCATTGATTACAACAGTTCTTGGACCTTTAGTAACTCTAGTCCAAGGCACACCCCAAGCCGCAAGTTCACGCACTGCTTTTGGTGCAGTTTGAGCAAACATTCTTGCTACTTCTTGATCACAGCCCCAATCACTTCCTTTTACTGTATCTGCGAAGTGAAGATCTTCATTATCACCCTCACCTTTTGCCCCATTTGCTAAACTTGCCTGCATACCTCCTTGCACCGCTGCAGAGTGAGAACGCTTCACTGGACAAATACTTAAAAGTGTTACACTTTGGCCACTCTTTGCTACTTCAATAGCCGCTCTAAGACCTGCTAATCCTCCGCCTATTACTAAAGCATCACTATATTGTATATTCATAATTTGCTCCATTGTAGTTTTTTATCATCGCAGTAGTCTGGGTTTGATTTTGGTAGTTTTCATAACCTATTTTTATAAATGCTGTAAGACTTAACACACCTAAAACTAGGAAGAAAATACTGATTATCCATTTAGCAGTTTTAAGCTTTTTACGACTTTCTTTTGCATTTTTTCCTTCAAACCAACCCCATTTAACACAAAGTCTATAAAGCCCTATACTTCCATGAAGTTCAACACAGACTAAAAGAACAGCATAAAAAAGCCACATAAAATGACTTACAACCCTATCTCCTGACATATCACCACTAATTTTATCTGCATTGGTTACAATAAAAATAAGATGAGCAGAACCTAAGAAAAACATAATAAAACCTGTAAAAGCTTGAACCCACCATAACGAAGTATCGCTGTGATTCATTTTTTTACTATGTGTTCTTAGTATTTGATACTGACGGTAATTAATAGGAAATTTTCTCATTGCAAGTAAAGCATGAACGAAAAAAACCACTAAAACACAGGCGGCTAAAAATGAAGTAAGATAACTCATAACAGGATTATCGTAAACAAATTTTAATTCTAAAAAATGTACCACAGAATTAAAAAAATCCTCACTGACTAAAATTGTAGAAACAAAAAGCATATGCACCCACATAAAAAGACCTAAAAAAAGCCCTGAGGCACTTTGGATAAAGTCTAATTTCGCAGGCATTTTACTTTTTTTGCCCTCAATGCTCTTACCCAAATAACCTTCGATAAGCTCACGCATCTTTACTCCTTTGTAAAAAGAAATTAAAAAAATCCATTTCATTATATTACAAAAGTCTTTAAGATAGATTAAATATTTACTTTTTTAAACTTTATACAAATATAAACTAACAAAGCTGTTATAAACATTATAAAACTTAAAATTTGTCCCATACTCATACCCCATAAAACAAAACCTATACCAAAATCAGGCTCGCGATAAAATTCACATATAAATCTTGCTAATGAATAAGCACCAGCATACACAAGAATCAATTCCCCTTGAAAACTTTGCTTAAATCTTGCTAAATAAACTATAATAAAAACAACAATACCTTCTAAAAATGCTTCATAAAGTTGCGATGGATGGCGCAATACTCCATCAACATAAATTCCCCAAGGCACATTTGTAATGCGACCAAAAAGCTCTTGATTTAAAAAATTTCCTATACGACCAAAAACATAAGCCAATGGAACACTTAAAGCAACCAAATCAAGAAAAATCCAAGGATTTGTTTTGTATTTTTTACAAAACAATAAAGTAGCTATCAAAAATCCTATAATTGCTCCATGATAACTCATACCTCGAATACCTACAAATTCACCATTAATATAAGGATTAAAAATTTGCCAAGGATGAGTAATATAATACATAGTATTTGCATCATAAATCAAAATATATCCAAGTCTTGCACCTAAAATAACCCCTATTTCAACCCATATAAAATAACTATCCAAATGTTTTTCATTAATGTCTAGTTGAAATTTTCTTACAAAAAATTTAGCCAAAAGCAAAGCCAAAAGCAAAGCTATAATATACATAATACCATACCAATGCACCTTTAAACCAAAGATGCTAAAAGCTATAACATTAAAATTTGAATAAATATGCTGCCAAAATTCCATATATCTTTCCTAATTTTCTTTTATAAAAATATAACAAAAAAACTTTAACTTGCTATAATTAACACAAACACATTAAATAAAGGTAAAAAAAATGAAAAAATATATTTTACTTGCTAGTAGTATGTTAATTTTAGCAGCTTGTGGGGGTACAAGCAGTAATTTTGTTAATGTTTCTATGCCAAATTTTAAACCCCAAGTTCCAACAAAGGTTGAACCTATTGATTCTGGAGTAAGCATTGCTCTTGAGCCTATTAATATAGAACAAAATAACAATTATTCTGATTATTTTGAAAATTCAGTGCTTAAAATTCGCATAGAAAAAGAAATTGATCTTTTAAAACGAAATTTAGAAGAGCAGATCAAAACCATCGCTCAACTAAAAGGCTATAAAATAGTTACTACTAATCCAGACTACACTCTTAAAAGTTCAATCAGTATTTATACGGAAGAAAAAAATGCACAAAAAACAAGCAATTTTATGAGTGGAGATTATGTAAAATCCAATTTAGGTATAAATTTTAAAGGTAAAATAGATTTTATAGATGCACACAATCCACAAAATTCAACCAATCTTTCAAGCAGCACCAAACTGGATTCTTTAGTTGCGCTTAACTATCCTATTAAAAATGATGATGGGGTTAATATGTTTAAAACTACTATCTCCACCGTACCAACTCAACTTAATAAAGGTTTAGAGCAACCTGCTTTTGAAATTGATAAAAGTTTTTTAGCTTTTTATAAAAATACATTAAATACACTTTATAACAATCTTCCAAAAGCAACAGACATAGGCAAAACTATACCTAATACAAACAGTGATTTTAATAGTTTTGATGGCGATGCCACCTTTGAAGAAAGCTTACCTCAAACAAATTCTAATCAAAATAATACAATTGAAAACACACCTACGCAAAATATTCCTACAAATCCATCTTCAACAAATCAAAATAATCAAAGTAAAAATCAAGATGGGGTGGAAATATTTGAATGATAAAACTTGTGGGAAAATTAAACTTTCTCACACAAAAAATAAGTTTTTCTTATGCAAAAAAATAACTATCATTCTACTTTAAAATCAATGCCTGTTGCATTGCATTTTTTATCATCTCTCTTTTATCTCGTATTTCAAAAAAAAGCTCAAAAGCAAAAACCCCTTGCCATAAAAGCATATCAAGTCCATCTTTAATTTTTAAATGATACTCTTTACACAATCTATAAAAAGGTGTTTCTCTGCCATAAATTACCTCAAAAGCAAATTTAGCTTTAGGTAAAATTCTATCTAAAAGCTCTCTATCACAAGGTAAATTTTCATCTTTTAATCCAGCAGAAGTTGAATTTACAACCAAATCAAAGTCAAAATCTTGCAAGTTTTTATAAAGATAAGTTGGATAAGCTAAAAAATCTTTAAATCTTTCTTTACTACGATTAGCTATATACACTTCTACGCCTTTTTGTTTTAATACATAAGCAAGCGCCAAAGCTGTACCTCCAGCACCCAAAATCAAAGCTTTTTTTATATTATCAAAATCCTTAATAGCTTCCAAAAAACCTAAAGCATCAGTATTATAAGCGTAAATTTTATCTTCTTTTAAGCATAAAGTATTTGCAGAGCCAATATTTATAGCAAAATCATCCTTCACATCAGCAATATCTAAAGCTTTTTCCTTAAAAGGCAAAGTAATATTAGCTCCACTAAGTCCTAATTTAAAAAAATCTTCTCTTAAACAGTTAGTATTTCTTAAATGATAGCGTGTATAAATGCTATCAAGTCCTAAGGCTTTGATGGCATTATTATGCATTCTAGGCGATTTAGAGTGAGAAATAGGATCGCCTATAACTGCTAAAAATTTCATTTTAAAGTAAAAGAAAAAGCATCTTTTGCAATATCCTTACGGATTTTAGCAAGTTCTGCTGCAATATCTGCTTTTTCAAATGGTCCTATTAAAACCTTGGTAATTTCTTTACCTCCAACTGTAGTTTTATAAAGTTTATAATCATAACCTTTTTGTTTTACAGAAGCAAGTTCTTTTGATTTTTGATCCAAATTACTTACTGAGAAAATTTGCACATAAATACCCGATGCTAAACCACTTGGATGTACAGGTTTAGCATCAACATTTTTAAATAAATCATTTGCATTTTGTTCTTTTTTAGGGGTTTGTTTTGCACTTTCTTTTTCTTTTTTTACAGCTGTTTGTTTTTTTGCTTCTTCTTTAGGTTTTGCAGTTTGTGTTACTTCTTGTTTAGGAGTACTTGCTTGTGGAGTGGTATTTTCTGAAGTAGTTGCTGTTGGTTCTGCTGGAACTTCTTGATCAGGCATGGCAAAATTTGTAGTATCATTGTTATTTGAACTAGAGGTTGTTGTATTTTGAGTTGTATTTTGTTCATCTTGAAATTGTTTTCTTAATGCCTCAAATTGATCTTCTGCTGAAGTATTATCTGTAATTGGCATACTTTCAAAAGAAGTATCATTGTTATTGTCTTGAGTTGCTATAGGTTCACTTGGCAATACACTTTGATTTTGCGTATTTTCATCACCACTACCATTAATAAGCTTCATAACTATCATGATAGCTAAAAACAAAATAACTAAAGCAATAACTCGTAAAAGAATTTTTTTTACTTTTTCACTTTTATTACTTTTTTCTAAAATAATATCATCAAATTCATTTTTTTGATTTTCCATAATTTGTCCTTTCTTACATATGCTTAGACCAAGAACTTCCTCGTTCTTTTTGATAAACCTCATAAGGCAATATTAAAATATTAAATTCCCTAGGTACATCCATGCTAGGAAACACCTTCCATTCTACTGGCATTTTACTTGCAAACATCATTGAAAGTTTAGACGCTAAAGAATAACCTTCGTTTAACGCCGTGTGTCCTTTGTGAATATAAAGATGTAAATGTCCTGGAGTTTTAGTCTTATAGGCTGTGAAATTTATAAAACCTTCTTCTCTTAAAATAAGTTGTGCACGGTGATAAAATCTTTCAGCATTAAAACCATTATAATCAAAGACAATATTTTCTACTTTATTATCTTTTGTTATTAAATCATGAGCGACAACAATTTTTTTAGCAGCGTGTTCTCTCATGACATTTAAATTTAAAGGAGCATCAACTCTTTCAAATTTATCAAAAAATAAGCGACCTCTATGTGTAATTTTATTTACAATTTTATCGCGTCTTATATAATAATGATCGCCAATTATTTTAATTAGCGACATATCCATTGGTGAAATCAAAACATAGCCCTTTCATAAATAATAAAATTACTTGCAAGTTTTTTTAATTCTTGTTTAATATTCTTTTGTAATTTTTCATTATTAATATCATCTAAAATATCTGCAATATAATTTGACACAATTTCCATTTCTTTTTCTTTAAAACCTCTGGCAGTAAGGGCTGGAGTTCCAAGTCTTAATCCACTTGTGATAAAAGGACTTCTAATCTCTCCTGGAACGGTATTTTTATTTGCAGTAATACCTGCATTTCCAAGAGCTAAATCTGCATCTTTTCCACTAAATTCACGATCTAAAAAACTCATTAAAACAAGGTGATTATCCGTTCCATCGCTAACAAGTTTAAATTTTCTATCCATTAAAACATTAGCTAAAACTTGAGCATTGGTTCTTACTTGTTTTGCATAGACTTTCCACTCATCGCTAAGATTAAATTTAAATCCTACTGCTTTTGCAGCAATTACATGCATCAAAGGACCACCTTGAATACCTGGAAAAATGGCAGAATTAATTTTTTTAGCAAGCTCTTCATCATTTGTCATAATAATACCACCTCTTGGGCCACGCAAAGTTTTATGCGTAGTTGAACTTACTACATGAGCGTGTGGAAAAGGACTTGGATGTTCGCCTGCTACAACAAGACCTGCAATATGTGCTATATCAGCAAAAAGATAGGCGCCTACTTCATCAGCGATTTCTCTAAATTTAGCAAAATCAATCACTCTTGCATAAGCACTAGCTCCACAAACTATTAATTTTGGCTTTTCTTTTTTAGCAATTTCTCTTACTTTTTCATAATCAATTCTTCCATCAAGTTCTACGCCGTAAAAACAACTTTCGTACATTTTACCTGAAGAACTTACTTTTGCACCATGAGTTAAATGTCCACCATGACTTAAATCCATTCCTAAAATTTTATCACCTGGATTAATCAAAGCCGCATAAACACCTTGATTAGCTTGAGAACCTGAATTAGGCTGAACATTAGCAAATTTACAATTAAAAAGTTTTTTACATCTTTCAATAGCTAGAGTTTCAATCTCATCAACAAATTCACAACCACCATAATATCTTTTACCCGGATAACCCTCTGCGTATTTGTTTGTCAAAATACTTCCCATAACTTCCATTACTTCAGGCAAAGTGAAATTTTCACTCGCTATCATTTCAAGACCTTCACATTGACGCTCTAACTCTTTGTTTGTCAAATCAAAAATTTCTTTATCAAACATTTCTAAACTCATTCTTTCTCCTTTAGTTCTGATTTTAATGGACGCATTGCAGGAAACAATATCACATCTCGAATAGATTTTTTATTTGTCAAAAGCATAACAAGTCTATCTATGCCTATACCCTGCCCTGCCGTTGGAGGCATTCCATAACCCAAAGCATTTACAAAATCTTCATCCATTTCGCAAGCCTCTTCATCGCCTGCATTTTTAGCTTCAATTTGTTTTAAAAATCTCTCATATTGATCAAGAGGATCATTAAGCTCATTAAAACCATTTGCCAATTCTCTTCCACAAATAAACAACTCAAATCTCTCAGCAATCTGAGAATCCTCATCGCTACGTCTTGATAAAGGACTTATGGAAATAGGAAAATCAATCACAAAAGTAGGATTGATCAATTTTTCTTCCACATAATTATCAAAAAGTTCAGCTTGTAAATGTCCAAGTTCAAGCTTTTCATTCGCTTCAAAACCATCTACTTTTAATTTAGTAAGAATTTTTTCTTTATCTTCGATTAAACCCCTATCTAAACCACCATATTTACAAAGTGCATCTTTATAGGTTATTCTTTCAAAAGGTTTAGAAAAATCTATCATTTTTCCATCAAATTCTATTGTTTTTCCCAAATTAAGTTTATCTAAAAGCAAAGCAAAAAGTTCTTCAGTTAAATCCATTAAATCTTTATAATTATGATAAGCCCAATAAAATTCTATAGTTGTAAATTCGGGATTATGAGTTAAATCCATACCTTCGTTTCTAAAACAACGATTGATTTCAAAAACTGCCTCAAAACCACCCACTACAAGTCTTTTAAGATAAAGTTCTGGAGCAATTCTTAAAAATCTTTCTACGCCTAAAGAATTGTGAAAAGTTACAAAAGGCTTAGCGTTTGCTCCACCTGCAATCGGATGCATCATAGGAGTTTCTACTTCTAAAAAGCCTTTATTTTCAAAAAAATAACGAATCAAACTCACCACTTTAGAACGCACTAAAAAATCTTTTCTAACTTCTGCATTCATTATCATATCAACATAACGTTTACGATATCTTTGTTCAATATCTGTTAATCCATGATATTTTTCAGGTAAAGGAACAATAGCTTTTGTAGCGAGTTTTACTTCACTTGCATGCAAACTAAACTCACCTGTTTTAGTTACAAAAGGAAAACCTTTAACCAAAACAATATCACCTACTTCTAAATTCTTTTTCAAAATCGCATAAAGTTCTTCACCTACGCTATCTTTACTAAAATAAATTTGTAAATTTGTATCCTCATCTTCAATGTTTGCAAAAATCGATTTCCCAGCTATACGCAAAAGTTTCAAACGTCCTGCAACAACAGCATTGACACTTTCATCTCTTTTTTCAACTTGCTCTAAAATATAAGAAAATTTATCCTTAAAAGTCTTTAAAGACATTTCTTTTTCTAAAAAATGAGGATAAGGATTGATCCCTAAATTTTTTAATCCCTTAGCTTTTTCTATTCTTTGCTGCTCTAAAATATTATCAAACATTTATATTTTTACCTTTGCTTTTTGATTATTACAATCACCACAAACACCATAAAGCTGCATCAAATGCCCTGTAAGTTTAAAACCATGTTCTTTTGCAATCAAGGCTTGCTGTCTTTCTATAATAGGATTTTCAAATTCTATAATTTTTCCGCAATTTTTACATATCATATGATCATGGTGAGGCTTATTGGCAAGCTCGTATTTTTTACCTGCTGAACCAAAAGAAATGGAAGTTACCATTTCTGCTTCTTCAAGCAAATTTAAAGTACGATAAACAGTTGCAATTCCTACATTTAAATCAGGTTCAGCTTGTTTGATTTCCATATATAAACTTTCGGGTGTGTAATGAGTATCACTATGATAAAGAGTTTTTAAAAGCACTTCTCTTTGCTTAGTATATTTAAGTCCGCCTTGTCTTAATATTTTTTTAAACCTCTCAAGTAAAACATCATATTCCACATTTTCTATCAGCATATCACTCCCCTTTTTGAGTATTGTTTAAATCACTTACAATATCTTGCAACTTTTCATTAGCATGATCTAGACTATTTTCTGTTAAAGGTTGATTCATAATAAAAGATCCAGTTTCTTTAAGCAAATTCAAAGTATAGCTATTTTTAGCAAAATTATCTAATTTATCATTTAAAAAATCGATTCTTGCTACACAAAAAACTAAAATTGCAAAAATTAAAAAGATTTTTGCTCCGCCAAATATAAAGCCACCAATACGATCTAAAAAACCTAGGCCACTTAATTTAATCAACTTAGAAAGAAAATTACCTACCAACAAACAAGCTATCCAAAAAATAATTAATATGGCCAAAAATCCAGCAAATCCAGCTAAGCTTTGATTTTCTATCTTATAAAAAGTACTTTGTATAAATTCAGCCGCTTGAGTTGCGTATTTTGAAGCAATAAAAACACCACCAATAATACCCAAAAGTCCAAAAATTTCTTTTATCAAACCATTGATAATACCCTTAAGCCCTAAAAGCAAGGTAAATCCTAAAATAAAAGCATCAAACCAATAAAAATTCATTTCAATCACTCTCTGATTTTTTTTGTTTTAAATTTATTCTACAAATAAGCACTAAATGCTAAGTTAATCATTCTATGATTTTAGGAACAACAAAAAAATGTTCTTGTTTTTTTGGAGCACAATCTAAAACCTCATCAATAACATTGCTATTTCTTATCTCATCAATCCTCAAAGGAGCTCCACCTTTTATAGTACTCACAGTAATCTCTTGGGAATCTAGATCAAGTTCGTTTAATTTTTCAACAAAATTCACAATTTCACTTAACTGTACAATGGTTTCATTTCTGTTTTTTGTTATTTGTAAAGCACTTAATTTTTCAAGCTTGCTTAATAATTTCTCATCTATTTGCATTTCTTAAACCTTAATAAAAAAGTTAAAATTTTGAAAATTATATCATAAAAAGCTTTAAATTGTTTAGGATATTTTGCAATTTATATGATACAATACCATAATTTTTCTATACAAAAATAAAAATATTTTTTCAAGGATAAATTTTGGGACTAAAAGATAATTTAAAAGCTGTTAAAAATGAACTTAACACAGAAGAACAATTTATAGAAAATTTTATCAAAGGAGAGAGATTTATACGCAAGTATAAATTTTATATATCTGCTGTTGTGATAATTTTAGTTGCTTGGTTTGCTGGAAATTTTATAATCTCAAAAATAAACGATTATAAAACAAAAGAAGCAAATGAAATTTATGCCAATCTAATACAAGATCCTAGCAATAAAAATCTTTTAGAACAACTTAAAAATAAAAATACTAATCTTTACACTATCTTTTTACTAAAAGAAAATATTAATGATTTTAATAATACAGCTCTCCAAAATGAACTAAAACAAATTTATAGTAATACTCAAACAAACACTTTACTTAAAAATATTATCGCATTATCTTTAGGAGATAAATCGATATTTTTAAAAAATTATGATAAATTATTAGAAGCTTACAAACTTTTAGAGCAAAATAAAATCGAAGAAGCTAATGTTTTACTTTCTCAGATAAAAGAAAATTCAAGTTTAAATCAAATAGCTAAAAATCTCAAACATTATCAAGGCATTACACAATGAAAAAAATATTTTTAACACTATTTTGTTTAATATTTCTATGTGCTTGTGGCACCAAAAGACAATATTTTGAACCAAAACAAACCGATGGAGATTTAAGTCATAATAGCAATTTAAAAAGTAAAATCGTTGATTGGAATCTAGTTTCTGCAAAACTTAGCAATAATACAGCTATCTTAAAAAATAATATCTCCATAGACAAGTTTAAACTTCCTAAAAATTATATGCTTCTAGCTTATCAAGATGGGGAATATTTTACTGCAGATAATAATGGAAATTTAAAAATTTTTGACAATTCTTATAATGAAATTTATAATTTTCAATTTGATGCTAGTGTTGTAGGAGTAGCTTCTAATGGAGATGATTTAGCCCTTGTACTTGCAAACAATACTATAGTTCTTGCAAATCGTTCTTTGGGTATTAAATTCAGTCAAACCCTAACCTCAGCTCCAGCCCAAGACAGTCGTACCGCTAATCCTATATTTTTAGACAATATCATCGTTTATCCAACACTAGATGGTAAAATTTTAATTCTTTCAAGAAACAATCTTCAAATCATTAAAGATGTGGTTATTTCAGCAGAAAATTTTTTCAACAATGTAATCCATCTAAGTGTAATCGGAGATAAACTTATAGCAGCAACAGCTAAAAAAATCATTGTTGTAAGCCCTGCTAGAACTCTTTATCTTGACGCTGACATAAAAGATATTGCACTTAGCGATGATGGTATTTTTATACTAGAAAAAGATGGCACTATTATTAAAACTGATTATAACTTAAGAAAAATTGCGGAAAAAAAATTTGAATTTGCTATTTTTGTAAAAAGCAATATATACAATAATTATTTATATATTTTTGAAAAAACAGGCTATCTTATCAAAATGAATCTGAATTTAGATAATGCACAAGTATTTAAACTTTCAGAAGCTGTTGATAAAATTTCTTTCATGGGAAATGGTAAATTTTACTACGGAGATAAAATTTTAGATTTGCTATGATAAAAATTTTAGAACAAACAATAAAGGCTTTAAAATTAAATTTAAAGCCCTATGACTTAAGTATGTTGACTAGAAAAAAAAGTTATATTTGCGCTAAAGATCAAAATAACATTCTTTTTATGTATACAGGAAAAACAAAATTTTTAATGAAAGATGCCTTATTTTTAGAAAATCTAGCACAGCAAATTAACATAAATAACAAATATTTTTTTAGCATGGCTTCTCTTTGCTCTAAAGCAAAAAATCATCTAGAAATGAAAGGATTTAATATCTATGCTGCTCTGTGATATTGGGAATTCAAATGCTAATTTCCTAGATGATAACAAATATTTTACTCTTAGTATAGATCAGTTTTTAGAATTTAAAAATGAACAAAAAATTTTTTATATCAATGTCAATGAACATCTCAAAGAATATTTAAAAAATCAAAAAAATTTTATCAATCTTGAACCTTATTTTTTATTTGATACAATTTATCAAGGATTAGGAATCGATCGCATAGCAGCTTGTTATACTATTGAAGATGGAGTTGTTGTAGATGCAGGTAGTGCTATTACAATTGATATTATTTCTAATTCTATACATCTTGGTGGTTTTATCTTGCCAGGTATTGCAAATTATAAAAAAATTTATAGCCATATTTCACCACGATTAAAAAGTGAATTTAACACTCAAGTTAGTCTTGATGCATTCCCACAAAAAACCATGGATGCTTTAAGTTATGGTGTTTTTAAAGGAATTTACCTACTGATAAAAGATGCCGCTCAAAATAAAAAGCTTTATTTCACTGGTGGAGATGGGCAATTTTTAGCAAATTATTTCGATCACGCAATTTATGATAAACTTTTAATCTTTCGAGGAATGAAAAAAATTATAAAAGAAAATCCCAATTTACTTTATTAAAAATGTTACAAAAATTCTCATTGATATCAAACCTTAATGAAATTTAACTTTTTGTAAAACAAATTCAATTAAACTTCTATTTAGAAAAAAGTTTATTAAAATAAAAAAAGGAAAAACAATGAGTCAACAAGAATTTGATGTGCTTGTCATCGGAGCTGGAATTTCAGGAGCAGCATTATTTTACGAGCTTGCAAGATATACAAATATTAAAAATATTGCTTTGATAGAAAAATATAATACAGCTGCAACATTAAATTCTAAGGGAACGAGTAATTCTCAAACCATTCATTGTGGAGATATTGAAACCAATTATACTTTAGAAAAAGCGCGAAAAGTAAAAAGAACAGCTGATATGATAGTTAAATATGGACTCATGCAAAATGCGCAAAATAATTTCATGTTTTCTCATCAAAAAATGGCTCTAGCTGTTGGAGATATAGAATGTGATTATATGAAAAAACGCTATGAAGAATTTAAAGAACTTTATCCTTATATAAAATTTTTCGATAAAGCAAAAATCAAACAAATTGAACCCAAGGTTGTTTTAGGAGAAGATTGCAATCAAGATAGACCTGAAAATATCTGCGCCATGGGTGTTGAAAGCGGCGAGGTTTTTACAACTGTAGATTTTGGGAAAATGAGTATAAATCTAATAGAACAAGCCCAAAAACAAAATAAAAATACTTTCGTTGCCTTTAATCAAGAAATTATTCACATAGAAAAAAAGGATGATATTTTTATATTAAAAACCTCAAATCATCAAGAATACCATGCCAAAAGCGTAGTTGTCAATGCTGGAGCACACTCTTTATATTTAGCACATAAAATGAACTTAGGTATGGATAAGTCTTGTTGGCCTGTTGCAGGAAGTTTTTATTTAACCAAACAAAAACTTTTAAATGGTAAGGTTTATATGGTGCAAAATCCTAAACTTCCATTTGCAGCTCTTCATGGAGATCCTGATTTGCTTGCTGATATGAACACTCGCTTTGGACCTACCGCACTTGTTATTCCAAAACTAGAACGTTATCATGGTCTAAAATCAGTTCCAGAATTTTTTGAAGCGCTAAAACTTGATAAAACTGTTTTAAAAGTAACTTTTAATATGTTTAAAGATGCAACAATTAGAAATTACATCTTTTATAATTATCTTTTTGAACTACCTTTTGTTAATAAAAGCTTATTTGTTAAAGATGCCAAAAAAATAGTCCCAAGTCTTAAAGCAAGCGATATTTATTATGCGAAAGGTTTTGGAGGCGTAAGACCGCAAGTTATTGATAAAACTAAAGGAGAATTAATGCTAGGTGAAGCAAGCATCACAGAAACCCCTGGTATTATTTTCAATATGACTCCAAGCCCTGGAGCAACAAGTTGTTTAGGAAATGCCGAAAGAGATGCAAAGCTTGTATGTAATTACCTAGGAATGGAATTTAACGAAGATAAATTTTCTTCAGAATTATTGTAATCATTTTGTTTCTATTTTTAGCTACAATAATTTCAAAAGGAGTTTACCATGCTTAAAAAAACAAAAATTGTAGCCACAGTAGGTCCAGCAAGTGAAAAGGAAGAAATTCTACGCCAAATGATTATCAATGGTGTAAATGTTTTCCGTTTAAACTTTTCTCATGGAACACATGAGTATCATAAAAAAAACTTAGATACCATAAGAAGAGTAGCTAAAGAATTGCATACTCGTATTGGAATTTTACAAGACATTAGTGGTCCTAAAATTCGTACAGGTGAACTTAAAGAACCATTTGAATTAAAAAAGGGTGATAGACTTGATTTTTATCGTGAAACAATTTTAGGGGAGAAGATTGCTCAAAATCATTATAAAATCAGCATCAATCAAAAATCCATTTTAGATATGTTAAAAATTGATGAATATATTTATCTATATGATGGATCAATTCGTGCTAAAGTAGTAAGCATAGATGATCAAAAAATTGAAACCATTATAGAAAATGATGGTTTTTTAAACTCAAATAAAGGTATTAATTTTCCGAATACTAAAATCAATATTGATGTTATTACACAAAAAGATAAAAATGATTTACTTTGGGGTATAAAAAATGAAGTAGATTTTTTAGCAATATCTTTCGTACAAAATGCGCACGATATTGATGAAGTTCGTGAAATTTTAGCACAAAATAACGCAAAAATATCTATTTTTGCAAAAATTGAAAAATTTGATGCAGTAGAAAATATTGATGAGATTATTAAATCTAGCGATGGTATAATGGTTGCAAGAGGAGACTTAGGTATTGAGGTACCTTATTATAAAGTTCCTAATATCCAAAAAGAAATTATACAAAAAGCAAACAATGCCTCTAAGCCTGTTATTACTGCGACTCAGATGCTTTTTTCATTAGCCAAAAGCAAAACCGCCACAAGAGCTGAAATTTCAGATGTTGCAAATGCTGTTTTAGATGGAACAGATGCAGTAATGCTAAGTGAAGAAAGCGCCGTTGGTATAGATCCTGCAAACGCTGTTGATATAATGTGCCAAACTATAATAGAAACAGAAAAACGCTATCCATATAACAAATTTAATGATTTTAATGATTTAGACAATACAGATAAAATCATGCGTTCTTCAGCTCATCTTGCAACAGATCTTAATGCTAATGCTATTTTTTCTTTAACAAGTAGCGGAAAATCTGCTATTAAGATTGCAAGATATCGTCCAAATATAGAAATCATAGCAGTAGGGCATTCTGAAAAAACCTTAAACTCTTTAAGTATAGTTTGGGGAGTTAATCCTGCGATCTTGGTTAACAAAAGTAATGAACTTACAGAATTATTAAAAGACTCTGTAAGATCAAGTGTTGAAAAAGGTTTTATGGATGAAGACAAATGCTATCTTCTAACTGCAGGCTTTCCAACAGGAGTAGAAGGTACTAGCAATCTTATCCGCATTCTCAATAAAGAGCAAGTTGCTTATTATCTACAATAAAACATTAAATTCCTTTGAAAATAAGGAATTTAATGTCCTTATAAATTTTTTAAGTCAAAAGTCGATATAAATTAAAGCCTCACACAAAGGAGCAAATATGCAAGTGAATACTTTTTCAAATATCGCTAGCATGGCACAAACACAAGTTAGCAATAAGAAGGCAGATGATGCTAAGGAAAACACAAAAGACAAAAATGTTCAAAGTGCTAATTCTAGCAAGGATGTAGATAAAAATACCCTTGAAAAATTAAATGCACTTGGTGGAAAGGGCATTACACAAATTTACCTAGTTCAGTTTCAACAGCAAACAATGAATGCTGTAATAGGTTCGAGCAATGCCCAAACTGGACTAGATAGTCTTTTAAATGGTGCCAATTTAGATACTGCGAAATCTATACTTACAAATATTGATTTTGCATCCTTAGGCTACAGTGGCAAAAATCCACTTGATATGAATACAGATGAACTTCAACAACTTGTAAGTGAAGATGGTTTTTTTGGAGTGGAAAATACAGCCAATCGCATCGCGGATTTTGTTATTAAAGGCGGTGGCGACGATGTTGAAAAATTGAAAAAAGGTCTTGAAGGTATGAAAAAAGGATTTGAGCAAGCAGAAAAAATGTGGGGTGGAGAACTTCCTCAAATCAGTCAAGATACAATAGATGCGGCACTTAAAAAAGTTAGCGATCGCATTGATGAACTAGGCGGAAAAACTCTAGATCTTCAAGCTTAACTAAAAATGCTTAGAAATTTCTAAGCATTTTTAGTTGTTATTAATATCAAAAGTAAAAAATTCACTCTTAAAATTATTAGGTAAAGTTTTATACTGAGATATCGCAGCTTCATAGTTCTTTACTTCCTGATACAACATACCAAGAGCTGCTTTACTTTCTTTGTTATTTTTATCTGTAAGTTTAGAAAGCTGCAAAAGCGCTATAGCTGAATTTGGATTATTTGCGCCTACGGCTGCTACGGCTGCTAAAAATAAAGTTTTAGTATCTTTAGCTCCATAATCATCAATCAAAGAATTGTAAAGCGCATAAGCCTCCTCGTATTGCTGTGCAAAAATATCCAAATAAGCTAAAGTTTGCAAAATACCCTCATCTTTTGCTCCTGAAACATTAATCAACTCTTTAAATTTCTGTCTTTCTAAATTTAAAAGCCCTGCAATATGCATTAAATTAACATAAAATTCCCTAGCGATACTTGGCCCACCAAAAACACTACGATAATCAAGTTTTAAATTTTTAAAATGAATTTGAGCATTTTGAGCATATTCTTTAATATTTAAATTTGAATTTAAAGAATTAAAATACAAAATATTTGCCAAAATATCTTCAGGCAACTCTGAACGCAATTTAGCAATTTTCACATCTACTTGATTATTAAGGTTATTATTTTTAGCAACAATAGCTTCAAAAATCAAACTCAAAGGCGTGTCTTTTTTTGTTTCATCTAAATAAGGAAGCATAGAAATATAATTATTATTAACTAAAAATAACATACTTTTTTGCATATTAGCTTTAAAATTAGAATCAGCAGCTATATTATCAAGAATTTCATTGTAAAGTTTAGTTGTATCAATATCAATTAATTTTGCACAAAACATAGCAAAAGCACCTGCTAAGTAATTTTTAGGATTAAGATGATATGAACTTGAAAAATGCTTATAAGCAAGTTCATAATTTTGCATTTGGGCATAAGTTAAAGCCAAATTATAATGTAAAATACTATGTTCTGGATAATCCTTGATAAGTTTTTGAAATTCTTGGTTAGCAAGGCGTAACTTCTGATTTAATGCATAGTTAATAATATTGGCAATTTTTACATTGGTAGATGAAAGAGCTTTGCTTATATTAAGATAAATTCCCGCATCAGTACTATCATCTACGAAATCTGCAACATTAGCTTTTTTAATATACAAAGCAGCCTGCTTACTATCAAACACTTGATAAGGTGCAAAATAAAAAAGCAAATCGAATTGATCTTTTTGTTTTTTTAACAAATCTTTTGAAAAAGAATTTTGAGCAACTGCTATATTAAAAAGATCCTTATTTAAACGAACTTGAATTTTATAAGCATCTAAAATCTTATATCTATCTTTATCATTATCATAAGAATTTTGCAAGCGCGCTAACATATCTTGATAATTTCCTGTTTTAATATCAACCAATGTTAAAGCCGCCAAACTCTGATTAAAATCTCTTTCAATTTTCATCGCTGTACTTAAAGCGACTTTAGCTTTAGCATATTCTCCTATTCTAGCGTATAAAAGACCTAAAGATAAACTAGATTCAAAATTGCCTTGAGAATTTAATTGCTGTATAGCCTTGGAATCAAAGTCCATTTTTGCATAAATTTTAGCAGACAAATACTTTGCAACATCAGAATACGGCTCCACATCTGTTCTTTGTAACATTTGTAAAGCCTCAGGGTAATATCCTTTGTAATAATTAATCAAGCTTAAATAATAATCATATAATTTTGATTTTCCTTCTTTTGGAAGATACACTTGAGCTAAATCAATATAATATCTAAATTTTTCCTTATCATTAAGCTTTAAAGCACAAACAGCAGCATTGATAGCAGCTACACTTTGATTTTCTCCATTGGCTATAGCTTTCTTGAAGCTTTCAAAAGCTTCTTGGAATTTATTCTCATTCATTTGAGAAACGCCTAAATTATAATTAGATAAAGATTCATTATATACGGCAACTTGCTCATAAACTTTTAAAGCCTGTTCAACCTCACCCTTTAAATATAAAGCATTTGCTTTTTGGATCATACCATCAATTCTTTGCATATCATTGTATTTATATGATTCATCAGGCATAACAACAGGTTGTTCTAAAGGCTTAGAAGCTATAATATCTGGTTTAATTTTTCCTTCACTAAAAGTTAAATAAAAAAGTGTAAAAACTAAAATACAAATAATCCCCAAAGATAAACCCACAAGAGACATAAACTTACGATCTTTATACCAAGGCGTAGGCTCTTGACTTTCAACTTCTTCAAAAGTTGATACATCTTCAGGCGCACTTTCTCTTGTAAATTTAAAACCACTTTCACTATTTTCTTGAGGTAATTCTTCTGGCAATGATGCAAATTCTTCATCTTCTGGAGCTTGCCCCTCTTGCCCCTTAAATCCCTCTAAACTCTCATCAAGCCTTGGTTGATTTAAGCCATCTTCGGGTTTTTCTAGTATTATATCTTCTTGCTCAGCCATTTATACTCTTTAAAAATATTTTTTCAAAGCATCAGGAATATGAATTTTTCCTTCTTTATCTTGATAATTTTCCATAATCGCTACCAAAGTTCTTCCTACTGCCAAAGATGAGCCATTAAGAGTGTGAACGAGCTCATTTTTTCCTTGTTCATTTTTATAGCGAATTTTAGCACGTCTTGCTTGAAAATCACGACAATTTGAAACCGAGCTGATCTCACGATATTTATTTTGTCCTGGAAGCCACACTTCAAGATCCACAGTTTTTGCTGCACTAAAACCCAAATCTCCAGTGCAAAGCATCAAATGTCTATGCGCTAAACCTAAAGAACTCAGCAAATCACTTGCACACTCAAGCATTTCATTAAACACGCTATCACTTTGCTCAGGTTTAGTAATACTTACAAGCTCTACTTTTTCAAACTGGTGTTGTCTTATAATACCTCTTGTATCACGCCCTGCACTGCCTGCTTCTTTTCTAAAACAAGCGCTATAACAAGTCATTTTTATCGGTAAAGTTTCACTCGCTAAAATTTCTCCACTATAAAGATTGGTTACTGGAATTTCAGAAGTTGAGATCAAATACAAATCCTCATCATCTACCTTATACATATCTTCTTTAAATTTTGGCAACTGACCTGTCCCAAACATAGTAGCACCATTTACCAAAAAAGGCACATTAACAAATTCAAATCCACGACTTCTATTAAAATCTATCATATAATTTACCAAAGCGCGGCTTAATAAAGCTCCTTCGTTTTTAAGCACACAAAAACGACTTTGTGAAATTTTTACCCCACGCACAAAATCAAGCCAATTTAAACTCTCACCTAATTCAAAATGTTCTTTTAGAGTAAAATCAAAGCTAGGTGGATTTAAAACTTTTTTAAGCTCCACATTTTCATCTTCGTCTTCACCCACAGGCACACATTCATCAGGGATATTTGGGATGGCATGAGCGATTTCTTCAAGCTCATTTTCTAAAGCATTTACTTTAGCGCTTTGCTCATTAATTTTACTTTTATTTTCGCTTAATTTTGCTTTTAAACTTTCTTTATCTTCGGCTGTAGCAAGTTCTTTACTGAATTTATTTTGAAAAGCTTGAAATTCTTCTAAAGCTGTTTTTTCTTTTTTTAAACTTGCAAAAAGTTCAGCAAGTTTTTTTAAGATATTTTCATCAACTTTTTTATTTTTTAACTTTTTAGCCACTTCATCAAAATTATTTTGCAAATTTTTTAAATCTAGCATTTTCTACTCCTTAAAGTCCGATTTTTTCATAAATTTTTTGCATTTTTTCTTGGGCGATTTTTCTTGCTTTTGTCGCACCAAAATCCAAAATTTCTTTCAAATGCGAAGGCTTTTCTAAAAGCTCATTATATTTTTCTCTTGCTTCTTTAAAATAAGCATTTACAAGCTCGTTTAAATACATTTTAAAATGTCCATAACCCTCACCACCTTTTTCATAGCGTATTTGTAATTCTTTTTGCCCTGATTCATCTAAAAAAAGCTTTGCGATTTTAAAAATATTGCAGTTTTCATGATCTTTTGGATCTTCTAAAGCGGTGCTATCTGTAACTATGGAAGAAATTTGTTTTTTTAAGGTTTTTTCACTGCTAAAAATATCTATAGTATTTTGATAAGATTTACTCATTTTTGTCCCATCGGTGCCTACAACTACAGCTACTTCTTCATTAACTTTAGCCTCTGGAAGGGTAAAAATTTCACCCCATTCATTATTAACTTTTAAAGCAATATCACGTGCGATTTCAACATGTTGGATTTGATCTTTTCCCACAGGAACAATTTGTGTATCAAAAAGTAAAATATCAGCTGTCATTAAAACAGGATAAGAAAAAAGCCCATGTGAAGCACTAAGCCCCTTAGCAACTTTATCCTTGTAACTATGCGCACGCTCTAATAAACCCATAGGAGTAAATTGCGATAAAATCCAATAAAGCTCCATAACTTCCTTAACATCACTTTGCAACCAAAAAACGCTCTTTTGCGGATCTATACCAAGGCTTAAAAAAGCCGCAGCAGCTTTTAAGGAATTTTGTTTAAGTTTTTCTCCATCTTGAGAAGAAGTCATGGCATGATAATTAGCAATAAACATAAACATTTGGCTTTTTTCTTGTGCATCTACCATTTGCTTAATCGCACCAAAATAATTACCTATATGCAAATCACCACTTGGCTGAAGGCCTGTTAATACTCTCATTTTATCACCTTTTTAATCTCGCTTAAAAGCTTGTCTATATTTTTATTTTCTATATTTAAAACAAAATTTGCCTTTTGTTCATACTTGCTTAAACGCTCATTATATAATTTTTTTGCTTTAATTTCATCATAAAACAAAGGTCTTTTAGAAATTTCATTTTCATCTAAACGCTTTTTTAAATATTCAAAATCTGCTTTTAAATAAATACAAAAACCTACTTTTTCTAAATTTGAAACATTAACAAAACCCCCGCCTGTAGCAATACAAGTTTTCTCACAAGAACTAAAAAAATCAGCCATTTTTTGCTCTTGTTCTCTAAAAAAAATCTCGCCTTTTTGTGCGAAAATTTCACTGATTTTTTGATTAAATTTTTGTTCTATTAAAAAATCACTATCTAAAAAAACAAGATCTAAATCCTTAGCCAAAGCTCTTGCTAAAGTACTTTTTCCAGAACCCATAAATCCTATAAAAACAATATTTTTAGCTTTCATCATTTTCTTTACTGCCCTTTTTACGCGAAGCAATCACTAAAGGCACACCTTCAAAATTAAATTCTTTTCTGATTTGATTTTGCAAATAACGCTTGTAACTAAAATGCAAAGCCTTAGGACGATTCATGATAAGCGCAATTTTTGGCGGTGCTAAGTCATATTGTACTGTATAATAAATTTTAACCAATTTCCCATAATCATGCGGCAAAGGATGTGCTCTTGTGGCATTTTCTATCAACGTATTAAGCTTAGAAGTTTGGATTTTTTGAGTGAAATTTTCAAAAATTTGCAAAATTTTATCGAGTAAAACATGCACCCTTTTTCCACTTAAAGCTGATACACTAATCACGGGTGCGTAAGCTAGAAATTTAAAACGATCAAGACGCAATTCTTTTACAGTCTTATCAAAATCCATCTCACTTTTATCCCATTTATTTAAAACAATAATCACACCCAAATAATGCTTAGCCACAAGCCCAGCAATGCGTTCATCAAGCTCGTTAAAGCCCTCATGCGCATCTAAAACCAAAAGTGCTATTTGAGAATGAGATAAAATTTTTTCCGTGCGATTTAGGGCAAAGCGTTCGAGTCCTTGAATTTTACCCCTTTTTCTAATACCTGCAGTATCAACAAATTCTATCACTTTATCTTTATGAACTACACTTTCATTAACAGGATCTATAGTAGTTCCTGCGATAGAACTTACAACACTGCGTTCTTGTTTAACCAAAGCATTTAAAAGACTTGATTTTCCAACATTTACACGCCCTACAATACCCACTCTGATATGATTTTGATCGACTTCTTTAAATTGAAATTCTTTTCCTTCTTCATAATGCTCTAAAAAATCTTCTAAATTTTCTTCTTCATCGGGGATTAAAAACTCTTCATGTAAAAATTTTTCAAGCCATTCATAAAGTTCATCTAAGCCTACATTATGGGTTACTGAAAGATTAAAGATTTCCTTTACGCCAAAATTTGCAAACTCCCAAACCCTTTCTTCATCTTTTTTATTATCTACTTTATTAATCACTAAGGCTATAGGTTTTCCAAGTTTTTTTAAAGAATAAAAAAACTGTCTATCCTCATCATCAGGCGCTAATTTTCCATCAACTAGATAAAGTATGATATCGCTTTCTTTGGCTACTTTTAAAGTGTTTTTTTTCACATTTTTAAAAAGTTCATCACTTTCATCAAGCCCTCCACTATCAATAAGCATGGCTTTTTTTGAATGAATATGAATTTGCGTTTTATTTGTATCTCTAGTTGTACCTGAAATATCACTTGTAATAGCTATTCTTTGTCTTGCCATTCTATTAAAAAGACTTGATTTACCAACATTTGGCTTGCCTATAAGTATGATGCTTTGCATTTTTTTCCTAGAAAATTATATTTTTAAAATTATATAAAATTTGGCTTAATATTAAGCAAAAAAAGACTAGAATTAACCCAGATTTTAGTCAAGGAAAAAAAATGCTAAAAGTAATCAAGCATAATTTAGGAATTTATTTCATGATTTTAGCATGTTTGGATTTTGCACTTATGGGAGCTTGTGCAAAAATTCTTAGCAAGGAAATGAGTTCTATAGAAATTATGTTTTTTAGAAATATCATAGGAATTTTTTTCATAGTCTATCTTTTAAAACGATCTAAGGCACATAAAGAAGGGGGACATTTTTGGCTCTTGGTATTTCGTGGAGTAGTAGGCACGCTTTCACTATATATGTTTTTCTATAATGTTTCAAATATTACACTAGGTGGAGCTTTTGCTTTTCAAAAAACTGCTCCTATTTTTATTACTTTAATAGCTTTTGTTGTTTTTAAAGAAAATATTGGCATCAAAGGCTGGATAGGAATTTTAATAGCATTTGGTGGAGTGCTTTTAATCGCTCAGCCTTGGGCTCATAATTTAAATCATTCAGGCTTTGATTTAAAAAATTCAGTTATAGGTATCACGAGTGGATTTTTAGCTGCTTTAGCTCTTACAAGTGTAAGAGAACTTAGAAAATCTTACACTACAGAACAAATTGCCTTTTCTTTTATCCTTTTAGGAACCTTAATGCCTTTAATTTCTATGATCAGTGCTGAATTTTTTGAACCACAGCATCTTGATTCGTTACATTTAGATTTCATTCTAGCACCTTTTGCGATGCCAAGTCTTACAGCTTGGCTTATCATTGCCATTATGGGAACTTTAGGCACCATTTATCAAATTCATGTCACTAAAGCTTATGGTATCGCTAAACAAGCAGGAATAGTTGCTGGAGTTAGTTATCTTGATGTAGTATTTAGTATGATAGTTGGGATAATTTTAGGAGATAATTTACCAAGTACTATGGTTTTTTTAGGTATAATAGGCATTATTTTTGGTGGATTAATTTTAGTTAAGAACAAAGGAAAAAAATGAAAAAAATGATACTCATTGCTGGTCCTTGCGTGATAGAAAGCAAAGATTTGATTTTTAAAGTTGCTGAACAGTTAAAAAACTTTAATGAAAATCCAAATATAGAATTTTATTTCAAATCAAGTTTTGATAAGGCCAATCGCACAAGTATTAATTCTTTTCGAGGTCCTGGTCTTGAAGAAGGATTAAAAATTTTACAAAGCGTAAAAGATGAATTTGGTATGAAAATCTTAACCGATATACACGAAAGCAATCAAGCAAACCCTGTAAGTGAAGTAGCTGATGTCTTGCAAATTCCTGCTTTTTTATGTCGTCAAACCGATTTACTTGTAGCCGCAGCAAAAACTAAGGCAAAAGTTAATATCAAAAAAGGACAATTTTTAAACCCAAGCGATATCAAATACAGCGTTAAAAAAGTTCTACAAACCCGTGGCATAGAAGATGAAGGCTATGAAGCTGCTCAAAAAAATGGTGTTTTTGTAGCTGAAAGAGGATCTAGCTTTGGCTATGGAAATCTAGTAGTAGATATGCGTTCTTTAGTTATTATGCGTGAATTTGCTCCAGTTATTTTTGATGCTACCCATAGTGTACAAATGCCAGGGGCTGCAGGTGGAAGTAGCGGAGGGAAAAGCGAATTTGTAGAACCTTTAGCAAGAGCGGCAGCAGCCGTAGGCATAGATGGCTTTTTCTTTGAAACACATATTAATCCTTGCGAGGCTTTATGCGATGGACCTAATATGCTTAATCTTACACGCCTTAAAAATTGCGTTAATACATTACTAGAAATACAAAATATCATAAAGGAAAACAAATGAACATTGTTGAAGGAAAATTATATTTAGACTCAAATACAAAAATTGCTATCATTAATGCAAGATTTAATCATATCATCACAGATCGCCTTGTAGAAGGAGCAAAAGATGCTTTTTTAAGACACGGAGGCAAAGAGGAAAATCTAAGCCTTATACTTGTTCCTGGTGCTTTTGAACTTCCGTATGCGTTAAAAAAAGCTATAGAAAGCAAAAAATTTGATGCAATTTGTTGCGTAGGCGCAGTAATTCGTGGCTCAACTCCGCATTTTGACTATGTTTCAGCAGAAACCACCAAAGGCATAGCCAATGTGAGTTTAAATCATAATATCCCTGTAAGCTTTGGTGTTTTAACTACAGATACAATAGAACAAGCCATAGAAAGAGCTGGAAGCAAAGCAGGCAATAAAGGCTTTGAAGCTATGACAACTGTAATCGAGATGTTAAATTTAAGCAAGGAGCTTTAATGGCAACGCGTCATCAAGTTCGCCAAAGCGTCATCTCCTTGCTTTATGCTTTTGAATTAAATTCTCAAAACAACGTTTTTGTAGATGAAATTTTAGATGAAAAAAAAATACGCAATGAACAAAAAAATTTTACTTTAAATTTATATCATGGAATTTTAGACAATTTAAACAATATTGATGAAACCTTAAATTCATTTCTAAATGATAATCAAATTACAGCTTTAGGACATGTAGAAAGAGCTATACTAAGACTTGGAGCTTATGAGTTACTTTTTACCGATACTCCTAGCGCCATTGTTATCAATGAGGCTATAGAACTTGCCAAAGAACTTGCTAATGATAATTCTCCAAAATTTATAAATGGAGTTTTAGATGCCTTGATAAAGGCTAAAAAATGAAGCTTTGTGTCGCACTTGATCTTTCTACAAAAGAAGAATGCTTGCAACTTGCTAAAGAATTAAAAAATTTAGACATATGGTTAAAAGTAGGTTTAAGAGCATATTTAAGAGATGGTTTTAAATTCATAGAAGAACTTAAAAAAGTTGATGATTTTAAAATATTTCTTGATCTTAAAATTCATGATATTCCCAACACTATGGCAGATGCTTGCGAAGAAATATCAAAACTTGGTGTTGATATGATCAATATCCACGCAAGTGCTGGAAAAATAGCTATGCAAGAAGTTATGACACGGCTTAGCAAATTTTCAAAAAGACCTTTAGTTTTAGCAGTTTCTGCTCTTACGAGTTTTGATGAAGAAAATTTCTTTAGTATTTATAGACAAAAAATCGAAGAAGCTGTAATTAATTTTTCAAAAATATCCTATGAAAATGGACTTGATGGTATGGTATGCTCTGTTTTTGAAAGTAAAATCATCAAAGAACACACTCAAAGAAATTTCCTAACTCTCACTCCAGGAATTCGTCCATTTGGAGAGAAAAATGATGATCAAAAACGCGTCGCTAATTTAACAATGGCTAGAGAAAATTTAAGCGATTTTATAGTAGTTGGACGCCCTATTTATAAAGATAATAACCCTAGAAAAATTTGCGAAAAAATTCTACAAGAAATTTAATAATCATTATCCTTGTTATGTTTTAATAATAAAAATTTTTAACAAGGAAAAATTATGATTATAACCCCTGAGAATTTATATAAAAAAAGAAGAGATTTTTTAAAACTTGGAGCAGGTGCTTTAATAAGTTCAAGCGTGCTTGCTTCTAAATTATCTGCTTTAAATTTCACAAGCGATACTAATCCAAACAAACTTGAAATCAGCGATGAAGAACTGGCTACAAATTATGTCAATTTTTATGAATTTTCAACAGATAAAAAAAAGGCTGTATCATTGGCACAAAATTTCAATACTCAAAATTGGAAAATCGATATCAGTGGAGAAATAGAAAAACCTTTAACTTTAAGCATGGAAGATATTTTAAAATTCCCACTAGAAGAAAGAATTTATCGTTTTCGCTGTGTTGAAACTTGGTCTATGGTGGTACCTTGGGTAGGCTTTGAATTGCGTCGTTTGATTGAAATGGCAAAACCTACAAGCGAGGCAAAATTTGTTAAATTCACCACTCTTTTAGATAAGAGTCAATTTCCCGATCAAGACGCTTTATTTCCAACTATAGACTATCCTTATGTAGAAGGACTTCGCATGGATGAAGCTATGCATCCTCTTACCTTGCTTGCAGTAGGAATGTATAAAAAAGCCTTAAAGCCTCAAAATGGCGCTCCAATACGCCTTGTTGTTCCTTGGAAATATGGCTTTAAAAGTATTAAATCCATAGTTAAAATAGAATTTACCAAAGAACAGCCTAAATCCACTTGGGAAAGTTACGCTCCAAGTGAATATGGTTTTTATGCTAATGTCAATCCTAATGTTTCTCATCCTAGATGGTCTCAAGCAAACGAAAGGGCTTTAGGAGACTTCTTTACCAAGCCTACTTTAATGTTTAATGGTTATGAAAAAGAAGTGGCAAGTTTATATAAAAACATGGACTTGAAAGTGAATTTTTAATGCAGACAAAATACTTTAAATTTCTTGCTTATTTTAGCTTTATCATAAGTTTAATCTATGGCTTTTATCATATCATAAAAGCCTTTGATTTTGTAAAAGAAGCCTACATTTACACTGGAATATTTGCTTTAATCTTTTTAAATTTAAGTCTTTTATTTTCTTTACTTAAATTTAAAAAAACAAAAAATTATCCTAAAATTTTAGGTATTTTTGCAGCTTTTTGGGCGATTTTGCATTTTTTAAATTATTTTATTTTTGATAGAAATGCTCAAATTTTAAGGCTTTTCGATGATATTTCACATCGTTTATTAGAAGCAAGTGGATTTATCGCATTTTTAATCATATTTTTAATGCTTTTAAGTTCTTTTAAAATCTTTAAAAAACTTAGTAAAATCAGAAAACTAGGATATTTATGCTTAGTTTTGGCAAGTTATCATTATTTTTTAACTCCAAAAATTCCTATGTTTTGGGAATGGAGTGCTTTAATTATAGCTTTGTTTTATTTTATAGTTCGCTATACAAAAACATTAAAAAAGTTAAAATCCAACAATCTTACTTTTATCAAAACTTGAATTTAATTCTTTTTGTATGCTTTCTATAAAATCTTGCATTTTAAAAACCCCATCTTTTGATACAGCTACTTTCAAAGCTGTATTCTTCACCACCATTAAAATTTGTGCTCCACTTAATTCATAATTTGATAAAATATTTATATCAAAATCTTTTTCAAATAATGCTTTTTTAGGTAGAAATTTTTCCCAAATTTTAAGCCTATCTTTAAAATCAGGTTTTTTAAATTCTATCTTATAATCAAATCTTCTTGAAAATGCACTATCTAAGCTTTCTAAAAAATTTGTCGTAGCGATAATCACACCACTAAAACGCTCAATTTGTTCTAAGAATATATTTTGCATTTGATTATGCATTTTATCGCTACCACTACTTCCATCTACACGCGTACTTAAAAACTGATCGGCTTCATTGAGAAGTAAAATAGGACTTTGTTTACAAGTTTGCACGATATTTTTATAAGTATCAAAAATTTTTCTTACATTTTGCTCACTCTCTCCAACCCATTTGCTCAAAATTTTAGAACAGTCAAAACTAAGAACAGATTTTTTCATTGATTTAGCCATAGCTAAAGCTGACATAGTTTTTCCAGTACCAGCAGGACCATAAAAAATAATTTTAGCTTCTATATTTTTATTACTCTTTATACCCCAAGAATGAAGTCTTTCTAGGACTTTTTTATCTTGTTGTTTTAAAATATTTTCTAAAAGCTCTTTTGTATTTTCAGGCATAATAATATCATTAATGTCAGTGCTTGGTTCTATAAGTTCGAAAATATCTTGATCTTTTAAAACACTTTCAATTTTGATTTTTTTACTTTGTTTTGGTTCAAAATTTATAATTCTTTGTAAAATTTCATCGATAATAAAAAAACTTTTAGAAATATCTCCAAAAGCATTTAAATATTCATCATACTCGATTAAGTTTAAAAGAGGAGCATTTTCTTGTAATAGTTTTTTGTTTTTATGCCTTTCTAAATCATTTTCACTGATTAAAGAAAGTAAAGAATTCATTTCTCTAGAAATCGAACTTTCATTACTTAAGGCGTATTCTTCTTTTAAAAGTGCTAGAAAAATAATTTGTTCTTTATGTTCAAGATTGTATTCTTTAAAAATATCAGCCAATACATTATAAAATTTACTTTTTTTTAGTCTTTCTTTGATATGTTTTTCATAAAGTTTAATTTGATTTTTTATTTCACTATTATAAGCACTTTTTTGTATAAAACTTAATCTTTCGTATAATTGAATACGCGCAAATTCATCTTTTAAATATTCTAAATAATCTGCATAAGCCTCTTGTTTCTCAAAATTTAAACGAGGTTTTGCTTCTAAAAATTCTAAAAAATATTCACTTAGATTAAGCTCACTTTGCAATAAGGCAAGAGTTAATGTTTGAGTTTTATTATTTTCTAAACTTTTAAAAAAACTCGAATTTTGATTTACAAAACCTCTTTCGATAAGTTTTTTTAAATCCTCCAAAGCATCAAGATAAAGATACTTATCATTTCCAAAAATTGTCGATAATAAAGTAAAGGCATTGATAGAAGAAATAGAAACGACATAATTTCTACAAAGTTCTCTAAGAATCAAAGCCTCATTTTTAGCACACTTAAGCTCTTTATAAATTTGAGTATCTTCTATATTTTTCAAACTTAAAAAATTTTTTAATTTTTCCATTATTTTTTAAATTCCTTAAGCTCATCTTCGTTAAATTCTACGCAAATATTTTCATCTAAAAAATGACCTTCAAAAGGTAGATAACAAATTTTTAGTTTTCCATTATTAAGCAAAAAATTATTATTAAATTGTAAATTTTGCAGATCTTCAAAACACTCATCACATGTATTTTTAAGCTTCTCATGTAAAAGATTTTGAAATTTTTGATTTTCAGTATTATACAAATCATTTAGTTTTACAAATGCGTGAGCATTAATATCATAAACAAAATTATTTAACTCTAAAATAGCACGACTCATACCATCTTCATAAAAATAATACCATTCTTCAAAACTAATTTTTCCATCTTGTAAAAAAATAGGTTTTTGGCGAATTTGTTCAAAACTAAATACACCCTTATGAACAGGATGAAATTCTTTAAAATCATCATTAAAACCTATAAAATCAAGACTACGCTTTATACGAATGCCATCTTGCGTTTCAACAAGTTCTAAAGTAGTTGTTCCTAAATTTTCTCCTTGAAAATTTTTATTATCATATGTAAGCATTTTAGAAGAATTGATTTTATATTTTTTACGC
This sequence comes from Campylobacter sp. CFSAN093229, assembly GCF_011068225.1. Classification (NCBI taxonomy): domain Bacteria; kingdom Pseudomonadati; phylum Campylobacterota; class Epsilonproteobacteria; order Campylobacterales; family Campylobacteraceae; genus Campylobacter; species Campylobacter sp. CFSAN093229. Next base: position 94,989 of record NZ_JAAMXB010000002.1, on the reverse strand, counting down.
TCATCCTGCCAAAAATCATTTGTCTTAACGAGCGGAATCTCTAAATTTCCATTTATATCATCAATAATTAAAAAACTAGAACTTGTTTGATTTTTATCCCTGTCAAAAAGTGGAGTCATAGGTGCATTATCATAAACTATGGCAAAAATTTCTTTATCCTGTAAATGATAAAAATACAATTCACCTTTATAAACTTGTGCTAAAGCTAGATTGACAAAGCAAAATACCAGTAAAAAAAATTTCAAACTCTATCCTTCAATTTTGAATATGCGTTAAGATAATTTTAGTATGTGAAATTTTATCAAAAAAACTTACTTTATTATCACAAACTTGATAAAAAATTTCATAATTTTTTGCTTTTAAATTTTGTTCAAAACCACAATCAGTTTTTTCTAAATTTCTACCCTGCCATAAAGCATTTGCCTTTAAAACATCACTTAAAATATCATCATAATATACATTTTTAAAAAATTTTTGATTAAACACTTTTTTATCATAACACACTGCATTGATGCAAATTTTATCCTTGATTTTGAGTTCAAAAAAAGCTTGCCCTAGTTTATAAACTTCTAAATTTAAAGCATTATTTTCTTTTTTTAAAAAAGCTGCATCATTGATTTTTATCATAGGAGAAGCAATCAAAACCATCAAGCTTTGACTTGAAAAATTTTGATTTTTCACACTACAAGCACAAAGAAAAAAAACAAAACATAGAGCTAAACAATGTTTCAAATTTAACCTTATTTGAGATTTTTAAAACTGACATTTAACTCTAAATCAAGCTCTTTTACAAGCTTCATCACAGCTTGTAAATCATCGATTTGTTTTGCTACAACACGAATTTCTTCACCACGAATCGAAGAGTTAACTTTAAGCTTGCTATCTTTAATAGCTTTATTGATTTTTTTAGCATTTTCACTATCAATAGCATCGTTTGCTTTCAAATTTAAACGAAACATTGCTCCACTTTCACGAGAAAGCTCTTTAATAGCATTAGGATTAATTCCTCTTTTGATAAGTTTAGAAATCACTATATCTTTTAGAACATCAAGTTTTCCTTCACTAGAAGAACTGAGTTTAAAAATACTCTCTTTTTCGCTTAAATCAATCTCACACTTAATTCCTTTTAAGTCATAACGACTATCAAGTTCTTTTTTAGCTTGTTCAAAAGCATTTTTTAACTCTTGCTTATCTAAAGCTGCTGAAATATCAAAACTATGTTCACTTGCCATTTTCTATCCATTCTTTTAAATTATTATAAACTATATCCATTAAAGCATTTAAAGCTTCCTTACTCGCCCATGCAACATGAGGGGTGATAATAAGATTTTCTTTATTTTTAATGCTTAAAAGCGGATGATTTTTCATCATAGGTTCAATTTCTAAAACATCGAGCCCTACACGAATATTTTTTTCATCTATGATTTTAGCTAAATCATTTTCATTGACAATCCCACCTCTTCCTACATTAATCAAAATCGCATTATCTTTTAAAATCTTTAATTCTTCAAAGGTGAGTAAATTTTTAGTTTTTTCATTTAAAGGTGCATGGATACTTATAATATCACAAGTTTTTAATAAATCTTTTAATTCTAAATGTATAAAATCTGCGTTTTTATTAGCTCCACTCGTAGAACAATAATAAATTTCAGCTCCAAAAGCCTTTGAAATTTTTGCCACTTCTTTACCTATAGTTCCTAAGCCTATAATACCATGTTTTTTACCGCTTAAGGTATTTAAAATTCTGCTATAATCTGTAAAAATAGGACTTTCACACCATTTACCCTCTTTACTCCATTTGTCATAATAAAGCACTTGATTTAAAAAAGCAAACATAAACGCAAAAGTATGTTGCACAACGCTCATAGTAGAATACCCAGCAGCATTTTTTACAATAATACCTTTTTCTTTAGCATACTCAATATCGATATTATTAACCCCTGTAGCAGTTTCTAAAATGAGTTTTAAATTTTTACAAGCATCAATCACATCTTTATCAATTACAACCTTGTTTGTCATGGCGACATTAGCATCTTTTAAACGCTCTATGGTTTGCTCTTTATTTGTTGTAGTATAAATTTGTAAAGAACCAAATTTTTCAAAAACACTTAAATCATAATCCCCTAAAGTTGCCGCATCTAAACAAACAATTTTCATTTTTCAATCCTTTATAATATGTCCTACAAATTTAGAATAATTATCAAGCACAAGACCGCCTTTTCTAAATCCTAAACCACACCCTTCATAGGCAAAGAAAACACCTGCTTGATAGTATTCGTTTTCACATGAATTAAATTCTACATATTCTTGATAAATAGCCTTATTATTCCCATAAGGACCTACATTTTCATGCAAAGTTTTTCCATCTTTAATTATACTGATATTTGCGCCTTCTCTACCAAAAACAGGTTTTTTAACATAGCTTTTACCCTCTAAAGGAGTATCTTTTGTTTCTAAAAGTAATGGATGATTTGGATAAAGTTCCCATAAAATTTTTAAAATTCCCTTAGATTGAAATAAAAGCGTATAAGCAGGATTTAAAATAATCGCTCTTTGATTACGCATGATTTGAGTTAAAAGCATGGCAAGTTCACCCTCTTCTATAGCTATATCTTCCCAAGGAATAAGCTTAAACCAATACTCATAATTTTCACCCTCTTTAAAAATTCCTTCTTCACTAAATTCTACCTCATCTACAAAGGAAAAATTAGTTTGAAAACCTGCTTCATTGGCTATATGAGAAAGTAATTTTGTAGTGATTTCTTCTTCTTTGCTTCCTGCAACACTTGAAAAAAGAATTTTCCATCCTTGATAATGCTCTTCAAACCCTTCAACACTTTCATCAAGGGTAATAAGTCTTTTAAAATTATCCATCAAACTTTCATAAATGCTGTTAAATTGTGCGCTTTCATCCATTCCATTTTGTTTTAAAAGTGCCCATTGTAAAATCGCACTTTCAAAAAGAGCAGTAGGGGTATCAGCATTAAATTCTATAAGTTTTATAGGCTTACCATCAAGTCCACCCGCTAAATCAAAACGCCCATATAAATGCCAATGAACCTCATTTTCCCAACTCATCTTAATCACATCAATAAGATTAAAAGGAATTCCAAGCTCATTAAAACGATCATTATCAATCACTTCTTGCGCTGCAGCAATAAACATATCATAAAGCTCATTTACCGCTTCATAATAAGCATTAGCTTCACTTTCCTTAACACAAACTAACTTATTGCTAATATAATCACTTCCATCTTCATCTGTATGCCAAGAAAAACCTATATTTTCTAAATAATCTTTTTGAAGTTTGTCTACTTGTAGTAATTGCATTAATTATCCTTAAGAGCCAAAAGAAGAACTAGAACTTGTGGCTTTAGAGCCTCCACCAAAAAAACCTGATTTTTTAGCACTTGAAGTAGAGCTTGTTGTGCCTGCTTTATTAAAACTATTAACACTCCTTTGATAAGCACTTTGATTTGAAAAAGCACCGCGTTGTTGATTAGCAAAATTTTGATTATTGAAAAGTTTTGAACCTATCCAACTTCCCAAAATAGCACCTGCAGCACTTGCGAGTAAAGTTTCTCCTAAACTCAATCCCCCACTACTGATTTGCCCATTGTCTTTAGTTAAATTTGAAGTTCCATTGTCAATTTTAGCTGCTTCTTCTTTAATCAAAGCATCCATTTCTTCTTTGGATAAAATTCTTTCTGTACCATTAAGATCTTTTAAAACTACCCTTGTTTCATCACTTGGATATTGATCTTTGATTTTATACTGCCCTGGAGCTGTTTCTTCGATAATTACAAAAGCTCCTTGAGCATTAGCTGCTTGATTTAAAGTATCTGCATTGTCATTATTACTTCCACAACCTGCTAAAGCACCCCCAGCAACAGCTGCTAAACCACCTATCATACCAATTTGAATGATTTTTTTGATTTTTTTCATAGAGTTTATCCTAAAAACAGAAAATTTAAATTAGAAATTTTAACAAAAAATAATAAATACTTTTTAATTTAATACCAAATGAAGTTCGTAGATATAAAAAAAGCCCTTTCGGGCTTTTGGGTTAGAGTCTTGACTCGTAGCGTCTAAGCATATAAAGTCTTTTAAGCATTTTTTTGCGTGCTGAAATTTTTTGTTTTTTGCGAATTTCAGTCATAGGCTCGAAAAATCTTCTTGCTCTTACTTCAGTTACAACTAGATTTCTATCTACTTGTTTTTTGAATTTACGATACGCTTCATCAAAAGACTCGTTAGGATGCACCTTGATTCCTGGCACAGTCCTCACCACCTTTCTGTGTAAATTTTTGTTGTGAAATATAATTATAAAACACTTCTTATTAATTCTAACTTAGAAAGCATTTAAAAATTGTTTTAGTTTTTATCGGTTATAATCCTTAATTACAAAGTGCTAAAAAATTATAATTAAGGTCTAAAAATGCAAGGACACATTACAAACTATACAAAAAAACGATATTTTGTATATTTAATTGCAAGTATTATCATATTTGCCCTACCTTTCATAAGAATTAATGAGAATCATTTTTTTCTTTTAAGTTTTGATCATTCTAAATTAAACCTATTTTTTATTTCTTTTTCAACACAAGAATTTTATCTCATGCCTTTTGTTCTTATATTTCTTTTTTTATTTATTTTTTTTATTACAACTTTAGGTGGAAGAATTTGGTGTGCTTGGAGTTGTCCACAAACGATTTTTAGAGTTATATATAGAGATATCATACAAACTAAATTTCTTAAAATTCGCAAAAATATCAATAACAAACAAAAAGAATATGAGGGGCAATATTTTAAAAAATTTCTTGGAGTAATAATTTTTTATTTTATATCTTTAGTTGCTGTTAGTAATTTACTTTGGTACTTTATTCCTCCTGAAGATTTTTTCAATTATATTCAAAATCCTGGCGAGCATCTACTTTTACTTGGAATTTTATTTTGTGCTAGCTTACTTTTTACTTTGGATATTACCTACTTACAAGAAAAATTTTGTGTTTATGTCTGTCCTTATGCAAGAATACAATCTGTAATGTTCGATCATGATACAATGCAAGTGATCTACGATGAAAAACGCGGGGGCTTGATCTATGATGGACACACCAAACTTCATAAAAAACCGCCTGAGGGAGAATGCATAGGTTGTGAAGCCTGTGTTAGCATCTGTCCAACTCATATTGACATACGCAAAGGAATGCAACTTGAATGTATTAATTGTCTTGAATGTGCCGATGCTTGCTCTAAGGTACAAAGCAAATTTAATCGTCCAAGTTTGATCAATTGGACAAGTGCAAAAGCTATTGAAACGCGTTCTAAGGTTCATTATTTAAGATTTAGAACGATAGCATATTTTATAGTTCTTTTAATTGCTTTATTGGCTTTAATCATCATGGGAAGCAAAAAAGAAAGCATGCTTTTAAACATCAATCGTAGTAGCGAATTATATAATATTTCAAATATTAAAGGTGAATTAGTCATTTCAAATGCTTATACCTTTTTGTTTCAAAATACAGATTCTAAACCTCATGAATATTATTTTACAGCAAATTTAGAAGGAATAAATGATGGAATTGAAATCATAAGACCAAACAAACCTTTTAAATTAAAAGCAGGAGAACAAGTCAAAAAAATAGTTGTTATCAGGGCTACAAAAAATTTAGCAAATAATGATAAAAAAGATGTAATCTTTCCTTTACATATAAAAGCTTACGCAAAGGATAATGAAAAAATTTCGGTTTTTAGAAAAAGTATATTTGTATACCCTAAAAGCACTCTTATAAAGGATAAAAATGAACTCAAATAGAACACCATCACAAAAAGTTTTAGCCAGACAAGAAAAAATCAAAGCAGTGGCCTTAGAGCTTTTTTTAACAAAAGGATACCAAGAAACAAGTTTGAGTGATATTATTAAATTATCCGGAGGATCTTATTCTAATATTTATGATGGTTTTAAAAGTAAAGAAGGGCTATTCTTTGAAATTTTAGATGACATATGTAAAAAACACTTTCATCTTATTTATTCCAAAACACAAGAAATTGAAAATGGCACTTTAAAAGAAATTTTAACTTCTTTTGGTTTAGCTTTTATAGAAATTTTCAATCAACCAGAAGCTGTAGCTTTTGGTAAAATTATCTATTCTCAAGTTTATGACAAAGATAGACATCTTGCCAATTGGATAGAAAATAATCAACAAAATTTTTCCTATAACATACTTATGGATTTTTTCAAGCAACAAAATAATTCTTATATGAAAAAAAATGCAGAAAAACTTGCTGTTCTTTTTTGTACTATGTTAAAAGAACCTTATCATTATCTTAATGTTTTAATTAATGCTCCTTTGAAAAATAAAAAAGAACAAAAAGAACATGTTGAATTTGTTGTAAACGTTTTTCTAAATGGGATCAATGGCTCCAAAGCTTAAAAATAATTTTATTAACCAAAATTAAGATATAATTAGCCAAAAATTTTTGTAATAAATATTACAATTTTTAATTTAATTTTTCAAGGCAAAACCATGAAATTATTTCAAAAAAATACTATTTTAGCTTTAGGTGTTGTGCTTTTACTCACTGCTTGCAGCAAAGAAGAAGCACCAAAAATACAAATGCCGCCTCAACCTGTAACAACCATGAGTGCTAAATCTGAAGATTTACCACTTAGTTTTACTTACCCTGCTAAACTTGTCAGCGATTATGATGTTATTATAAAACCTCAAGTTAGTGGCGTAATAGTAAATAAACTTTTTAAAGCTGGGGATAAGGTAAAAAAAGGACAAACACTATTTGTTATAGAGCAAGATAAATTTAAAGCTAGTGTTGATTCAGCTTACGGACAAGCTTTAATGGCTAGAGCAACTTTCGAAAATGCAAGCAAGGATTTTAATCGTTCTAAAGCTCTTTTTAGTAAAAGTGCAATCTCTCAAAAGGAATACGACTCTTCTCTTGCTACATTTAACAATTCAAAAGCTAGTCTAGCAAGTGCTAGAGCACAACTTGCAAATGCAAAAATTGATCTAGATCATACCGAAATAAAAGCTCCTTTTGATGGTACTGTAGGAGATGCTTTAGTTAATATAGGAGATTATGTAAGTGCTTCAACAACTGAACTAGTTAGAATTACAAATTTAAATCCTATTTACGCAGATTTCTTTATTTCAGATACAGATAAACTAAATTTAGTCCGCAATACTCAAAGTGGAAAATGGGACTTAGACAGCATTCATGCAAATTTAAATCTTAATGGAGAAACCGTTCAAGGCAAACTTTATTTTATTGATTCGGTTATAGATGCTAATAGTGGAACAGTAAAAGCCAAAGCCGTATTTGATAACAATAACTCAACACTTTTACCAGGTGCTTTTGCAACAATTACTTCAGAAGGTTTTATACAAAAAAATGGCTTTAAAGTGCCTCAAATAGCTGTTAAACAAGATCAAAATGATGTTTATGTTCTTCTTGTTAAAAATGGAAAAGTAGAAAAATCTTCTGTACATATAAGCTACCAAAACAATGAATACGCTATTATTGACAAAGGATTGCAAAATGGCGATAAAATCATTTTAGATAACTTTAAAAAAATTCAAGTTGGTAGCGAAGTTAAAGAAATTGGAGCACAATAATGTTTTCTAAATTTTTTATCGAAAGACCTGTTTTTGCTTCAGTTGTTGCAATTATCATTTCTTTAGCTGGAGTCATAAGTCTTACAAATTTACCTATAGAACAATATCCTTCTTTAACTCCTCCTACAGTTAAAGTAAGTGCAACTTACACAGGAGCTGATGCACAAACCATTGCTTCAACAGTTGCAAGTCCTATCGAAGATGCAATCAATGGCGCGGATAATATGATTTACATGGATTCAACTTCAAGTTCTTCAGGAACTATGAGTTTGACTGTCTATTTTGATATCGGTACAGATCCTGATCAAGCCACCATAGATGTTAATAATAGAATTTCAGCCGCAACTGCAAAAATGCCAGATGCAGTTAAAAAACTTGGAGTAACAGTTAGAAAAACTTCCTCAACAACACTTGCTGCAATTTCTATGTATTCAAGCGATGGTTCAATGAGTGCAGTAGATGTATATAACTATATCACTTTAAATGTGTTAGATGAGTTAAAAAGGGTTCCAGGAGTTGGAGATGCAAATGCTATAGGAAATCGTAATTATTCTTTAAGAATTTGGCTCAAGCCTGATTTATTAAATAAATTTGGAATCACAGCTACTGATGTAATTTCTGCGGTTAATGACCAAAATGCCCAATACGCAACTGGTAAAATTGGCGAAGAACCTGTAACCCAAAAATCCCCTTATGTTTATTCAATCACTATGCAAGGAAGACTACAAAATCCTAGTGAATTTGAAAACATTATTTTAAGAACAAATGATGATGGATCATTTTTAAGACTTAAAGATGTAGCTGATGTGGAAATAGGATCACAACAATACAGCTCACAAGGACGATTAAATGGCAATGATGCAGTTCCGATTATGATCAATCTTCAATCAGGGGCAAACGCATTGCATACAGCAGAACTTGTTCAAGCTAAAATGCAAGAACTTTCAAAAAATTTCCCAAAAGGTTTAACATATAAAATTCCTTACGATACAACAAAATTTGTAATAGAATCAATCAAAGAAGTTGTTAAAACTTTTGTTGAAGCTCTAATTTTAGTTATCATTGTTATGTATATGTTCTTAAAGAATTTCCGTGCAACACTTATTCCTATGATAGCTGTACCTGTTTCATTGTTAGGAACTTTTGCTGGACTTTATGTTTTAGGTTTTAGTATTAACTTGCTTACGCTTTTTGCTTTGGTTTTAGCCATAGGGATCGTTGTAGATGATGCGATCATAGTTGTAGAAAATATCGATAGGATTTTATATGAAAATGAACAAATAAGCGTAAAAGATGCTGCTATCCAAGCGATGCAAGAAGTTAGTTCTCCGGTTATTTCAATTGTTCTTGTGCTTTGTGCTGTTTTTGTACCAGTTTCTTTTATATCAGGTTTTGTTGGAGAAATTCAAAGACAATTTGCTCTTACCTTAGCTATATCTGTAACTATATCAGGTTTTGTTGCTCTTACCTTAACACCTTCTTTATGTGCACTCTTTTTGCGACGTAATGAAGGAGAGCCATTTAAATTTGTAAAGAAATTTAATGATTTTTTTGATTGGAGCACCTCTGTATTTAGCGCAGGAGTAGCATATATTCTAAAAAGAACCATTCGTTTTGTTTTAATTTTTTGTATTATGCTTGGAGCGATTTTTTATCTTAATAAAGCTGTGCCAAATTCTTTAGTTCCTGAAGAAGATCAAGGTTTAATGATTAGTATTATCAACCTTCCTTCAGCTTCAGCACTCCATAGAACAATTTCAGAAGTTGATCACATAAGCCAAGAAGTTTTAAAAACTAATGGAGTTAAAGATGCAATGGCTATGATAGGATTTGATCTTTTTACAAGTTCACTCAAAGAAAATGCCGCTGCAATGTTTATAGGTTTGCAAGACTGGAAAGATAGAAATGTAAGTGCTGATCAAATTATAGCCGAACTTAATAAAAAATTTGCTTTTGATCGCAATGCTTCAAGTGTATTTATAGGCTTACCTCCTATACCTGGATTAAGTATCACAGGCGGTTTTGAAATGTATGTTCAAAACAAAAGCGGAAAAAGCTATGATGAAATACAAAAAGATGTAAATAAACTTGTTGCTGCAGCCAACCAAAGAAAGGAACTATCAAGAGTAAGAACAACCCTTGATACAACTTTCCCTCAATACAAGCTTATAATTGATAGAGATAAATTAAAACACTACAATCTTAACATGCAAGATGTTTTTAACACGATGAATGCAACTATAGGCACTTATTATGTTAATGATTTTTCTATGCTAGGTAAAAACTTCCAAGTAAATATCCGCGCAAAAGGTGATTTTAGAAATACACAAGATGCATTAAAAAATATTTTTGTAAGATCAAATGATGGAAAAATGATACCACTTGATTCTTTCTTAACTTTACAAAGAAGTTCAGGGCCTGATGATGTAAAACGATTCAACCTTTTCCCAGCGGCACAAGTTCAAGGTCAACCCGCACCAGGTTATACTTCAGGTCAAGCTATAGAAGCGATTGCTCAAGTAGCAAAAGAAACTTTAGGGGATGATTATTCTATAGCTTGGAGTGGATCAGCTTATCAAGAAGTTTCTAGTAAAGGAACAGCAAGTTATGCTTTTGCTTTAGGTATGATATTTGTCTTCTTAATTCTAGCTGCCCAATATGAAAGATGGCTTATACCTTTAGCAGTTGTAACAGCTGTACCTTTTGCGGTATTTGGATCATTTTTATTGGTATATTTAAGGGGATTTAGCAATGACATATATTTTCAAACAGGACTTTTGCTCTTGATTGGACTTTCAGCTAAAAATGCTATCTTAATCGTAGAATTTGCAATGGAAGAGCGCTTTAAAAAAGGCAAAGGAGTTTTTGAAGCAGCTGTTGCAGCAGCAAAACTTCGTTTTCGTCCTATCATAATGACTTCTTTGGCATTTACTTTTGGGGTCTTGCCAATGATTTTCGCAACAGGAGCAGGAAGTGCTTCAAGACACTCTTTAGGAACAGGGCTTATTGGTGGAATGATCGCAGCATCAACTTTAGCGATATTCTTTGTGCCTTTATTTTTCTATCTTTTAGAAAATTTTAATGAATGGCTAGATAAAAAAAGAGGTAAGGTTCATGAATAAAATAATTTCAATTAGTGCTATAGCAAGTTTTACTCTTTTGATTTCAGCTTGCTCTTTAAGTCCAAATTTAAATATTCCCGAAGCAAACTATAGCATTGATAATAAGCTTGGAGCCTTATCTTGGGAAAAAGAAAACAATAGCTCTATCACAAAAAATTGGTGGAAAGACTTTGATGATGAAAATTTAAATAAAGTAGTTGATTTAGCACTTAAAAATAATAATGATTTAAAACTTGCCTTCATACACATGGAACAAGCTGCTGCTCAATTAGGTATAGATTTTAGCAGTTTGTTGCCAAAATTTGATGGTAGCGCAAGCGGTAGTCGTGCAAAAACAGCTATAAATGCTCCAAGCAATCGAACCGGGGAAGTAAGTTACGGTAATGATTTTAAAATGGGGCTTAATTTAAGCTATGAAATCGATCTTTGGGGAAAATATCGCGATGCATATCGCGCCTCAAAATCAAGCTTTAAAGCAAGTGAGTATGATTATGAAGCTGCAAGACTTTCTGTTATTTCAAATACAGTTCAAACTTATTTTAATCTTGTAAATGCTTATGAAAATGAAAATGCTCTTAAAGAAGCCTATGAATCTGCAAAAGAAATTTATAGGATCAATGATGAAAAATTTCAAGTTGGCGCTGTAGGTGAATATGAACTTGCTCAAGCAAGAGCCAACTTAGAAAGTATGGCTTTGCAATATAATGAAGCAAAATTAAATAAAGAAAATTACCTTAAAGCTTTAAAAATTTTAACTTCAAATGATTTAAATGACATACTTTACAAAAATCAAAGCTATCAAGTTTTTAATCTTAAAGAATTTGACATTCCAACTGGAATTTCAAGCACCATCTTGCTTCAACGTCCAGATATTGGCTCTTCTTTAGAAAAATTAACTCAGCAAAATTATCTTGTTGGAGTAGCTCGCACGGCTTTCTTACCTAGCCTTTCTTTAACAGGATTATTGGGATTTGAAAGTGGGGATTTAGATACCTTGGTTAAAGGAGGTTCTAAGACTTGGAATATAGGTGGAAACTTTACTCTGCCTATTTTTCATTGGGGTGAAATTTACCAAAATGTAAATTTAGCTAAGCTTAATAAAGATGAAGCTTTTGTAAATTATCAAAATACTTTGATTACTGCTTTTGGAGAAATTCGCTATGCTTTAGTAGCTAGAAAAACTATACGCTTACAATACGATAACGCACAAGCAAGCGAACAATCTTATAAAAGAATCTATGAAATTGCTAAAGAACGCTATGATATAGGAGAAATGTCTTTGCAAGATTATTTAGAGGCACGTCAAAATTGGCTTAATGCTGCGGTTGCTTTTAATAATACTAAATATTCTTATGCCAATTCCATAGTAGATGTAATCAAAGCATTTGGTGGAGGATTTGAGCAAAGTGAAGATACGAGTAAAAATATAAAAGAAGAATCAAAAAATTTAGATATGTCTTTTAGAGAATAGTTCGTTCTATTCTCTAAATAAATTAAAAATCTTTGTCTAAATCTGCATCTGTAATTTCATAAGCCTTGTAAATAGCAGGCAATAATTTTCTTATAGCATAATCAAAATGATAAAATTGCTTATATACCTCTTCTGGATTTAAATTTTTAGCATTCTTAAAATCAAATACTTCAGTATTATTGATTTTGGCAATATTTTCATCAAAATAAGAGTAAAACTCTGCTCTTTGTTTAAACAAAGCATTTAAATTTTGAACAATTTTGGCTTTATCCATTTTTATATCCTTTTTAAATAATTTAAAAACTTAATCCCATTTTTTATTTAAGAAATAAAAAATTTACTCCTATTTTAGCTAAAAATTGATAAAGTTATGTCTTAAATATTTTAATATATAGGCCACTTATGAATTTATTTCAAAATTTAGCTTTAAAATACTCTCATACTATGATGGAAAAATCCCTACAAAAAGGTTTCAATGTCGAACTTTTAAAACAACCCAAAGAAAAAATTCCAAAACAAGATAAAAGCTATATGCTTTATGCTCATGTACCTTTTTGTCATACTTTTTGTCCTTATTGTAGTTTTCATAAATACTATTATGATGAAAATTTAGCCAAAGTGTATTTTCAAAATCTTAGAGAAGAAATTAAAATTATGAAAGATAAAGGTTTTGATTTTACCTCCATGTATGTGGGTGGTGGTACAACACTGATTAATGAAGAGGAATTATTAAAAACTTTAGAACTTTGTAAAAAGTTATTTAATATAAAAGAAATTTCATGTGAAAGCGATCCAAATCATATTGATCCAAACAAGCTTTCTATGTTTAAAGGTATAATTGATCGTTTAAGTTGCGGGATTCAAAGTTTTGATGATGAAACTTTAAAAAAAGTGGCAAGATATAATAAATTTGGTTCATCTAAAGAACTTCAAGAAAAAATTTCAAAAGCTTTAGGAATTTTACCTATTTTTAGTATAGATCTTATTTTCAATCTTCCAGGACAAAGTGAAAAACAACTTTTAAATGACTTAGAAATTGCTAAAAATTTAGCCCCACAACAAATCACAACCTATCCTTTAATGAAATCAAATCTCACCAAAGATAATATCGCCAAAAGTTTAGGAGTAAGTATTAAAGATAATGAATTTACTTATTATCAAATCATATGCGAATTTTTTAAAGACTATACCCAAAACAATGGTTGGAGTTTTTCTTTAGAAAAAAACAAGCTTAATGATGAATATGTCAGTTCTCATCATGAATACCTAGGAGTGGGCAGCGGGGCTTTTAGCTTTTTAGATGGGGAGCTTTTAATTAATGCATTTAATCTAAATGATTATGCTAAATTTATACAAGAAAAACAAAATGCTAATATAGCCAAAGCTTGTTTTGATAAAAAAGAAATTATCAAATATGTCTTTTTAACTGAAATTTTTTCAGGGAAAATAGAAATTGATAAATTCAACAAAACTCTAAATTGCAACCTCGAAAAAGAACTTTTCATAGAACTTTTAGGGCTTAAAACAAGTGGTGCCATCATAAAAGATCAAAATGCTTTAATCGCAACTGAATTTGGTCAATATCTTTTTGTGGTTTTAATGAAAGATTTTTACACAGGAATGGATCTTGTGCGTGCAGTATTTAGAGATGATAAGCGTCTTAAAAATAAAGATTATATCGATATCATGAAAGAAAATATTGATCCACTTAACTCCGCTAGTATGGAATTTAAAGCGGAGACAAACTAAAAGGGACGAACAACCATCATTAAAGCGATAATAATAAACATTATAGTTGGAAATTCATTATAAATTCTAAAGTATTTCCCACTTTTAGTAGAAGTATCATTTGCTAAAGCTTTTAAACAATAATAATTATGTATATGAAAAATAATCAAAAGTGTAACACAGGTAAGTTTAACATGCATAAAACCCGCACCTACCATTAAAACTTCCTTATGAGCATGCAACATTAAACTTCCTGTGATTAAAGTCACAATCATTGCAGGAGTTTGTATATAAAAATAAAGTTTTCTTTCTTGAATTTTTACAATCTCGACAAAACCTTTATTGTCTTTATGTTCAGCATGATACACAAAAAGACGAGGTAAATAAAAAAGTCCAGCCATCCAAGAAACAAATGCCAAATAATGCACCCATTTAATCCAAAAATAATAATCATTAATCCATTCTGTCATCTTTTTTCCTTTTTTTAAATATTTCTTGTATTAAAATCAAAGCCACACTTATATTTATCATGACATCTGCAACATTAAAAATAGCAAAATTAAACCATTTATGCCAAAAAAACATATCCACTACACCTCCGTATATAAAACGATCCAATAAATTTGAAACGCCAGCACCAAGCATCATTCCAAAAGCTATGCTATGAGTTTTTAAAAGTGTTTTTTGCCAAAAAAGATAAATAAAAAGCACTCCAATTAAAGCAAGATGTAAATATTTTAAATTATGTTCTAAAAAACTCAACATTGAAAAAGCTACGCCTGTATTTAGAGCATAAGTTAAATCTAAGTATTCACTCTGCCATCTAAGTCCTGCTAAAGTTAAGGATTTCACCCATTGATCAAGGACAAAAACCAAAACAAAGGCACCCCAAAAATAAAAAATAAATTTAAAAGTTTTAGCCATTTAAAGCTTTCTTAAAAAACTCCACAACATTTTTCATTTCTTTTTCTAAGAGCTTAATATCTTTGGCTTCTAGTAAAAGTCTTATCAAATTTTCAGTTCCAGAATAGCGAAATAAGGTATTGATATTTTTATTTTCTAAATCTTTTTTTAATTCTTTTAAACCTTTAATTTTATCCAAATCTTTTTTTTCTGCAATTTTAAGATTGGTTAAAAGCTGAGGATAAGGCTTAACTTGACTCAAAATAGAACTTGCAGATTTTTTCTTAGAAAGCATTAAAGCACTAAATTGCAAAGCAGCTATTAAGCCATCTCCAGTTTTTGCATAATCGCTAAAAATAATATGCCCACTTTGCTCTCCACCAAAATTTCCACCATTAGCTTTTAATTTTTCAAGCACATATTTATCGCCCACATTACAAGTATCAAGTTCTATACCATGTTTATTTAAAAATTCTTTTAAAGCACCATTACTCATTATAGTGGCTACAACACTTGATTGTAATTTACATTGTTCTTTAAGATAAAGCGCTAATACACCCAATAAACTATCTCCATTAGCCACTTCGCCTTTTTCATCTACAACCACCAAACGATCCGCATCACCATCAAAAGCAAAGCCCACATCTGCACGCAAACGCTTTACTTCAGCAGCTAAGTTTGCAGGATGCAAAGCTCCACAATTTTCATTGATATTAAGTCCATTGGGTTTATCACTCATTACTATAACTTCAGCACCTAATTCCTTAAAAACAGTAGGTGCTACCTTATAAGCTGCTCCATGAGCCACATCTAAAACTACACGCAAAGACTTTAAAGTAAGATCTTTTGGAAAAGAATTTTTAATAGAAACAATATATCTTCCTATAACATCATCAATTCTTTTTGCTTGACCAATTTTTTCCATATCCACCTTAGAGGCTTGTATAAGCTTATCATCAAAATAAATTTCTTCTATTTTTTTCTCTATATCTTCACTAAGTTTGTTTCCATGAGAATCGAAAAATTTAATACCATTATCATAATAAGGATTGTGAGAAGCTGAAATCATAATCCCTGCATCACAACGCATATCTTCAGTCAAGAATGCAATCGCAGGAGTTGGCATAGGACCAATTTGTATAACATTATATCCTATAGAAGTAAGCCCTGAAACAATAGCATTTTCTATCATATAGCCGCTTCTTCTTGTATCTTTTCCTACTAAGATATTATTAGTAATACTTTTATCTTTAAAATAAATACCCGCAGCCATTGCTAAACGCATAGCCAAAAAACTATCTAAAAATTCACCCGCTTTTCCACGAACTCCATCAGTTCCAAAAAGTCTCATTGCAAACCTTTCTAGCAAAATTTAAAGACAATTATAACAAAGCTAAGATAAAGAAATTTAAACAAGCTCTAAAAATAGAGCTTGTTTGGAGCCTTATAGTTCAGGTTTAGGAGTTTTTTCAGTAGAAATAGGAAGTTGTGGATAAACAATTGCTGGTTTTGTTCCTGTTAAAGATTTTAAGAAAGTTTCAATACTTTTTGCTTCTTTATCAGAAATTTTAATGCCAAGTTGGACACTACCCATTTCCTTAATAGCATCTTTTAGATTCCAAATAGCGCCATTATGAAAATATGGAGCAGTTTCAGCAACATTTCTTAAAGTTGGAGTTTTTACCATACCATTTGCATCACCTTTAAAATCACCTAAATTTGCAAATTTATATTTACCAGCAACTTCAAACGCTTGCATATTGCCACCTAAATTCACACCATTATGACAAGCTACACAACCCTTGTCTATAAAAAGCTTTAAGCCTTTTTGTTCTTCTTTTGTTAAAGCTTTTTCATCGCCTTCTAAAAATTTATCAAAACGAGATGGGGTGATCAAAGTTCTTTCAAAATTTGCAATTGCATCAGCAATATTGTCAAAATTTACACCGCTTTTACCATAGATTTTTTTAAACTCACTAACATATTCAGGCAATGATGAAATTTTTTCTACCGCGAGTTTAGCAGGAGTTGCCATTTCAGGATCAGATTGGATTGGACCTTTAGCTTGATCGGCTAATGTTCCTGCACGACCATCCCAAAATTGAGTATTATTTAAAACCGCATTATAAACTGTTGGTGAATTTAAATGATGGGGATTTGCTGTCCATTTATGACCTATTGCAGTACTGATTCCATCTGTTCCACCAAGTCCTACATTATGACAGGTATTACAAGAAATGATACCACTTTTTGAAAGACGTGGTTCAAAATAGAGCTTTTTGCCAAGCTCTGCTTTTTCAAGAGTAAATTCACTAGCCTTTACTCCATTTTGTTTTAAAATTTCATCAACGCCTTTTTGATCTTTTGGCAAGGCAACAAGACCTGAATTTTTAGCTTCATCTATAAGACTTACAGCGTTTAAGCTTGAAAAAGCAACTAAGGATGCGATTAGCAATGATTTTACTTTCATTGTATAAACTCCTATTAGAAGATAAATTAAAATAAAATAATAATCATTTAGAACTTAAATAAAGATAAATATTGTTAAAAAATATTTACAATTAATTAATACTATTTTTATCTTAAAAATTATTTTTTTGTTTATTTATTTTCATAAGATATAATTTTTAGTTATAAAACTTAGATTTTAAGATAATTTGAAAAGGATATTATGGAAAATTTAATAATTTACGCTTTTATATATCTTTTAGGTTCAATCCCTTTTGGACTAATCCTAGCTAAATTTTTTGCTAAAACTGATATCAAAAAAGAAGGTTCAAAAAGTATAGGAGCAACCAATGTTTTAAGAGTAGTAAAAGAAAAAAATCCCAAACTAGCAAAAAAACTTGCCATTGCTACAATAATTTTAGATTTTGCGAAAGCAGCTATTCCTTTACTAATCTTAAAATTTCTTCATTATGATCAAGCTTTGCTTTGGAGCGTCGCAGTTTTGGCTATTTTTGGACACTGTTTTTCAATTTACTTGTTATTTGAAGGAGGAAAAGGCATAGCAACAGGAGCAGGCGCTATGATAGTTTTACTTCCATTGGAAGTGCTTACAGCATTTATTGTGTGGGTAGTTATTGGAAAAATTTTTAAAATATCTTCGCTAGCTTCTTTAGCAGCGTTACTTGCTTTTGTTGTAAGTTCTTTTATATTTAATTATGACTTAGAAATTCATACACATGCACCCGTTTTCATTATCGCTTTTATTATAGTATATAAACATCTACCTAATATTAAAAGATTGATTTTTAAAGAAGAATGCAAAGTCATATAAAAATAAAATTTCACTTTAAGTGTATCATCGGTATATTAGATTTCGAAAGAAGGAAAAAACAAAAAATTATTATCAAGCTTAAAGCTAAAGCAAATGAATTTTTAAATTATGCAGAGGTAATTACCAAAATTAAAAAATGGTATAAAAAAGAAGAATTTTACACCCTTGAAGAGTCTTTAAACTTTGTAAGCTTAAATTTAAAAAAAGATTTTCCTAATTTAACCAATCTTAACATAAAAATTTTCAAACCCAATATAATAAAAAATGCTACAGTTGGGGTTAAATTGAAAAAAAAATATTAATTTTTTTTTAAAGATATCTAAACATTTACTTAAGCTATGATATAATTCTTTAAATTTTTCTTAATAAGGATAGAACAAATGAGAATTTTAGTTATAGAAGATGAGATTAGCCTAAATAAAACAATTATAGACAATCTTAATGAATTTGGTTATCAAACCGATTCTTCTGAAAATTTTAAAGATGGAGAATACTTTATCGGCATTAGACATTATGATTTAGTTTTAGCAAACTGGACTTTACCTGATGGAGATGGAGCAGAACTTGTTAATACCATTAAACATAAATCTCCAAGAACTTCAGTTATGATTATGTCTTCAAAAACAGACAAAGAAACAGAAATCAAAGCTTTGAAAGCTGGAGCTGATGATTTTGTTAAAAAACCTTTAGATTTTGATATTCTACTCGCAAGAATTGAAGCAAGACTAAGACTTGGTGGAACCAATGTTATTAAAATTGAAGACTTAGTTATTGATCCAGATGAGGAAAAAATTACTTATAAAGGTCAAGATATAGAACTTAAAGGAAAACCTTTTGAAGTTTTAACGCACTTAGCAAGACATTCGGATCAAATTGTATCCAAAGAACAACTTTTAGATGCCATCTGGGAAGAACCTGAGCTAGTAACTCCAAATGTTATCGAAGTAGCTATCAATCAAATTCGTCAAAAAATGGATAAACCATTAAATATATCTACCATAGAAACAGTTCGTCGTAGAGGATACCGTTTCTGCTTCCCTAAAAAATCTTAACAATTTTGCACCTTCGGTGCAAAAAATTTATCTTTATTTCTATTTTTATATTTTATTTAAGTTTGGTTATTGTATAAACTAAAATTATTTTTTAAATTTTTGAAAGGTTATGATGTCTCTTTTAATTACAAAAGACTGCGTATGTTGTGATGCTTGCAGAGAAGAATGTCCTGATGAAGCTATTTATGAAAATAGTCCAATTTATGTAATAGACCCTGATCTTTGTTCAGAGTGCGTTAATGATTTTTCAGAGCCTGCCTGTATTGTTGCTTGCCCATATGAATGTATCATTCCTGATCCTGATAATGTAGAAACTATAGAAGAATTAAAACTCAAACATAGAGATAGAGAATTTTAATGGCAAAAAAAACAGCCGTTGTTGATCTTGGCTCAAACTCCATTAGAATGGTGATTTTTGAAAAAACTTCTAGATATGGTTTTTATACAACTTGCGAATACAAACGCAAAATAAGACTTGGAGAAAATGCTTATAATAATGGCAAAATTCTCCAAGAAGAAGCCATGCAAAGAGCCGAAGATGCCTTAGCTTTTTTCAAACAATGCGCTTTAAAGCATAAGTGCAAAAAAATATTTATAGTAGGCACATCAGCCTTAAGAGATGCCCCAAATTCAAAAAATTTCATTAAAAGAATCAAAGATAATCTGTCTTTAAATATACGCTGTATAGATGGAAAAAGCGAAAGTTACTTAGGTGGTCTTGCGGCTTTAAATTTATTAAGTCCTTTTAAGGATGGAACCACTTTAGACATAGGTGGTGGTTCTAGTGAATTGTGTTTAATAAAAAATAATAGAATTATTTCTTGCATATCTCTTGATATTGGCACTGTTAGGCTAAAAGAATTGTTCTATGATACTGGAAAAATGGATTCTTTAGAAGAATTTATAAAACCAATTTTAGAACAAATTCCTAAAGAATTTTGCAATCAAAACCTTATTGCAATAGGTGGAAGCTTAAGAGCAATATCTAATTCCATCATGCAAAAAAATTCCTATCCACTGAAAAATTTACATGATTTTCGCTATATGCTAGATGAAGAAAAAGGACATATTTTAAAAATTTTTAATTCAAACTTAGACTCTTTAATCAATTTTGGCATAAAAAAGGATCGTTTTGATACCATTAAAGAGGGTATATTTATTTTTTTAAAGATTGCGGAAAAAATAAAAGCCAAACAAGTTATCACGAGTGGGGTTGGAATCAGAGAAGGAGTTTATTTGCAAGATTTACTTCGTCCTAAAATCACTTTTCCACCAAATTTCAATCCTAGTTTAAAATGTTTACAAGATAAATTTTTACAATCAAAACAAAAAAATAAAACTCCACATTTTGCTCTGCAAATTTTTACAACCCTTAAAAATCTTCATAAACTTAATGATAACTATAAGCATACTTTACTAAATGCTGCCAAATTATGCCATATTGGAGAATATTTAAATTTCTATTTTGCTAATGAACACTCTGCTCATTTTGTACTAGGTGGATTAAATTATGGATTTTCACATAAAGAAAAAGCTTTAATTGCTAGCATTATTAAGCTTAATGGAAAAAAAGTTAATCCTTATAATCTTGAACCCTATAAGCAACTTTTACCCAATATTCATACCATTTCATGGCTTAATTTTATTTTGTGCCTAGCTAAAACTTTAAGCACAAATGAAGATAAGATTGATTTTGCTTTTGCAAACAATACTCTTTATATATATCAAGAAAACAAAATTCTTAATTTACCTAAAGATGAGCTCAAAAAAATTGCAAAACCAGCTACCATAGCATTAGCAATCAATCAAAAAATTTAAGATTTTTTACCTTTTTGACGCTGCTCTATAAGATTTTGAATTCTTTTTTTATTCTCTTCAAAAAAAGAATCAAAATTTTTCTCTGTTTTTTCTGTATGTTTTATTGTTTGTTCCTCTGGAATTTCAACACTTTCTAAAAGCACATTGGAATTACCTATTATCATTGTATAACGTTTATTAGCGTGATCAAAAACAACAAGTTGATTATTTTTATCTAAAAATCTTTGGAAAATCATAGTAAAATCTCTAGAAACATTGTTATTTTTATAAACCATAGTCTTTTTAAACCACCAAAGCACTATTAACAAAATAACTAAAATCAGCATTACTAAGATATAATTTGTATAATCATACCCTTCTAAACTTGTACTTTTTGGTTTAGGCATTAATTCTTGAGAATTATTCGCAGTTGTTGTAGGTACAGATTCGATATTTGCTTTCCCTTGCTCTATAGCTCGTATCCTTACTCCAAATTTATCATTGATAGAGCTAAGTTCTAAATTAATATTTTGTTTGTTTTGTAGCATAATATAGGTATTATTATTTTTAGAACTAATACTAATTTTATCTACAAGTTGAGAGTTAAGTTCTTTTAATTCATCTTTAGAATACGTTAAATCACTAAAAGTTAAAAGAGTTAAATTTTTTTCTTTTTTTTGAGAAATCTTGCCATTATAAGCATTATCAAAAGAAAGCATTAAATCTACTCGGTCATTTCTATCGTAGATATTATAACTAATCAACTCAACACTATATAAAGGTAAAATTAAAAAAAATAATACTAGCAATCTCATTTAAATTTCTTTTTTAAAATATTGAAGCACAGTCTTAGAATCCAAAATTTCATTAATTCTTATAGCGAGATTTTTTTCATAAACCATAACCTCGCCTTTGCCAAAAATTCTTTTATTGATATAAAGCTCAACGCTTTCTCCAGCAGGCTTTTCAAGATCAATAACCGAGCCTACTTCAAGTTTTAAAAGCTCCGCTACACTCATATTTGTAGTTCCAAGCTCGCTTACAAAATCTACTGTAATATCTAAGATATCTTCATAAGATTGTAAAAGCCCATGATGAATGTTAAACTCTATATCATCGCTCATTATTTGCAATATCCTATTCTAAAATAACAATTTTCAAATTTATAAGTTAAAGCTTCATCTAGAACTATTTCAGAAAAATCAACTTTTCCTAAATATTCCGGAATTCCGAGTTTATACTCGTCATCACCCTTGGCATCATTTAACAAATTTTTAGCATAACCTATAATCTGATTGGCACATTCTTTAGTTAAATCGCACCAGTCATCTTCTTTAAATTTTTCATCATTAATTAAAATTTCTGCAATTTTTTTTAAAAATTCTTTTGGAAAAAATAAATAAAAATTACTTTCTCCTTCGCTTTTGCCCATGATAGGAATACTCGCTCCATAAAGTTCACCGCTTATATCTTGAGCTGCTTCAATGCGAAGTCTTAAGATATGCTCGCAAAAATGAGTGATGGAATACTCAAGAATCTTTAACATAGCTACCACCTTTATAAAAAACTTAATTTAAAATTATAGTAAATATAAAATAAAAATATGTTTTAAAATTTTATTTTTTGAAAATTTCTTCAATATCTTTCATTATTATATCCAAATTTCCTTGTTTAAAACACTTTACTATGCTAGTTCCCACAATCACTCCATCAGCAACTTTTCTCATTCTTTTTGCATCTTGATTATTTTGAATGCCAAAACCTACAAAAATAGGCAAATTTGTAAAAGATCTGATTTCTTTTACTTTATCTTGTAAGATTGCTTCTTCGACACTTTTAGTACCTGTAATACCTATGCTTGCTAATAAATAAATAAAACCTTTAGCATGTTTTACTAACTTTTTAACCCTTTCTTTAGGGGTTGTAACACTTACAAGTGTAATTAAAGCTATATTATATTTTTCACACTCTTTAATTAAATCATCACTTTCTTCAAAACTTAATTCAGGTATAATCAAAGCACAAATCCCTAAAGATTTTGCTTTTTTCACAAATTTTTCCAAACCATAAGAAAAAATTAAATTATAATAAACCATAAAAACCAAAGCTTTTTTAGTTTTTACCCTAGCTAAAAGCTCAAAAACATTGTAAATATCTACACCTTGATCAAGAGCTATTTTTGCCGCATCTGCAATAATCTCACCATCGGCAATAGGATCACTATAAGCAACACCAAGTTCTAAAATATCAATAGGGCTTTGATCCAATCTTTGCAAAAAAGCTTCACTTGTTTGAAGATTTGGATAACCTAAAACCGTATAAGCCACATTTGCATTTTCTTTATAAAATTTTCTAAAATCAACCATAAATCACCCCTTTTTTATAATCTCTAATCATTTGCATATCTTTATCTCCCCTGCCTGAAAGATTTACTAGTATCACGCTTTTCTTTTTTAAAGTTGGACAAAGTTTTTCTAAAAACGCTAAAGCATGCGAACTTTCAATCGCTGCAATAATACCTTCTTCTTTGCAAAGTAATTTTAAAGCTTGCATACATTCTTCATCACTTATAGCATGATATTGCGCTCTTTTACTTTCAAATAAAAAAGCATGCAAAGGGCCAATTCCTGGATAATCAAGCCCTGCAGAAACACTATGTACAGGCAAGATATTGCCTAAATCATCTTGTAAAACCTTGGTTTTCATACCGTGAATAATGCCTGTTTTTCCCTTATTTAAAGTCGCTGCATGATAAGGCGTATCAATGCCAAGCCCTCCTGCTTCAATACCTATAAGTTTAACATTTTCATCTTTGATAAAATCATAAAAAATCCCAGCTGCATTGCTTCCACCCCCAACAGCTGCGATAATATAATCTACTTTTTTATTGAGTTTTTGAAGTTGCATTTTGCATTCTTTTCCTATAATGCTTTGAAAATGGGTTACCATTTTAGGATAAGGATAAGGACCTACCGCACTTCCAACCACATAAAAAATATTTTTAATATCTCCAACCCAAGCTTGAATAGCCGCAGTAGTAGCTTCTTTTAGAGTTTTAAGCCCACTTTGTACTGCATGAATTTTAGCACCCAAAAGCTCCATTTTATAAACATTTAAAGCCTGTCTTTGCACATCGGTTGCCCCCATATAAATTTCACATTCAAGTCCTAAAAGTGCTGCTGCAGTGGCTGTTGCAAGTCCGTGTTGACCTGCTCCTGTTTCTGCTATGATTTTTTTCTTTCCCATTTTTTTTGCTAAAAGGGCTTGAGCGATGGCATTATTGATTTTATGTGCTCCAGTATGATTTAAATCCTCGCGTTTTAAATAAATTTCATGCTGATATTTTTTGCTTAAATTTCTAGCAAAATAAAGCGGAGTAGGACGCCCCACATAAGTTTTTAGAAGCTCGTTTAATTCTTTTTTAAAGAGTTTATCTTTAGAAAATTTCAAAAAAGCACTTTCTAGCTCATTTAAAGCAAACATTGCACTTTCAGGCAAAAACTGCCCCCCAAAATCCCCATAATACGCTTTTTTCATTTTTTCAGCTCCTTTAAAATTTGTTTTATTTTGTTGATATCTTTTAAGCCTTTTTCATCTTCAAGTTTTGAATTAAGATCTAAAATTTTAGCTCCTGTTTTTACGGCCTTATGAATATTATCCAAACCTATGCCTCCAGCTAATGCAAAATCTTTAGTATAAGAACTTAATAAAGTCCAATTAAAACTTATTCCATTACCGCCCTTTAAAATTCCCTTAGCATCAAAAAGCACTAAATCAGCAAAAATTTCACTTTTTAAATCTAAACTATTTTCCACACTTATCACCTGCCAAACAAAAACATTTTGCACCTTTAAAATTTCAAATTCTTCTTTGGTAATAGTGCGATAAATTTGTATCCCATCAAGCTTAACTTCTTTAATACATCTTAAAATTTGTTCCAAATTTTCATCTACAAAAACACCGACAACTTTTTTATCTTTCTCATGAAAAATTGCACTTAAATTTCTTGCTTGATTTAAACTCACTCTTCTTGGACTTTTAGCAAAAATAAGTCCAAAAAAATCAATATTTAAAAAAGCTAAATCTTTAGCATTTTTTTCATCTTTAATGCCACAAATTTTAAGCTTTAGCATAAGCTTGATACTCCTTAAAATACTCTATAACTTTACCTGAATAAATGGCTTCTAAAATCATATCTTTAGCCACTAAAGGCGAACTTGCTTTATTGGCTGTATAAAGTGCAAACATAGCATTTAAAACTACCAAATCAAATTTTGCCCCTTGCATTTTACCACTTAAAATATCTTTTAAATCCTTAGCGTTTTCATATGCACTAGACCCTATGATTTCACTATGAAAAGCTCTTTTAAAACCAAATTGTTCAGGACAGATAGAATACTCTAAAATTTCTCCCTCGCAAAGCTCATAAATTTTACTTTCATCGCAAATACTAAGCTCATCCATACCATCATTTCCTCTTACCACTAAAGCTTTTTTGCGTCCTAAATTTTTTAAAACCTCTATCAAAAGCCTATGCACAGGTGCGTGATAATTTCCCATAAGTTGATATTTTAACTTTAAATTAGGGTGCAATAAAGGACCTAAAACATTAAAAACCGTTCTTACTCCAAGTCTTGATCTGATCTCTTTAAGTTCTCCTACTAAAGGATGAAAAAATGGAGCATGTAAAAAACTAAGCCCTTGATTATTTAGTTGTTTTAAAACTGATTCTAAAGTGTTTGGAGTAGTTATATTTAAAGCTTCTAACACATCTGTACTTCCGCTAGAACTTGAAATGGCACGATTTCCGTGTTTGGCTACTTTTACTCCTAAAGCTGCTAAAATAAAAGCACTAGTCGTAGAAACATTAATACTTTTAAAACCATCTCCACCTGTTCCACAAATATCAATCATCTCACTCTCATCACTAAAAGTTTGAGAATATCTTAAAATTTGTCTTACAAAAGCACTTAAAGATTTTTCGTTTAAAGACTTTTCAGTGATTAAAATCAACAAAGCCGCTACTTGTAAAATTTCATAATCTTTAGACATAATAATCTTACAAATTTGCTCAAAATCATCGCTTTGTAAAAAATGATTTTCACTCATTTTTTGCAAATAAAAACTTAAAGGATTTTCTTGTTTTTGTGATTTTTTTATATCTTGTTTTAAAAAATTAGAAAAAAGTTGTAAGCCATATTCACTAAAATAGCTTTCAGGATGAAATTGCACACCATAATAAGGTAAATTTTTATGTCCCAAAGCCATAATCACACCCTTTTCATCAAGGGCTAAAATTTCAAGCTCATCACTAAGCTGTTTAACCTCTAAAGAATGATAACGCATCACACTAAAATTTAAAGGTAAATTAGAAAATAATTCATTTTCCCTGCACTGTTTTATCAAAGAATTTTTTGCATGCATAGGCTCTTGCATCTTAACCACTAAAGAATCAAAAGCTAAAGCTAAAGCTTGATGTCCTAAGCAAATGCCCAAAACAGGGATATTAAGCCTTGCTTTAAAAATTTCAAGACAAATCCCACTTTGACTTGGATGCTTTGGACCAGGACTTAAAATAATATGAGTAGGATTTAAATTTTTAATTTCACTCAGAGAAATTTCATCATTTCTTCTTACTAAAATTTCATCATTGCTGAGTTGCTCTAACATGCTTTTAACATTAAAAACAAAAGAATCATAATTATCAATTAAAAGTATCATTGATTTTCCTTTTTTAAATTTTCAAAAGCTACCAAAAGCGCCTTGCGTTTAGCACAAATTTCTGCATATTCTTTTTGACTCTCACTTTGCAAAACAATACCCGCCCCACTTGCCAAATAAGCCTTATCTTGAGTAAAAAAAGCGCAACGAATTAAAATCGCTAAAGTTATGTCTTCGTTAAAATTTAAAAATCCTACCGCACCACCATAAATTCCACGATCGCAATCTTCAAGCTCACTAATGATCTCTAAAGCTCTTATTTTAGGAGCTCCGCTTAAAGTTCCCGCTGGAAAAACTGCTTCAATCACATCAAAAATACTCGCATCTTCTTTCATATTGGCATACACTTCACTCACTATGTGCATTACAAATTTATTTTTAATAATAGAAAAAAGATTTTCCACTCTTGTTTGAGTGCCAAATTTAGAAGCATCATTTCTTGCTAAATCTACAAGCATCTTATGTTCACTAAGTTCTTTTTCATCACTTAAAAGATCTTTTTCTAAAGCTAAAAGATCACAGTTATTTTCCAAATTTCTAGTTCCAGCAATAGGGGCTAAATAAATCTCTCTTTTTTTAATTTTCAATAAAAACTCTGGAGAAGAACCCAAAACAACACCATATTTACTTGGAAAATAAAACATATAAGCGCTTGGATTTAAAGCACTTAAACTCTCATAGTAGTCAAAAGCATTTACTTGATGTTTAATACAAAGTTGCTTACTTAAGACCACTTGAAAAATATCTCCACTTAAAAGATATTCTTTGGCTTTTTCGCACATTTTTAAAAAATCATTTTTTTCATCTTCTAAAGAATTTAAAATTTCAAAATCATTTTTTTGTTTCTTTTTCATTGGTTCAATATCATCTTTTAAATATTCAAAATATTTTGAAGCGCCAAATTTAAAAAACATCTTGCTATTTTTCTCATAAATCAAATAAGCTTTAGCATTGGCAAACAAAAATAAAGGAAAATCATAATTTTTCTTAGAAGAAAGTGGAATTTTTTCAAAAAAAGATACAAAATTTGCACTAAAAACTCCAAAAAATCCAGCAAAGTCGCAAATTTTATTCTTGCTTAAAGCTTCATAATATTTTGCCTTAAACTCGCTAAAGGATAATTCATTAGCATCTAAATAATCACAATCAATCCCTATAATTACCTTAGTCAAATCCTCTGCAAAATAAGAATTTTCAAATTTTTCAAGGATTTGTCTGTAATAAAAATTTACATTTTTAACAAACATAATAAACCTTTTTTAAAAAATAAATTAAAATAATATTAAAGAAAAAATTTAGATAAAAAGAAGTTTAGAAACACCAAGAGCGAAGAGTGTGTGTAAGTTTTAAAATCAAAGAATTACTAAAAAAATCATTTTCACTCATCTTTTACCTTTCTTATAAAATATTTCAAAAATTAAGACTTTTATGAAAATTTTTAAAGTCTAAATTAATTTTAATCAATAAATATAAATTTTACTTTAAATTTAAAATAAATATTATAAAATCTTTATATTTTATAATATTTTGAAACATTTTTACGATGCTTAAAGTTACCAAAAAATATTCTATTGTTATAAAAAACTAAGATAATACTTAGCTTAATAAGATAAAATTATTCCGTATTTGAAATATTTAATATTTTTTAGGAAAAGCTATGGAAATCACAGATTTACCTTATCTAATCATAGGAATCATTTCAGGTATTGCTTCTGGACTTTTTGGCATTGGTGGAGGTATGATTATCGTTCCTTCTATGTTCGCACTTGGAGCAAGTGCTCACCATGCTATCGGAATTTCAGTATTGCAAATGATTTTTGCAGCAGTTTTTGGCTCTTATATTAATTATAAGAAAAAAAATCTAAATCTTAAAGATGGTATTATGATAGGTTTTGGAGGGCTCATAGGGGCAAGCTTTAGCGGAATGCTTTTAAAAGCTTTAAGTGATGTAGCTCTTACTGGCGTATTTTTAGCGGTAAGTTGTATATTTTTTATCAAATATGCTTTTGGAATTAAAGAAAACATTGTGCAAAATCAAAGAAGCGTTTGGGTAAAGAATGTCATTTTATTTATTGCTGGAGCTTTTACTGGTATTTTTGCTATTTCTTTGGGAATTGGTGGCGGACTTTTAATTGCTCCGATTTTAGCTTATTTTTTAGGCTATGATAGTAAAAAAGTTGTTTCTTTATCCTTGTTTTTTGTTATTTTTGCTTCAGTCTCTGGTATTATATCTTTTTCAAATTCTGGAGTTATAGACTCTGAAGTTATTCATAAAGGAATACTAGTAGGTATAGCTTCTATGGTTGGAGTTTTTATAGGAATTAAAATCATAGAAAAAATGCATATTTCAGCTCATAGAAAAATTTTACTTTGCATATATGCCTTATCAATACTTGGAACCACCCACTCTTTACTTAATAAGCTAAATCTTATAAATTTTTAACTTGGATTTATCCAAGTTCTTTTAATATTATTATGCTAAAATCTTAAATTTATTTAATGTTTAGGAAAGACTATGAACGATACCATAAAAATCATTGGTGCAAGAGAAAATAACCTAAAAAATATCCACCTTGAAATTCCCAAAAACAAACTCATTGTTTTTACAGGACTGAGTGGGAGTGGAAAATCAACCCTTGCTTTTGGCACTCTTTATGCCGAAGGACAACGCCGTTACATAGAAAGTTTAAGTGCTTATGCCAGACAATTTTTAGATAAGGTGGGCAAACCTGATGTCGATAAAATCGAAGGTTTAACTCCAGCCATTGCCATAGATCAAAAAACCACTTCTAAAAATCCACGCTCGACCGTGGGAACCATCACTGAAATTTATGATTATCTAAGACTTTTATATGCAAGAGTGGGTATTCAACATTGTCATCAATGCGGACAAAAAATCTCATCTATGAGTGCAAGTGATATAGTCAGTGAAATTTTAAAATTTCCAAAAGGTGCAAAAATCATCATCTACGCCCCACTCATACGAGAAAAAAAAGGAACTTATGCAGATTTGCTTGAAAATTTACGCAACAAAGGCTATGTAAGAGCTCAAATCGATGGAGTTTTGGTAAGACTTGATGAAGAAATTGAACTGGCCAAAACCAAAAAACACACCATTAAACTTGTCATAGATAGGCTTGAAATTCAAGAAGATTTACTCTCTCGTCTTGCAAGCGATATAGAAAAAGGCTTACAAGAAAGCTTTGGAGAAATAGAAATAGAAGTTTTAAATCATGAGGAAATAAACCTTAATAAACATTATCATTTTAGCGAACATTCAGCTTGTTTTGATTGTAAAATTTCTTTTGTTCCACTCGAGCCTTTAAGCTTTTCTTTTAATTCTCCAAAAGGAGCATGTGAAGCTTGTGATGGACTTGGAATTCGTTATACTTTAGATATGAAAAAAATCATCGATGAAAATTTAAGCCTCGAAAATGGTGCTGTTAAAATCATGTATGGTTTTAATAAAAGTTATTATTATAAATTCCTAATCGCCTTTTGCGAACAAAATGAAATTCCTATCAAAATACCTTTTATGCAATTAAGCGAAGAACAAAAACGCCTTGTATTGTATGGTAATGCCAAAACTATAGAATTTCTTTGGAAAAGAAATCGTCTAAAACGCACCTTTGAAGGCGTAGTTAAAATGGCTTATGAAATGCTAAAAGATGAAAAAGATTTAGCCGAATATATGAGTGAAAAAATTTGTAAAGACTGCGGTGGGCATCGTTTAAAACCCGAAAGTTTAGCCGTGAAAGTAGCCAAAAAAGGCTTGGGTGAAATTTTAGATATGAGCATAGAAGATAGTACGGCCTTTTTTGCAGATGAGAAAAATTTTTCTTATTTAAGCGAGCAACAAAAACTTATTTCTAAACCTATCCTAAAAGAAATCAACGAAAGATTGTTTTTCTTGTATGATGTGGGACTAGGTTATCTTTCCTTAGGGCGCGATGCAAGAACGATTAGTGGGGGTGAAGCACAAAGAATCCGCATAGCTTCACAAATTGGCAGTGGTTTAAGTGGAGTGATGTATGTCTTAGATGAGCCTAGCATAGGACTTCATGAAAGAGATACTGCAAAACTGATTAAAACTTTAAGAAATTTACAACAAAAGGGCAATACCCTAATTGTCGTAGAGCATGATAAAATGACTATAGAAGAAGCAGATTTTATTGTAGATATTGGCCCAAAAGCAGGAAAATTTGGAGGTGAGGTTGTATTTAGTGGAACTTATAAAGAACTTTTAAAAAGCAAAAGCGAAACTGCACTTTATATGAATGGTAAAAAACAAATTTCACAACTTCAAAACAGAGCACAAAAAGAATGGCTTGAACTTAAAAATGTAAATATTAACAATATCCAAGATTTAAGCGTAAAATTTCCTTTACAAAATTTAGTCGCTATAACAGGAGTTTCAGGTTCTGGAAAAAGTTCTTTGATACTTCAAACCCTACTTCCTTTTGCACAAGAGGAATTAAACCGCGCTAAAAAAGTTAAAAAACTTGGTGGAGTGCAAATAGAAGGACTTGAAAAACTTGATAAAGTCATTTATCTTGATCAAAGCCCAATTGGGCGCACACCACGATCAAATCCTGCCACCTATACAGGCGCTATGGATGAAATCAGAAATCTTTTTGCCGCCACTAAAGAAGCCAAAATGCGTGGTTATAAAGCAGGACGCTTTTCTTTTAATGTCAAGGGTGGAAGATGTGAGAAATGTAGCGGAGATGGAGAAATCAAAATAGAGATGCATTTTTTACCTGATGTTATGGTAGTTTGTGATACTTGCGGGGGCAAACGCTACAATGATGCCACGCTAGAAATCAAATATAAAGGCAAAAATATCAGTGAAATTTTAAATATGAGTGTTTTAGAAGCGAGTGAATTTTTTACAGCTGTTCCCAAAATCAAACAAAAATTAGATACTCTAGTAAAAGTGGGTTTAGATTATCTAACTCTAGGACAAAATGCCACCACCTTAAGTGGAGGTGAAGCACAAAGAATCAAACTTGCTAAAGAACTAAGCCGTAGCGATACAGGAAAAACGCTTTATATACTTGATGAACCTACAACAGGACTGCATTTTGAAGATGTCAATAAACTCATCTTAGTTTTACAACATTTGGTTGATCTTAAAAATTCGGTTTTTGTAATAGAGCATAATTTAGATGTGATTAAAAATGCTGATTATATTATCGATATGGGGCCTGAAGGAGGAATTAAGGGGGGCAAGGTTATTAGCACAGGAGGCGTAGAAAAAGTCGCTAAAGAACACAAAAAAACCCGTTCTTACACAGGATATTATCTAGACTTAGAGCTTAAAAATACACAAAAATCATAATTTTATGTTTGATTTTTTATATAATGATATAAGTTATTTAGGACTTTTTATAGTGTGTTTTCTTTCAAGCACACTATTACCTTTAGCAAGTGAAGCCTTTGTTTTAGGCTTTATAAAACTTGATTTTAATCCAAATTTGATACTTATCGTAGCCACTTTGGGTAATACCTTAGGAAGTTTAAGTACTTATGCTTTAGCGTATTTTGGAAAAGAAAAAATTTTAGAAAAATACTTTAGCAAATCCTTAAAAAAATTAGAAAATTTCAATGCTAATTTTGCTAAATTTGGAAGTATATTTGCTTTTTTTACTTTTTTACCTTTAGTGGGAGATCTTTTTGCCTTAGGACTTGGTTTTGCGAAATATTCTTTTTTAAAAACTATATTTTTTATCTTACTTGGAAAATTAAGTCGTTATGCTTTCATAATTTTCATAGCAAACTCCTTTTAAAAGCCTCTCTTTTATAAGTTTTAAAAGCTTTGTATTATCTACATTTTTTAAAATTTTAACACAATTTTTAGTGCTTAAATCCACTCCCATACTCATTTTTGGCTCTTTAAAACAACGCCAACTCATACCTCTTGCCAAAGAACTATCGCAAATAACATCAGCATAACACTCATCAAAATCTGCAATACTAGAATCTAATGCATAAGCTATCGTTAAAGCATCATGTATCCAAGTTCCCTTTGTACCACGTGTTTTAGAAGCATAATCAATCCAAACGCTTAAAGTTTCAACGATAAAATCGCATAAAATATTCTTAGCTTGCAACTCTTTTAAATCCTCATGTGTTAGTAAAGTCTGCATGGTTGCATTATAAGGTACGAGTGTAATTTTAGCTCTTGAATTTAACACTATACTAGCCGCCTCAGGATCAAAACCAAAATTTGTATCCTTAGTGTAATAAGGCATATCAAAACTGCCGCCCATAATAAAAAGCTCTTTAAGATTTATATCAAAATCTTTAAAAATTTTCATAGCCATAGCGATATTTGTCAAAGGTCCTATAGCACAAATAGAAATTTCTTTAGGATTTTTACTCACCAACTCACCCATTTTAAAAATCGCATCGGGATTTATATTTTCTAAAATTTCAGGACTTTTTATATTTTCCCAAAGATATTCAAGCTTAAAATTTTTTACACTTTCATCAAGTCTTTGACGCCAAGCTTTACTTGGTTCTTTTAAGGCTTCATTCGCTCCTAAATAAACGGGAATGTTTAATTTTAAACGTTTAAATAAATCCTTAGCCACGCTATAGGCAACAAGGCCTGGAACATTACCACAAACCGTGCTTAGCATTTCAAGTTTGATTTCTTTAGATGACAAAATCAAAGCAAGCGCTAAACCATCATCGGTATTTGATCCCGCAATAGCATTGCCTATATCCGTGTCTAAGATAAGTCTCATATCGCATCTTCTATTTTATTTAAATCTCTACCTCTAGTTTCTGGCGCAAAAAATGTAGTCACAAAACCTATACCTGCAGTTAATACAAAATATGTCGCAATAGGCCACCAAGTGCCATAATACGCAAGCAAAGCAGAAGCCACCATAGGCGCTGTTCCTCCTGAAAGAATAGAACCTAGCTCCTTAGCAAAAGCCATTTTTGTATAACGGTTTTTTACCCCAAAAAGTTCTACACCCCAAGCCGCTTGTACACCAAAAATCCCTAAAGATGCTAAAGACATACCTACAATAATAGTTAAAATCACAATAATTTCATTTTTACTATCTAAAAGCATAAAAGCAGGAAAAGCATAAATCATCAAAAGCAAACAAAACATTCTATAAGTAATACGTCTTCCAAATCTATCACTTAAATAACCTGCCAAAGGAATAACCAAAAAACCTACCAATGAAGCTATCATTACTGCTGTAGTGGCAACTGATTTGTCTAAAAGTAAAATTTTAGTCACATAACCTACAATAAAACCTTGCGCAAGATAAGAAGGTCCATTTTCGCCTATTCTTAAGCCCACCATAGTCCAAAAAGCACGACTTCTTTGCCAAAAACTTCTTTCATCTTTTTTCATATGCTTTTCGTTATTAAGACGCAATTTCATCATTTCATTTTTTTGCTTTTCAAAAACAGGGGTTTCTTTGACATGAAAACGAATATATACAGCAAAAAGAGCGATTAAAATACTTCCCATAAAAGGAACTCTCCAGCCCCATTCTTTAAAACTTGCTTCATCCATTTGTACCATCAAAAGCCATACAAAAGACGCAAGCAAAGTTCCGCTATTTGATCCTAAGGCAATCACAGAAGAAACAAGCCCTCTTCTCTTGCTAGGAGCATATTCTCCAAGCATAACTGTTCCACCTGAAAGTTCAGCTCCTGCACCAAAACCCTGCATAAAACGTAATATAACCAAACAAATAGGCGCCCAAACACCAATTACTGCATAACTTGGGATAAAACCTATAAGAGTAGTTGAAATTCCCATTAAAGCTATTGTAGCCATCATAACATTTTTTCTTCCATGTTTATCGCCTAAATAACCAAAAAACAAAGCCCCAATAGGTCTTGCAATAAAACCTATGCCATAAGTTACAAAACTAAGCAAAAGTGCAATTACTGGAGTTTGCTCAGGAAAAAACACTTCTGAAAAAATTGTTGCAGCTGCTAAACCATAAAGTGCAAAATCTGCATATTCCATAGCAGTTCCCAACCAGCAAGAAAAAACTGCCTTTTTAAAAACTTTCCTACCTTCAGGTGTGTTAAAATTCTTATCCGCAATTCCATCAATTTGCTGATTTGTCATTACATTATCCTTATATTTTAATATATTTTTTTATAAATAATTTGTAATTATGGCTAAAAATTGCAGTGTTTTTGCTTAAAGATCTTAAATTGTAGACATTTTAAGCAAAATTTTGAAATAATACAACTTAAAAATATATTTTATCAAAAGAAGAAATTATTATGAAAACTTTAACTATTATCGATACTTTTGGATTTTTTTTCAGACTTTACTACGCATTAAAAGGTTTTAAAAATTCACAAGGACAAGCTAGTGGAATGATTAGCGGTTTTGCAAATTTTATTTATAGCTTAAAAAATGAACATAAAAGTGATTATATTGTTTTTGCATTAGACTCCAAAGGAAAAACTTTTCGTAGCGAAATTGATCCAAACTATAAACAAAATCGCACTCCACCACCACCTGAACTTCTAGAACAAATTCCAATTTGCATAGAGATGATAGAAAAAATGGGTTTTATAAGCGTTTCTCAAGAAGGTTATGAAGCCGATGATATCATCGCTTCTTTTGTAAAAACTTGTGAAGATAGGGATATTTTTGTACGCATTATCACTCAAGATAAAGATCTTTATCAACTCATAAAAGATGGTAAAACAAGCATTTACAGTCCTATTTCTAAAAACGACTATGATGAAGCAGCGTGTTTAGAAAAATACGGAGTAAAACCTCATCAAATCAGAGATTTTTTAGCTCTTTGCGGAGATAGTTCTGATAATATTCCAGGCGTTAAAGGTATAGGTGCAAAAGGGGCTAAAACCTTACTTGATGAATTTGGTAGCATAGAAGGAATTTATGAAAATTTAACTCTAATACGCAATGAAAGAAGTCGTAACTTGCTTTTAGAGGGTAAGGAAAATGCATTTTTAAGCAAAAAATTAGCCTCTTTGTATGAAAATTTAGAAGTGCAAGATCTTATAGAAAAAGCAACTTATCCTGATGAAGAACCTCTTTTAAAAATACTTGAAATTTTAGAACATTACGAACTTAATACTTTACTTAAAAAACTGCGTCAAAATCCTGATAATAAAGATAAAAATTTAGGTTTTAAAGCCATTTTAATACAAGATGAAAACAAACTTTTTGAAATTTTAAATACCCTTGATAAAGAAAGTATTATTGCTTTTGATACCGAAACCACAGGACTTGATACAAAAGAAGCAAAAATTGTTGGTTTTAGTTTTTGCATGAGTGAAAATGAAGCTTTTTACGTGCCTTTAACCCATAATTATCTTGGAGTAGGTGAGCAAAT
This sequence comes from Campylobacter sp. CFSAN093229, assembly GCF_011068225.1. NCBI lineage: Bacteria > Pseudomonadati > Campylobacterota > Epsilonproteobacteria > Campylobacterales > Campylobacteraceae > Campylobacter > Campylobacter sp. CFSAN093229. The sequence goes on along the minus strand of NZ_JAAMXB010000002.1, from coordinate 58,925 downwards.
CTCATTGCAAAGCGCCAAAAAAGCTATAGAAGTAATCTTTAATCATTTTGTTATAGGACACAATCTCAAATATGATTTTAAAATCATTCAAAATAATTTTGGATTAAATTTACCTCAAAAATACGCAGATACAATGATTTTAGCATGGCTTAAAAATCCTTCTTTAAGAGTAAATATGGATGATTTAGCTTTAAGATTTTTTAATTATGAAACCTTACATTTTGAAAGCCTTGTTAAAAAAGGAGAAAATTTTGCAAGTGTAGAGCTTGAAAAAGCTTGCAAATATGCTGCGGAAGATGCTTATATCACTTTAAGATTTTATCTTTATTTTTTAAAAAATCTTGAAACTCCTTTATTAGAACTTGCTAAAAACTGCGAATTTGATTTCATTAAAATCATTATGACGATGGAAGAAAATGGGATAAAACTTAACACAAATGCACTTGAAATCCTTATGAAAAAATTTGAAAATGAAATCAAAAATTTAAGTGAAGAAATTTATACTCTTTGTGAGGATAGATTTAACCTAAATTCACCTAAACAAGTAGGTGATATACTTTTTGAAAAACTTAAACTTCCAAGTGGAAAAAAAGGAAAAACAGGATATTCTACCGATGAAAAAGTTTTAAATGCACTTTTAGATAAACATCCTATAATTGCTAAAATTTTAGATTATAGAGAACTTGCCAAACTTTATTCCACTTATTGCGAACCTTTGTTAAAACTAGCGTTAAAAGATAAAAATTCACGCATTTATTCAAGTTTTTTACAGACTGGAACCGCTACAGGACGCCTTTCATCTAAAGATCCAAATTTGCAAAATATTCCTGCACACGGACAATACGCAAAAGATTATAAATCTTGCTTTGTAGCTAAAGATGGATTTAGTTTTATCTCTCTTGATTATTCTCAAATCGAACTGAGAATGCTTGCGCATTTTAGCGAAGATGAAAAACTTTTAAATGCTTTTGCTAACGATGAAGATATACATGCAAGAACAGCTATAATGATTTTTGGAGAAAGCAATTATGAAACCAGAAGTGTTGCAAAAAGTATAAATTTTGGACTTATTTATGGCATGGGCTATAAAACTTTAAGTCAAAATTTAAAAATAGAAGCTCATTTAGCCAAATCTTACATAGAAAAATATTTTGAAAATTTTACTAGTATTAAGAAATATTTTGAAACAGTTAAAAACAAAGCTAAACAAAATGGTTTTATCACTACTTTAAGCGGTCGCAAGCGTTATTTTGATTTTGAAAACGCAAAACCTATGCAAATTACCATGTATGAAAGAGAAAGCATTAATTCAATCTTACAAGGCTCAGCAGCTGATGTAATCAAACTTGCAATGCTAGAAATCAATAAAGAATTAAATGAAGACAAAAAGCTTATTTTGCAAATTCACGATGAATTAATTTTTGAAGTAAAAGATGATTTATGTGAAAATTTTGTAAAAAAAACTAGAGATATTATGGAAAATATAGTAAAATTAAAAGTAAAATTAAAAACAAGCTCAAGTATCGCCAAAAATTGGGGCGATTTAAAATAATCAAGGAGATATTTAATGGATCTTTCAACCATACTGGGAATGGTGCTTGCAGTTACTAGTATTTCAGTAGGAGATATACTAGAAGGTGGTAATCCTTTACATGTTGTGCATCTTTCTTCCTTTCTTATAGTTATGCCAACGGCTGCATTTTGTGCAATGACTTCTACACATAAAAAAATCGTAAAAGCAGCTTATAAAGAACTCAAAGTTGTCTTTAAAGGTTCTGGAGTAAATCTACCTGAAAGGATAGCCCAGTTAATAGAATTTGCCATTATTGCAAGAAGAGATGGTCTTTTAGCATTAGAATCAAGAACCAATGAGATTGAAAATGAATTTTTAAAAAATGCTATGATGATGCTTGTAGATGGTAAAAGCTTTGAAGAAATTCACGAAAGCATGGAAATACAAACCGAACAACTTGAAGAGCATTATAAAGAATGTGCAGAATATTGGATAGTATTTGGAGAAACTTGCCCTACCATGGGACTTGTTGGAGCGGTTTTTGGTCTTATTCTAGCTCTTAAATTGCTAGACAATCCTCAAGCAATGGCAGCGGGTATTTCAGGTGCTTTTACAGCTACGGTTACTGGGATTTTTGGTGCTTATGCGCTTTTTGCACCTTGGGGAAGAAAAATGAAAGCTAATGGAATGGATCTTGTAAAAGAGCAAATTGTCATCACTGAAGCCATAAAAGGAATTGCAGAAGGTGCGAATCCTAGAGATTTGGAAGCTAAGCTTTTTAATTTCTTAAGTCACGATGATCCAAAAATTTCACAATTTGACAAAGGTTAAAAATGGCCAAGAAACATAAATGTCCAGAATGTCCTGCAGGTGAAAAATGGGCTGTACCTTATGCAGACTTTCTAAGTTTGCTTTTGGCGCTTTTTATTGCTCTTTGGGCAATTTCTAAAACAAATCCTGCTAAAGTAGAGGCTTTAAAAACCGAATTTGTTAAAATCTTTGATTATACCTCTACTCAAACAGTCAAAGAAGAGAGTAAAACTCAAGAAAAATATAAGGGTGCAGCAAAAGAAGAAAGTGATGAACTCAAATCGTTAAAACAAATGACTATGACACAGCAAGAAACCATCAAACGTCTTCAAGCGGCTCTAGATCAAAGCGACAATCAGGTTGCTCTTAACCTTCCATCCAAAGTTGAATTTGAAAGAGGTAGCGCTCAAATCGTTTCAGCTGATATACAAGATTATTTAAGACGTATGGCTGAACTAACAACATATTTGCCACCTCAAGCAAAAATAGAAATTAGAGGCTATACAGACAATAGCGACTCTATTATAAGAAGTTATGAACTCGCCTACCAAAGAGCAGAAAATGTATTAAAATATTTTATAGAAGGTGGAGCAAATTTGAAAAATATTAGCATTAAAAGCTACGGGCTTAATAATCCTATCAATGGAAATCCACAAGCCCTAGAAAATAATAGAGTAGAAATATATTTTAAAGTCGATACGGCAGATACAAGTACTCAAAAATCAGTTCTTGAACTTATCAATAAAATAGGAACTAAAGCACCTTAAAAGTTTTAGTTTCCTTGTTTTACTTGACCAGCTAAACGACTCTTATTATTTGTATTATAAACAAATCCTAGCACCTCAGCTACAGCTTTAAACATTTCCCTAGGAATAAGATCATTAACATCACAAGCTTTATAAAGCTCTCTTGCTAAAGGAGGATTTTCATAAACTACAACATTATTTTCATAGGCTACTTGTTTTATGCGAAGAGCGAGAAAATCCACTCCTTTGGCAACAACCCTAGGAGCTTGTTCTTTACTTGTATCATAACGAATAGCTACGGCATAATGCGTTGGGTTTGTGATCACCACATCCGCACCTGCAACATCTTGAACCATACGACGACGCGCAGCTTCCATTTGAAGTCTACGAATTCTACCTTTAACCTGAGGATCTCCTTCCATTTGTTTATACTCATCTTTTATTTCTTGTTTGCTCATACGCAAACCTTTAAAATACTGAAAACGCACCAAAAAAACATCTAAAACAGCAATAATTAAAAAAGCAACTATAACAATAGCTGCTAAAACAATAGCTCTGTCTCTTAGCCAAGTAAGCTGTGCAACCATAGTATAAAGCTCAACCCTTGGAAGCTCTTGCATAAATTTAAGTAAAACTATAAAAGCTATAGTAAAAACAATGCCCACTTTTAAAATAATTTTTATACTTTCAACAATTTTTTTCAATGAAAAAAGGTTTTTTAAACCTTTTAGAGGATTGATTTTTCCTAAATTTGGCATAATAGGTTTAGTTGTAAAAATAAAACCAAATTGCATAATATTTCCTAAAACCCCAGCAATCATAATACTTAAAACAATAGGTGCAAGAATAATTAAAACTTCAAAAATGCTTTTAATCATAATGGCTTGAATAATACGCAAATCAAATTCAACACCAATAAAACTTTGATAGTATCTATATAAATTTACAATTCTCTCGCCCATAAAACTCATCATAAATAAAGTTATAGTTACTCCAATTATCAAAGTTACAATAGCTGCCGCATCTTGAGACTTTGGAACATTACCTTCTTTACGCGCATCTTCTATCTTTTTGGACGTGGGTTCTTCTGTTTTTTCTTGATCTTCGCCTGCCATATTTTAGCCTAAGTAAAAATTTTAATATGTGTGTAAAATTATAGTAGAAAATTTATGAATTTCAATTAAAGAATAAAAATGAAGAAAAAGCCTCGTAAAGAGGCTTTATACTAAGAAATTAAAGTTTAGCTTCGTTTTTGCCAAGATATTCAGCCACGCCTTTAGGGTTAGCTTTCATACCTTCATCGCCCTTATTCCATCCTGCAGGACAAACTTCACCATGCTCATTTGTAAAAAGCATAGTATCAACCATTCTTAACATTTCATCTATATTTCTACCTAGTGGTAAATCATTAACCACAGCATGGCGAACTGTTCCATCAGCATCAAGCAAGAACGAACCACGAAGGGCAACTGCTTCTGCATAAAGTACATCAAAATTTCTAGCAATCTGCTTAGTTAAGTCAGCAACAAGCGGAAATTTAACCTGACCAATACCACCTTGATTTACTGGAGTATTTTTCCAAGCAAAATGTGAGAATTCATTATCTCCTGAAATTCCAATTACTTCAATGCCACGATTTTTAAATTCTTGATATCTTTTATCAAAAGCTATAATTTCTGAAGGACAAACAAAAGTAAAATCTTTTGGATAAAAGAATACTACCGCTCCTTTTGGACCTATGTTTTTATAAAGATTAAAATCTTGAACAATTTCATTGTTTCCCAATACTGCTGGAGCAGTAAAATCTAAAGCTTTTTTAGTAACTATCATATTTTCTCCTAAATAATAAATTTTATTGATAACGAAATTATATCGTTTAAATCTTTATTTTTTTTTAAATATCTAAAATAATATTAAAAATTTAAGAAAGTTATAATTATTATCAAATAATGTAAATTTTTGATTATCAAAATTTACCTTATTTAAGAATTTTATGCTAAAATCTTTTAAATCTTAAATATTAAAAAGGAGAAAAAATGGCTGTAAAAATTACAGATATATGTATTGCTTGTGGTTCTTGTATTGATGAGTGTCCAGTGAGTGCTATCGTTGATGATGCTAACAATCCAGAAGGTGAAGATAGATATTATGTTTATGCAAACAAATGCGTTGAATGCGTAGGACATAATGATCAACCCGCTTGTGCCAGTGCTTGCCCAACAGATGGATGTATAGTTTGGAGTGCTGTAGAATCAGGACAACCAAGTCGTGATAATATTGGCGCTGATATGAGAAGTGGGGACACTCCAGTTTTTGCATAATTTTAAAAAATTAAAAAGCTAGAGATTCCTAGCTTTTTCTTTTAATTTAACTTTCTTTAAACAAATTCAAGTATAATTTTAAGCTTTATTAAAATAAGGAGTTATTACAAAGATGGAAAAAACTTTATCTATAATTAAACCTGATGCTGTTAAAAAAGGTGTTATAGGAAAAATTTTAGATCGTTTTGAAAGCAATGGATTAAGAATCGCTGCAATGAAAAAAGTTCAACTTAGTAAAGAACAAGCTGAAAATTTTTATGCTGTTCATAAAGAAAGACCTTTTTTTAAAGACTTGGTTGAATTTATGATTAGCGGTCCTGTTGTTGTTTCTGTACTAGAAGGAGAAGGTGCTGTATTAAAAAATAGAGATTTAATGGGAGCGACAAATCCTAAAGAAGCTAAAGCAGGAACAATTAGAGCCGATTTTGCTGAGAGTATTGATGCTAATGCTGTTCATGGAAGTGACAGCTTGGAAAATGCAAAAATAGAAATTGATTTTTTCTTTAAACCAAATGAAATTTGCTAAATGAAAATCCCTTTTTCTAAGATTAATACAAAGGAATATCCTTTTAAACTTAATCTTGAAAATATGATTTTTGAGGGAAATTTAGTAAAAATAAATCCTAAGCTTGTTAAAATAAATGCTATTATGCAAGGTTTTATCTATAGACCTTGTGATAGTTGTGGAACTGAGTTAGAACTTGAAATTAAAGAAAATTTAGAACTTTTTGCAAGTGATGGTATTTTTAAAGATGAAGCAAACGAATTGAGCAATACTATAGAATTTTTCGATGGACATATTGATTTAATAGAAGTTGCTATCAGCGAGCTTGAAGCTTATTTAAGTGATTATTTTTATTGCATAAATTGCAATAATTAATTAAATTTTATAAAGGAGAAAAAATGGCAGTACCAAAGAGAAGAGTGAGCAAAACTCGCGCAGCTAAACGCAGAACTCACTATAAAGTTAGTCTTCCTATGCCTATAAAAGACAAAGATGGAAGCTACAAAATGCCTCACCGTGCGAATCCAACAACTAAGGAATATTAAAATCAATGATTAACATTGCCATTGATGCAATGGGTGGTGATTTTGGAGAAAAACCCATTATAGAAGGCGTTTTAAAGGCGCTAGAAGCAAAACCTTTTAACGCTATCTTAGTGGGAAATTCTAAAATTCTGAAACCTTTAATACCAAAAAAATTAGAACAATATATACAATACGAAGAAGCTAGTGAAATTTTTTCGATGAATGAAAATGCCACAGATGCTTTAAAAAATAAAGAAACAACCATATACAAAGCTATTAATTTATTAAAAGAAAAAAAAGTAGATGCTGTAGTTTCAGCGGGTCATAGTGGAGCAAGTATGTCTTTGGCTACCTTAAGGCTTGGAAGACTTAAAGGCATTTCAAGACCTGCTATTGCCACTTTAATGCCAAATATCGTTAACAAAACTTTACTTTTGGATGTTGGAGCTAATACAGATTGTAAAGCTGAAAATTTATTTCAATTTGCCATAATGGGTGAAGTTTATGCTAGAGCAATCATGCAAATTCAAAAACCACGCCTTGCTTTACTTTCTAATGGTGAAGAAGAATGTAAAGGTAATGAACTTACCAAAGAAAGTCATCAGCTTATGAAAAAAATTCCAAATTTTATAGGTAATGCTGAAGGTAGAGATATTTTCAATGGTGAAATAGATGTTTTAGTCTGCGATGGTTTTAATGGAAATGCTATCTTAAAGGCTTGCGAAGGTGTAGCAACAGCTATTTTTCAGCTTCTAAAAAACGAAGTAAAACAATCTTTTATTTCTAAAATAGGTGCTTTACTTATGAAACCATCTTTTAAAAAATTAAAAAAACACACGGATTGGCAAGAATATGGCGGAGCACCTCTTCTTGGAGTTAATGGTTGTGTGATTATAAGTCATGGAAAAAGCGATTCTAGGGCTATTAAAAATGCAATTTTTCAAGCTATAAATTTTAGCCAATCTCATATTAATGAACTTATAGAAAATGAACTTGGAAAATACAATGCTTAAAGCCAGTCTTAAAAGTATAGCTTCTTATATTCCAGAAAAAATTTTAAGCAATGCTGATCTTGAAAAGATGGTAGATACCACCGATGAATGGATCACTAGACGCACAGGTATTAAAGAAAGACGCATTGCCAATGAAAATGAAAATACCAGCGATTTGGGCACAAAAGCTGCATTAAAAGCCATAGAAAGAGCAAATTTAAAACCTGAAGATATTGATGCTATTCTCGTAGCCACTTTAAGTCCTGATTATTTTACTATGCCTTCAACAGCTTGTAAAATTGCTTCAAATTTAGGACTCGTAAATATTAGTGCTTTTGATATTTCAGCAGCTTGTTCTGGTTTTATCTATTTACTTGAACAAGCTAAAGCTTTGGTAGAAAGTGGTTTGAAAAAAAATGTTTTAATCATAGGAGCTGAAAAAACAAGTTCCATTATGGATTACAATGACAGAAGTATTTGCATACTCTTTGGAGACGGTGCGGGTGCTGGAGTTGTAAGCTTGGATAATAAAAATCACATCCTTGATGTACATACTGCAAGCAATGGTAATTATGGAGATCTTTTAATGACTCAAAGATCGCAAAAATCAAACCTATGTCAAACACTTTCTATGCAAATGAAAGGCAATGAAGTTTTTAAAATAGCAGTAAACACACTTAGCAATGATGTTGTAGAAATTTTAACCAAAAATAACATTTTAGCACAAGAAATTGATCTTTTTATTCCTCATCAAGCTAATCTACGCATCATTAAAGCCGTCCAAGAAAAACTCAATCTAAATGATGAAAAATGTGTGATCACTGTACAAAAATATGGCAATACTTCAGCTGCTTCTATACCTATGGCAATGAATGATGCCTATGAAGAAGGTCGGCTTAAAAAAGGAAATCTGATCTTACTAGATGCTTTTGGCGGTGGTTTTACTTGGGGATCTGCGCTTTTAAAATTTGGAGGAGAGAATTTTTAATTCTCTCTTAGCTTTCCAAAAGCTTGAATTTCTACCAAATAACCCTCTGCTAAAGCACTTCCTACACAAGCTCTAACAGGTTTAGGATAATTTTTAATCCAAGCATCATAAATTTCATTCATTGCATCAAAATCTTGCATATTAGCTAACCAGATTTGAATTTGAATCAAATCTCCTTTGTTTGCGCCTATTTTTTCAAACAAAGCATCAAGTTCTGCAAGCGCTTCTTTAGTTTGTTTTTTAATATCTCCGCTAGGTTCAAAAGCCACTTGTCCTGCAGTCTTAAAATATTTATCAAAAACAATAATTTGCGACATTCTATCGCACTCATCAAAACGCTTTATCATGCATATTTTCCTTCAAATTCTTTCATAAATTCACACAAGGTTTTTACCTGATCCAAATTAAGCGCATTATAAATACTTGCACGAATTCCTCCTAAAATTCTATGTCCTTTAAGTCCTATCATTCCAGCTTCTTCGGCTTCCTTTACAAAAAGAGGCTCTAAATCTTTATTTTTAGCAATATTAAAACTCACATTCATTAAAGATCTATCCTTTTTATCTGCATGTCCTTTATAAAATCCATTACTTAAATCAATACACTCATAAAGCATAGCAGCTTTTTGAGAATTTTTCTCATGTACTTTATCAAGTCCGCCTTGATTTAAAAGCCAATCCATTTCAAGATTAAACATATAAATAGCAAAGGTTGGAGGCGTATTAAACAAGGACTGATTCTCAGCATGAGTCAAATAATTTAACATGCTAGGAATTTGTTTATTTTTAGATCTTTCTAACATATCTTTACGGATAAAAATACAACTTAAACCCGAAATTCCAGCATTTTTTTGCACTCCGCCATAAAAAAGAGCAATATTTGAAAAATCTACTTTTCTAGAAAAAAAATCACTCGATGCATCCACAATCAAAGGAGTTTTAGTTTTAGGATAATTTTGATATTGAGTGCCGTAAATAGTATTGTTAGAACAAATATAAGCATAATCAGCATTATCACTAAATTCCACTCTAGGAATATGATTAAAATTACTTTCCTCGCTACTTGCTACGGTTTTAACATTGACACCTAAAATTTGCGCTTCTTTAATTGCTTTTTTTGTCCAAACTCCTGTATTTGCATATTCACAAACTCCATTTAAAGCCAAATTCATAGGAATCATAGCAAATTGCAAACTTGCTCCACCTTGTAAAAATAATACTTCATAATCATCATTTAACCCGTAAAGTTTTTTAGCTTTCTCTTGTGCTCCAAAATGCACTTCTTCAAATACTTTTGTGCGGTGGGAAATTTCCATTATAGAATAACCCCTACCCTGATAATCACAGAGTTCTTTTTGAGCTTGCTCTAAAATTTCTAAAGGTAAAGTCGATGGCCCTGCACTGAAATTGATTTTTCTCATAATCTATCCTTATAAAATTTTTGCTTCTTTTTGAGAAGTTTGAGAACTTAAAATAACGATATCATCACTCTTAAGATCTTCTAAATTTGCTATTTTACCATTTTTTCTGATACAAATAAACTTTTTGCTTTTATTAAAAAAATTCTCATGTTGCAAATAAGCATTTTGCAATTTATCTAATTTTAATTCATTATAACGCATTTGATTTGCCAGTAGATGATTTAATTGCTTTTCTATATTATGGCTTTGTTTTATTTTTTCATCTATTATTTTTGGCAAAGAATTAAATTTGAAAAATTTGCTTAAATTTAAAAGCAAATTTTCATAATTTTGTATTTTATGATTCCAAAGTTGCATTAATTTTTCTTCCATTAAATCCAAACTTTGCTCTATATCCAACTTAGAATAAAACAAAGTATCTATAGCAGCTGAGGGCGTTGGAGCTCTAAAATCTGCAACAAAATCACTAATAACATAATCAATCTCATGTCCTATGGCTGAAATGATAGGAGTTTTTGCTTTAAAAATCTCTCTTGCTAAATTTTCATCATTAAAACAAAAAAGATCTTCCCTGCTTCCTCCACCACGTGCTATAATAAGAACATCTAAATCCATATCATCGGCTTTTTTTAAAGCTTGTATAAGAGAAAAAGGAGCATTATTTCCTTGAGTTAAAGCATCAAAAATATAAATTTTTGCCAAAAAATATTCTTTTTGATGAATAAGTTTTAACATATCTTGCAAAGCAGCAGAAGTTTTTGAAGTGATAATACCTACTTTTTTAGGAAATTTTGGCAAAGATTTTTTAAAGCGTGGATCAAAAAGTCCTTCTTTTTGCAAACGCTCTTTTAAAGCCAAAAACTGTGCTTCCAAATCCCCAAAACCTGCTTTTTTCATACTAGTAGCGATAAATTGATAACGACCACTTTCAGGATATAAACTCACACTTCCACAAAGCTCTAAAAAATCCCCCACCACTGGTTTAAATCCGACTTTTAAATTAGCTCCTTTAAACATAGCACAAGCAATGCTTGATCTTTCATCTTTTAAATCAAAATACCAATGCCCTGAACCATGCAAAGTGATTTTTGAAATTTCTCCACTTAAAACTATATCCTCAAAATGTGTTTCTAATAAAGCCTTTGCTTTAAGATTTAATTCTGTTGGTGTCATAGTTTTTTTGCTATAAACATTGAACTCACGCCAAAGCTAAAACTTTTATAATCAAGCATTTCAAAACCAGCATTTTTAAGTTCTAAGATGAACTCTTCCTTACTTAAAAATCCTTCAATAGAGTTTGGCAAATACTCATAAGCACTTTTATTTTTACTGATTATCCCACCTATACTTGGTAAAATATTTTTAAGATAAAAATCTCTACAAGCTGCTATAAATCCACCCTTTTCTCTTTTTGTAAATTCCAAAACTACCAAAATACCACCTTTTTGAAGTACTCTAGCAAATTCGCTTAAGGCTTTTTGTCTTTCTACAACATTGCGAATGCCATAACTAATGCTTAAAATATCTAAACTTTGACTTTCTAAAGGCAAATTTTGCGCCCCTGCTTCTATAAATTCGACATTCGGAAATTTTTCTTTTGCAACATTTAGCATACCACTACTTGGATCAATACCTTTAATATTTAAAATGTTTTTTTCCATTTTTAAAGCACTCTCTTGCCAAATCTCTATCATATCCCCTGTGCCACAGGCAATATCAGCGATTTTTAAATCTTTTTTTAAATATAAACTCATCACTCTTTGACAAGCTTTTTTGCGCCACACTATATCAGCTCCAAAGCTTAAAATTCTATTCGCCTTATCATAAGTAGGTGCAATTTGATTAAACATTTCTATAATTTTTTCTTGTTTTTGCATTTTTATCCTTTGTAAATTTTCAAATTTTTACTTGATTTTTTAAGCAATTTGCAAAATTTATTTTTATTATTGATTATTTTCGAAAAAATATTTTTATCTCTATCTTTGCAATATTTTTCATAAAGTTTGTTTAAATTTTTTATCTCTAAAAAACGATAAAAATATTCTAAAAATATTGCCAATTCAAAAAAACTATTTTCAAAAAGCTCTAAATCAAAATTTTTTAGTATATTTTTTCTAAATAAAATAATTTTTTTTCTAAGTTCTAACGCAACAAGTTGTTTAAAAAACCTATCTTTGCAATCGCCTTCATAAAAAGAATTTTCCTTTATGAAAAAATCAAAATCATTAAACAAATCTTGGATTTTTTCATCGCTTAAAAATAGCAATAAATCTTGATTTGAATTTTCACTTGCTAAAATACCTTGAGTTTTTTTCGTTATATCTTTAAACTTTAAAGCCAAAATATTACTCAAATTTTTATCTAAAATAGTATTCATGCTTGATAAAACTATATACAAACTTCTTGAATAAAATAAAAATTCACATAAACTTTGCTTATCTTTTCTCTCTAAAGATAAAGTCCAATAAAATTTTAATTTTTTAAATAAATAAAATAAAAAAATCCTAAATCCATCATAAGCATTAATATAATTTGGAAAATCCAAGCTAAAATTCTGATTTTTTTCTATAATTTTAAAACATTTCTCTATATCAAACTTTTGATATTCAAAACCATATAAAACGATATGTTTAGAATTTAAATCATGATGTAATTCTTTTTGAATTTTAAAATCTTTAGGAATTTTAAATTCATTGGAACTATCCAATGTTGGAAAAAATATTTTTAAAATACAAATTTTAGGCTCTTCATAAATATCAATATAACTTTTTAAAGAACACAATTTAAATTCGAAGCGTTCTTTTTTAATGCTCTTTCCTATAATCTTTTTTCGAGCTTTTTCAAATTTTTTTTTAGAAATTTTCTCTTCTTGATTCTGTTCTAAAATTGAATTATTAAATTTTGTAATTTTATAAAATTCATTGTAAAAACTTTGAAATTTAACACTATGATTTGAAGTTATTTGAGTATAAAAAGTTTCAAATTTAGAATTTCGAAAAGGTATATTATCTTTTTTTAAATTCTCTAAAAGAGTACAATCAGATAGTAAAAAGTTTTTTTGAATTTCATAAACCATTAAAATAACCCTTAAAATATATGGGCTATTTTAACCTTATTTTGCTTAATGACACTTTTTGCAACTATCAACATAAGCACAAACAGACAGATGATTGACGAGATTGCCTATCTTTTTTTCTAAATGCTCTTGATATTCATAAAGCTTAGCATCTTTAAAACTTAAATCCTCTATACCACCACATTTGGCGCAAACTACATGAATATGTTCTTCTTCATAAATATCGTAACAAGTTTTTTGATTTAAAACATTGATTTCAACAACTAAACCTTGTTCTTGCAAAGTATTAAGATTTTTATAAACCGTCGCTAAAGAGATTGAAGGGTATTCTTTTTTAATTTCTGCATATAATTCATCAATATTAGGATGCTCATGTCTTTTTAAAATTTTTAAAACACATAGTCTTTGCGGAGTAGCTTTTAACTCATGTTTTTTAAGCATTTGTAGTAATTCCATTGTATTTATTCCTTGCTTTTTTAAGTGGAAATAATAATAAAATTTTTATTAAAAGAAGTTTATATTAAATAATATTTTTTATTATTTAATGATAAAATTTTAAAACTTTCGTCAATAAACTATTGACATCTTTTTCTAGATTTTTTTCCACCTCACTTGTTTTTCCATGTTCAATAAATTTGTCTTCATATTCAAAGCTAATAACTTTTACATGCAAATCATATTTTTGTAAAAAATTATTAATTAAACTTTCTATACCACCAATTTTAACATTTTCACTAAAAATAAACCAAATTTTACTTTTTTTAGCAAGCTCACGCAAAAGCTCTTCATCTAAAGGTTTAGCAAAAATTAAATCGATCAAATTAGCATTATTATTCATTTCTTGCAAGGCTCTTAAAACTTGCCACGCTTTTGCCACACCTTGTCCATAACCTAAAAAAGCAATTTCGCTACTATTTTTTACAAGCCATTGTGCCTTACCAAGTTTTATCTCACAAGGATTAAATTCTTTATCCAAAATAAAACTCCCTCTAGGATAACGAAAAGCAATAGGTCCTTGATGTAAATAAGCGTACTCCATTATATTTTGCATCATTTGCTCATCTCTTGGGGCTAAAAGAGTGAAATTTGGCAAAGGAGCTAAAAAACTAAGATCAAAAACACCTTGATGTGTCTCCCCATCTTCGCCTACTATCCCTGCTCTATCCATAGCAAAAACCACATTTAAATTCATAATTGCACAATCATGGATCACTTGATCATAAGCACGCTGTAAAAAGGTGCTATATATTGCAATAAAAGGTTTAAATCCTTCTTTTGCCATAGCAGCCATAGAAGTTACTGCATGCTGTTCTGCAATAGCCACATCCCAAAAACGATTTGGATATTTTTCTATAAGCTTATCAAGACCTGTTCCACTTGGCATAGCCGCCGTAACCCCAACAATATTTTCATATTTTGAGGCTAAATCAAGCAAATTCTTAGAAAAAATTTCAGTAGCAGATTTTTTAGTATCACTTTTTTTAACACTCTCTCCACTATCTATATCAAAAGCTCCTACCCCGTGCCATTTAGCATGTTTTCCTTCAGCTAAAGCATAGCCTTTACCCTTTATGGTTTGAGCATGTATCACACAAGGTTTTTGCATAGCTTTTGCTTGTTTTAATGCAGAAATAATTTCACCTAAATTATGTCCATCAATAGGCCCTATATATTCAAGCCCTAATTCTTCAAACAAAAGCCCAGGAGTAATAAGTTTAAAACTCTCTTCAAAACGCTTAGCCATATAAGTAGCACTATCAGGTAATATATCCAACATTTTAACAATACGCTTTTTAAAACTTTGATAAAACTGTGTTGCCATAGCCTGAGAAAGATACTTTGAAATTGCTCCAATTGGTTTTGAAATACTCATTTCATTATCATTCAAAAGTATTACACAAGGAAATTTAGAATCACCCAATTCATTTAAAGCCTCATAAGCCATACCCGCACTTAAAGCACCATCTCCAATCAAAGCAACAGGAATACGCTTTTCACCCTTTAAAGCAATAGCCTTACAAGCACCTACTGCCAAAGAAATAGAGGTGCTAGAATGCCCTGCTACAAAATAATCTCCCTCGCTAGGTTTTGTATAACCACTCAAACCATTGATTTGTCTTAAAGTATCAAATATTTCTTCTTTTCCGCTTAAAAGCTTGTGTGTATAAGATTGATGTGACACATCAAAAATAAAAGGATCTTTTTTTACATCAAAAACCAAATGCATTGCTATACTAAGTTCTACAGCACCCAAATTTGAACTTAAATGTCCACCATTTTTACTCACAACTTGTATGATTTTTTCACGCATAGATGCTGCTAAATTTTCTAATTCTTTTAAACTTAGCTTTTCTAACTCTTCTTGAGTATGGGCAAATTTTTTACTCATTATTCACCATTTTTTTAATTTTAGTTAGACGAGAGTTAAGATTGGACTCTATATTGCCTGCGTCACTTATAATAACAACACTTCCTTTGCTAATTGCATCATCAAGACTTATTTTAATATGAGCATTCTGATCAAATTGCTCTTTTAAATACTCATAATCCTCTGCATTAACCTTAAGCTCAATTGCACTAGCACCCTTAAGCTCGCCGATTAAATCTTTGGCCAAAGCATAAGCTATCTTACTTGAATTTAGTTCAAGTTCTTTTAAGATTACTTCTTTAGCGATATCTATAGCAGTATCTGCTAATTCTTTCTCGTTTTTTTCTATAAAATTTTCAAGATTTTCACAAGCATTATCGAGCTTGGCTATACTTTTTAAATACTTATCTTTAAAATCACTCAATTCCTTTTGAAATTCTTCTTTTGCTTTCTCATAACCTTCTTTGGCAAATTTTTCTTTAGCATTTTCAAGTTCTGAATTTAAGCGGTTATTAAATTCATTCTCTTGGCTTTCTATTTGCATTTGAAGTTTAATAATATTGCTTGACATTTCATCTGTTTTTTTAAGCAAATCTTCAACAAAGCTTGGTTGAAATGTTGGAATTTGAGTTTCCATAACAGCTTGCGTAGGGGCAATGGCTTGATTTTCTTCGACTGGTTTTTCATCATTTAAAGATATATTAGCATTTTCTTCATCTGGAGTTTGAGTATGTTTTTTTTCACCTATATGATTATCAAATTCTGAAATAACTTTAAAACGATATCCTTCAACAACATGCTGATCAGAAGCCCCACCAGAAATTACATTGCTACGATTAACCATCTCTCACCTACTCTATCATTTCATCCGCATCGCCTGTTTGAACAAGACCTTGTTCTGCAAGTTTTTGCACCACTTCAACAACCTTTCTTTGCGCATCTTCAACATCTTTAACACGCACAGCACCCAAAAAACCCATTTCTTCAAGAAAAGCTTCGCTTGCACGCGTAGACATATTGGCTAAGAATTTTTGCTTTAACTCTTCACTTGCACCTTTTAAACCTATCATTAAATCACGCTTATCGGCTACTTTTAAAATTTCTCTTATAGCTTGAGTGCTAAGTTTTTGTATATCATCGAAAGTAAACATAAGCTCTTTAATAGTCTCTGCTAAGCGTTCATCACTTTGTTCAATATAAGTAATGGTTGATTTGCTTGCTTTTTGACCCAAACGATTAAGCACTTCTGCTACCGCTCTTGGGCCGCCCACTTCAACCTTATAAGAGGTAAGACTTTCAAGCTTGCTTTCTAACACTGCAGAAACTCTTTTAATAATACTTGGAGAAATATCGCCAAGATTTGCCATTCTTATAACCACCTCAGCCCTTAATTCATCACTAAAATACTCTAAAGTTTCTGCCGCATGAATAGAATCCATGTGTGCCAAAATAAGAGCGATGGTTTGTGGGTGCTCTTTGGTAATAAAGTCTGCAAGTTGCTGTGGTTTAATTTGCGCCAAATAAGCAAAATTTTGATTATTCTCCATACTTTTAGTAAGTTTTTCAAGAATTTTATTTGCAATCTCTGGCCCAAAAGTACGAAAAAGTATTTCTTTAGCATATTCCAAACCACCACTTTTAATATATTGATTTGATTGAAGCAGAGTGTAAAATTCTTCTAAAACCGCAGTAGCTACGGATCTATCAACATTTTTAGCCATAGCAATATAACGTGAAATTTCTGTAATTACATCAATTTCCATATGTGAAAACACAGAAGTTGTTGCATCTTCGCCAAGTTGTATAAGAAATATCGCTACCTTCTCAGGCATCGATAAATCATCATAGACCATTTTTTGTTCTTCACTTAGCTTTATCATCACATATCCTTTTCGCCAAATTCACTATCATTTTGAATTAAGTTTTGTAAAAGTGCTGCAATTTCCTCGCCTTTATCACTTACTAAACCACGCAATTTTTCAAGTAAAACCTCATATTGAATAGAATCTTCATTAAAATTATCCCCAAAACCAAGTTGTTCTTCAACTTTTTTCCTTGCTGCATTAAATTTCTCCAAAGCATCTTCAGCATCATCTAAAACAGCATTTGGACCTTGCTGCATTTCTTCTTGCGCTGCGACATCTTCAAGCATTTTTTGAGTAAATGGAGCAATGACTTTTTTGTAAAAAATAAAAAGTAAAATCGCTGCAATAAAATACTTAACTGGTGGAATAAATGGCTCAACAAAACGATTGTAAAAAGTTTTAACTTTACTCTCAACTCTAATCGACTCACGATGAAATGGTAAATTTTGCACTACAACACTATCACCTCTAGTAGCGCTAAAATTAATAGTATTTTTAACTATACTCTCAACACTTGCAAGCTCTTCTTTAGTCAATGGAACATATTCGCTTTTCACATCCCCATTTTCATCAACCACATCTTGATATTTTCCATCTATAGTGACAGCTGCTGAAGTGCGTAAAACTGTTGCAAATTGTTTTTTTGTATTTGTGATAGTTTTAGAAAGTTCATTGTTTGTAGTAACTTGATTTTTTTTATAAGTGTCAATTTGACCTTTATTGTCAAGTCCTTCAACAGGACCTATATTAGAAACAGCACCTGGAACACCTTGAATTTCTGGATCTTTTCTACCTGTTCTTTCCTCGTTTAAAGTTTGCTCACTACGCACTATAGGATTTGGATCATAAATTTCACTTTGAGATTCTTGCTTGGAAAAATCAAAATCTATATTTACACTCACTTTTACTTTATCCATACCACCTGCAAAAGGAGCTAAATTTTCTATAATCTTATCTTCTAAAGCTTTTTCTTGATCACTTTTAAATTTAATTTGCGCACGAACTAAGTCATCTTCATATGCTTCTTGCTCATCTAAAGGCACACCACTTTGATCACTAATCTTAACATTTTCTTTAGTAAGTTTTGGAACTGCCGCTGAAACAATATTTTTTATACCATCAATTTGTTTTCTAGTAAGCTTTAAGCCTTCGCGAACATTAACAACAACTGAAGCTGTAGGCGGAATTTGCCTTTCAGTAAAAACACTATCTTTAGGAAATGCTATGTGTACAACAGCGCTACGAATAGGTTCTAAAGTCTCAATAGTTCTTGCAAGTTCGCCTTCTATGGCTCTTTGGTATTTTACCTTTTGCTCTTCATTTGTAGCTCCAAAAGCTTGAGTATCAAAAGCTTCAAAACCCACGCGACTATCTTTTATAAGACCTTCGCTTGCAATAAACATTCTTTGACGATAAACCTGATCTTGTGGAACTAAAATTTTATTTTCACTTTCTAATTTATAGGGAATATTATTTTGTTCAAGTTTAGCTACAATTGCAGCAGAAGAACTTGGGCTTACATTTTCAACTAAAACTGCATATCCATTATTTGCATTACTACCACTTCCACGAAATAAAGCTAAAAAAACCAAAAACCCAACCACTACTACAATAGATGCAGCAATCACTATACGCTGCTTGCGAGTTAAATTTTGATAAAGTTGCCCAATTTGATGAAGCATATTTTTAAAATCCATTAATTCTCATCCCTTAGTTTAGCGAATTTTACATATTTTTATTTGATTTATCTATCTTAAAATCTTATCAAATTCTGTAAAAAATTTTTCATTTTCATAAGATGTTCCTATAGTAATGCGTATAGCATTTAAACCATAGCTTTTTAAATTTCTTATTATTATACCCTTTTTAAGCAATTTTTCAGACAAATCTGTACTATTTTTTTCATCAAAAAAATAAGTGATGAAATTTGTATAACTATCAATGATTTTAATATTATGTTTTTTAGCAAATTCTTTATAAAGCTCCATTTGAGAAAAATTATTCTCTAAAGTTTTTTTAGTAAATTCATCATCATCTATTGCTGCAACTGCTGCTTTTAAAGCAAGATTGCTCACATTAAAAGGAGCACGAAGCTTGTAAAATGCATTAATAATATTAGCATTAGCTATACCATAACCAATGCGTAAGCCTCCTAATCCATAAAGTTTAGAAAAAGTTCCCAAATAAAGTACATTGTCAAATTCTTTAATCAATTCACAAGGTTCTAAATGTTTTTTGCTATCTTTAAAACTTGCAAATTCATTATAAGCTGCATCAATCACAACTAAACAATCCTCATCCACACCTTTAATAAACTTGGTCACTTCACTTGCATCCAAACACTCGCCTAAAGGATTGTTTGGCAAGCATAAGAAAATAAGTTTAATCTCATCTTTATGTATTTCATAAAGTTTTTTAAATTCATCTAAATTATGAGTAATGCTTTGAGTTTTATAACACTTTGCACCGCATTGTTTGGCATAAATTTCATACATAGCAAAGGTAACTCCAGCTTGTAAAAAAGCATTTTTAGAATTTAACTTAGAATGTATAGCAAATTCAATCACTTGATCACTACCTGCACCAATGATAATATTTTCATTTTGAACTTTGTATTTTTGAGCCAATGTGCTTTTAAGTTCTATCATACTATCATCAGGGTAAAGATGAGCTTTGTTTGCATTTTGTCTTAAGCATTCTATGGCTTTTGGTGGCGTACCAAAAGGATTTTCATTACTTGCTAATTTTATCACTTCTTTAACGCCATATTCTTTTGCAATAACTTCTATATCTTTTCCGGGTTCATAATTGCTTAAATGATTTAAAAATTCATTAAATTTCATCTTTTTCTCCTGATAAATAAGATCCAAGCCAAACAATCTCTTGTATGTCTTTTAAGGCTTTTTTTACATTTTCATCATCAATATGCCCTTCAAAATCTATATAAAAACTATGTAAAAATTCTTTTGATTTTACAGGACGAGATTCAAGCTTGGTAAGATTTATATTTTCTTTTTTAAACTGCTCTAATAAAAAGCTAAGCCCCCCAGGTTTATGTGCTGTGTGTGCTAAAATAGAAGTTTTACAATTTGGCATTTTAGGATTTTTAATATCGCTTAAAATTAAAAATCTTGTTTTATTGGCTGCATTATCTTCTATTTTATCAAAAAGCACAGGCACATTATAAAGCTTAGCAGCTATTTTAGAGCAAATTGCTGCTGCATATTTATCTTGCGAAGCTAAGTAAGCCGCATTAGCCGTAGATTTTGAAGGAACAAATTCTATAGCACTAAGTTCATGACTTTCTAAAAATTTACGACATTGATTATAGCCTTGCGGATGCGAATAAATGCGTTTGATTTCTTTTAAATTTTCATTAATCCCCACAAAAGAATGATGAATATCCATATAAATTTCACCAAAAATTTTAAGCTCATTATACTTACCTAGACAATCTAAAGTAATACCTACTGCACCTTCGGTATTATTTTCTATAGGCACAACACCGTATTTTGCTTCTTTGTTGCTTAACTCTTTAAAAACATCTTCGATATTAGCCAAGGCTATATAACGACTCATCGCACCAAAACGACTTCTTGCTGCTTGATGAGTATAAGTTCCCTCAGGCCCTAAATAAGCTATAGTTTGAGGCATTTCTAAATTTCTTGAAACTGCAAAAATTTCTTGATAAATTGCCTCTATGGCATTTTGATCTAAAAGTCCTAAATTTGCATTTTTTAAACGATTGATAATGGCTCTTTCACGCTCAGGACGATAAATAGCTCCCCCACTGCTTTGTTTAAGCTCGCCTATACTTTTAACATAAGTCATTCTTTCATTTAAAAGTTCTAAAATTTTATCATCAACCGCATCGATTTTATTTCTAAATTCTTCTAAATTTGGCATTTTAGCTCCTTTAAAAACTCAAAAACACTAGGATAAACTCCATCAAGCAAATCCGTATCAAGCCCTTTTGTGTCGCTTATCTTTCCGCTTAAAACCAGCAAGGTTTTCATGCCAAGTTCTTTTGCCTTAAGCAAGTCTCCTCTAAAATCATCACTAATGATTTTAATATCTTCAAAATCGATTTTTGAATTTTGTTTTCTTATCAAATTTAAAGCTTCTTTATAAAAAGCAATGCTAGGCTTACCCACAACCTCGTATTCAAAATCAATAGCATTTTTAAGCATAGCCATAATGCTACCTACACCAGGATAAGGCCTACCATCTTTTTTATAAATGCTAGTTTCGTGCATAGCTATAAACCTAACTTCTCTTCTAGCTAATTCTATCATACTAGCAAAATCTACAAATTTAAAATCATCATAACTAGCTACAAGCACAGCACTAGGATTTACAAAATCAAGTTCAAAACCAAGATTTTCAAGACTTTTTACAAACTCATCTGCACCAAAAGCCGCAACTTTACAAGGTTTTAAAAGATGTTTTAAAACGCTAAAAGGATCAATATAAGCATTTTCTTTTATAGCCAATCCTTTTTGCTGTAATTTTTCTAAAAAATCAAGTTTTTTTGTATTGTTAGTAATAATAACATAAGGAAGATTTTTTGCATTTAAAAAATCGATCAATTCTTTAGCACCATGGATTAAACTCTTATCATGATCAGAAATTAAAGTCCCTTGAACATCTAAAAAAAACATTTTAAGCCTTTAAAAATTTCTCTTCTAAAGCGATTTGATTTTCAAAATTTTCTCTTTGACGGATCAATCTTACCTGTCCTTCTTCAAGGGCTAATTCGCAAACTTTATTACGAGTATTGTAGTTACTACTCATGCTAAAACCATAAGCTCCAGTATTTTTAATAACCATTATATCGCCGCTTTGAGTGCTAGGTAAAGACCTTGCTTTAGCAAAAAAGTCTCCACTCTCACAAATTCCACCTACAACATCACATAAACTCTCTTGAGCTTGATTATAAGGTAAGATTATTTCATGATAAGCCTCGTATAAACTTGGGCGTATAAGATCATTCATCGCTCCATCTACTACAACAAAACGCTTGGTTTTATTTTGTTTTTCATAAAGTACTGAACAAACAAATTCTCCACTTTTAGCAACTAAATACCTTCCAGGCTCCATTCCTATGGTTAAATCAAGCCCATGAAGTTGTGCTAATATACCTTGTGCATAATTATAAAGATCAAGTTCACACTCATCTTTTTCATAAGCTACACCCAAACCACCGCCTATATCAAAAAATTTAAGGTCGATTTGCAAGGCTTTTAACTCTCTTACAAGTTTTGCAACAATGCCTGCTGCTTCATGAATGGGAGAAATATCTAAAAGTTGCGAACCTATATGAAAATGCACTCCAACGGGCTCTAAAAAAGATGAATTTTTTGCATAAAGATACATTTTTCTTGCTATGTCAATTTCAACACCAAATTTATTTTCATTTAATCCTGTAGAAATATAAGGATGAGTTTTTGCATCAACATTTGGATTAACACGAATACTGATTCTTGCTTTTAGATTAAGTTCTTTAGCCACACTTTCTAAAAGCATCATTTCAGCTTCGCTTTCAAGGTTAATATATAAAATATCATATTCTAAAGCTTGTCTTAACTCTTCTTTGGTTTTTCCTACTCCACTAAAAATAATCTTATAAGCTTTTGCTCCTGCTTTTAAAGCACGCTTTACCTCGCCTATACTCACACAATCAAATCCACTATCTAAATTTGCAAGCATTTGCAACAAACTTAAATTTGAATTGGCTTTTACAGCGTAAAAAATTTGAGATTTTCTAGCCTTAAAAGCCTCTTTGAGATTTAAAAAACGCTCTTTTATGAAATCAAAATTGTAAATATAAAAAGGAGTATTAAATTCTTGCTTTAATTGTTTATAATCCATATTTAACCTTTAATTTTTATAATTTTACTACACAAAGCTTAATTTATCGATGCTTATAATACATATAAGCACTTAAACAACCCAAAATTATAATAGGCACTACAATGCCAATTTCACTTGCAATCACACTATTTTCGCTTAATCTAGTAAGCAAAAACAAGACTCCCCAAATCATCAAAGTCACTACAAAAGCTATAAAAGTTACAAAAGCAAGATTAAAAAATCTTGCTATTACAGGAAAAAAATAATACATAATAAGCATTAAAAATGGTGCAAAAAAAGGAGTAAAAACAAATTTATAAAGATTGATTTTAAGAGCATCTGTATTGACATTTTGCGCCTTAAAAAGCTCAAAACTTTCAAGTGCGTCAGATATTGAATAATCACTATTACTAGCAACCCCTTCTATAATCTTTGGTTTAAAACCCTCAAGTGATTTAAGCTCGAAGAAATCTTGTATCTTTAAACCATCATTAGCAAGTTCATAATTTTTAGGTAATAATGTAATATTACCATCTCGCAAAATCCAACTTTCACCTTCAAAATGGGCATTTTTAGCACTTACAAAAGAGTTTAAATTTAAATCATTGATATTAAAAATTTTTATATTTTGAGCACTATTTTGTCCATTGTTTATCTTTGAAATATAAACAAAATTATTGTTAAATTTCAAAAACACTTCTCCACTTTGATTCATAATAGTGCCATTTTTTAAAATATTTCTCTTATAATCATTTGCATAAGCAAAAGAAGTAAAATTCAATCCTATATAAATACAACAAAAAAATAAAGCCCATAAAAAAGGAAATAAAATAACATAATTTCTGCTCAGTCCTAACGCATAAAGACTTACAAATTCATTTGCTCTGATCATAGAAATCAAAGAAACTACCAAAGCAAAAATCAAAGAAATGGGTAATACATAAGGCACTGCCGAGAAAGATAAAAACATAACATAAAGCAAATCAAGATTTGCGGCTTTTGGTAGATCTTTAAAATTTAAGAGCAAATCAATACCGCAATAAAAACCAAGCAAAGAAAAAAATATAATAAAAAAATTTTTTAAATAAATCCCTGAAATAAAACGAAAAAATATCCACATCTTAAGCCTTTAGGCTGTATTTGGATGATATAGCAGACAAATCATCATTTTCAATAAGCTCAAGCAAAGCTTTTTTTGTATGCTCTAAAACTTTGCTTAAAGTTATTTCTTCTTCGGATTTAAATTTACCTAAAACATGGGAAATCACATTTTCACCCTTTCCCACTCCTATACGCACTCTTTCATAATCATTTCCACATAAAGTATCTATGCTTTTAAGCCCATTATGTCCACCACTTGAACCGCCTTTTTTAAAGCGCAAGGCTCCTAAATTTATATCTATATCATCATGGATAACTATCATTCTTTCGCATTTATAAAAATCATTCACTGCTTTTACACTAAGTCCTGAATTATTCATATAAGTGCTAGGTTTAAGAAGAAGTAAAGAAGAACCTATTTTAAAAAGTTCTCCTTTAAATTTAGA
The DNA here is from genome assembly GCF_011068225.1 of Campylobacter sp. CFSAN093229. Taxonomy (NCBI): domain Bacteria; kingdom Pseudomonadati; phylum Campylobacterota; class Epsilonproteobacteria; order Campylobacterales; family Campylobacteraceae; genus Campylobacter; species Campylobacter sp. CFSAN093229. Next base: position 34,397 of record NZ_JAAMXB010000002.1, on the reverse strand, counting down.
GTTTGTAAGATTTGTAAAATTGCTTTCTTTTAAAAGCAAGTCAATTAGCATAAAACCGACATTATGACGGGTATTTTCATACTCTACACCTATATTGCCAAGCCCTACGACTAAAATCATCTAGCTTTTTCTACACCTACAACCGCTACTCTATCAGCATCAATCATAGTTACTCCCGCAGGAACTACAATATCACGAACAAGTAAAGCATCACCCACATCAAGTTTACTTACATCAAGTTCGAAAAAATTTGGTAAATTTTCAGCTGCACATTTTACTTTTAATCTTCTTTTTGATTGGATTAAAACACCTTTATTTTTAAGACCTATAGCTGTTCCTGTGATTTTAACTGGAACCATGTATTTAGAAATCACACCTTTTTGTGCAACTTTTAAATCCACATGTTTAAGTTCTGCAGTTACAGGATCTTTTTGATAATCCACAACTACAACGCTTAAAGTTTGAGAACCTACTTTTACATCAAAAATTAAAGTAGTTTTTTTACGAACTTCCTTAATAAACTCATTTACTTTAAAAGCGGCATTGATGTTTTCTAATCCTTTTCCATAGATGTTTGCGATTAGATAACCATCTCTTTTTAAAGCTTTAGCAGCTTTTCTACCGATACTCTCTCTAACGATACCTTCTAACATCTTTTGTCCTTTCTTAAAAAATGAGCTTTGATTTTATCTAATTTTGGCTTATGGAAAAGTAAATTTATAGCTTCTTTTAATTTCTTTAAGATATAATTTGTTTTATAAATTATGTTAATTTAAGGCTTCATGTGAATGAAAAATTCAATATCAATATAGCTTGGTTTTTAATAATCTTAGGCGGGATTATAGAATGTTTTTGGGTAAGTGGACTTAAGTATTCTACAGAAATTTGGCACTATATTTTAACAGCCATTGGGGTTTGTATTTCTTTTACTTGTTTTTTAAAAGCTTGTGAAAGACTTGAAGTAAGCATTACTTATAGTGTTTTTGTAGGCATTGGCACTATAGGAGTGGTTTTAAATGAAATGTTTATTTTTAATGAGGCTGTTTCTATAGTTAAACTTGTGCTTATAGCGATTTTACTTTTAAGCATTATAGCCCTTAAATGGGTAAGCAAGGAAGCTTAGTTATGGAATGGTTTTATTTGTTTTTAGCTACTACTTGTGAAATTTTTGGCGTGGCGATCATGAAAGAACTTGTAAATACTAAAAATAAGCTTTATCTTTTGGCTTTGATAGTGTGCTTTGGGTTTTCTTTTACTTTTTTAAGCTTAAGTATGCAAAATATCGCTATGAGTGTTGCTTATGCTATATGGACAGGAGCTGGAACCGCTGGTGGGGTAATGATAGGAGTGCTTTTTTATAAAGAAAGTAAAAGTTTTTTAAAACTTTTTTTAATCGCTGTGATTATTGCTTGTACAGTGGGTTTAAAATTTCTTTCTTGAGGATTTTTTGTGCAAATTTATGTAAGTGGAATACATACTGATGTAGGAAAAACACATTTTAGCGCAGCTTTTTGTGCGAATTTTAACTATGATTATTTTAAACTCATTCAAGCAGGAACTCCAACAGATAGCGAGTTTATTGCAAAATTTAGCCCAAAAACAAAGATTTTTAAAGAAGGTATTTTTTTGCAAACTCCAGCTTCCCCTCATCTTGGAAAAATCAAAGAAAAGCTTGATTATAAAGCCTTAGATATCATTTTACCAAAAAGTGAGAACCTACTTATTGAGCTTGCGGGTGGGCTTTTTTCTCCTATGGATGAAAATTACACTATGATTGATTTTGTGAATATTTTTAAACACCCTACGATTTTAGTAGCAAAATACTATCTTGGAAGTATTAATCATATTTTGCTTAGTATTGAAGCTTTAAAGCAAAGAAATATCAATATTTTAGCCCTTGTGATGATGGGCAAAAAAGATACCTTTCAAGATGATTTTATAAAAAATTATGCAAAAATTCCCATAATTAATCTTGATTTTTTTGATGAAAATAGCATTTTAAATAAAGATTTTAAAGAGCAAATGCAAGAAATTTTGCAACTTAAAATTCCTTAAAAATTTGTTCTAAACTCTCTACTACATAAACGATTTGTTCTTTTGTGATGATGTAAGGAGGCATAAAATAAATCGTATTTGCTAAAGGTCTTAAAAGCAAACCTTTTTCTAAGGCTTTTTGAAATACAAAAAGTCCCACACGTTCGTATTTAGAGCTTAAAATATCAAAAGCACTGATCATTCCACAAGTTCTAAAATTTCCTAAAAAATCAAATTTTTTAAGTTTTGAAAATTCTTGCTGAATAAAGGTGCTTAAAATTTGATTTTTTTCTAAAATATTTTCATTTTCAAAGATATCTAAAACCGCATTAGCTGCTGCACAAGCTAGAGTGTTTCCTGTGTAGCTATGAGAGTGTAAAAAGGCTTTTTGCTCACTATAGGGTGCATAAAAGGCATTGTAAATTTCATCCTTTGTAAGCACTACAGAAAGAGGCATAAATCCTCCTGTAATTCCCTTTGAAAGACAGATAAAATCGGGACTTTGTTTGCATTGATGTAAGGCAAACAAAGTTCCTGTGCGTCCAAAACCCACTGCAATTTCATCAAAAATCACTTGCACATTAAAATCATGGCAAAGCTTGATCGCTTCATCGATAAAACCAGCTTCATACATGTGCATATTTCCCGCACATTGCACCAAAGGTTCAAGTATAAAAGCGCAAATTTCACTCGAGTGTTTTTCTAAAATATCTTTTAAAATTTCAAGCTCTTTAGTATAGTCTTTACCTTGTGGCACAGGAGTGCTTAAACACTCTAAAAGTAAGGCTTTGTAAGTATCTTTATAAAGCGCAACATCGCCCACACTTAAAGCCCCTAAGGTTTCGCCATGATAGGAATTGCTTAGGGATAAAAATTTATTTTTTTTCAAACCTTTATTTAAATGATAATGAAAACTCATCTTAAGTGCTACTTCAATGGCGCTTGAGCCATTATCTGCATAAAAACATTTATTAAAATCACGCCCCACTTTTTTACAAAGTCTAGCTGAAAGTTTGATGATAGGTTCATGTGTAAAACCTGCTAAAATCACATGCTCAAGCTCATCAACTTGTTTTTTGATGGCATTTGCGATTTTTTCATTGCAATGACCAAAAAGATTTACCCACCAAGAACTTACACAATCCATATAAGCCTTATCATCAAAATCATAAAGCCATACGCCTTTTGCTTTTTTTATAGGGATTAAAGGTAGGGTTTCGTGATCTTTCATTTGTGTGCAAGGGTGCCAAATGTGTTTTAAATCGAGATTTTTTAAGATTTGATTTTGCATTATAACTTCTTTTTTAAAAATATTTTGGCAAAATAATACTTTAAATTTTTAAATTTACAGGAAAAAAATGAAGCTTGAAAAAATTTTGCAAGATCTAGAGCAAAATCACAATCTAAGAACTCTAACACCTTTAAAACATGAAAATAAATTTGTTTATAAGCAAGATCACAAACTTTTAAATTTAGCAGGAAATGATTATCTTTATTTGGCGTCTTCTAAAGAGTTAAAAGCTGAGTTTTTAAACACCCTAAAAGAGCAAGATTTGTTTTTTTCAAGTTCGAGTTCAAGAAGTTTGAGTGGAAATTTTGAAATTTATGAAGAATTAGAAAGTTTTTTAAAGACTAAATTTAAAGATAAGCAAATTTTGCATTTTAATAGTGGCTATCATTTAAATATCTCTTGTATAGCAACACTTTCTAGCGTTTATAAGACGCTTTTTTTAGCCGATAAATTTATTCATGCGAGTATGATTGATGGCTTAAAACTTGGTGGGGCTGATTTTTTTCGTTTTCATCATAAAGATATGAATCATTTAGAGGGTTTAATCCAAAAATATTATGAAAATTATGAAAATATCATCGTTTTAAGCGAAGCTTTGTTTAGTATGGATGGGGATTTTAGCGATTTTAAAACTCTGTGTGAGCTTAAAAAGCGTTATAATAAAATCAAGCTTTATATAGATGAAGCACACAGCGTGGGTTGTTTTGATGAGGAGGGTTTGGGGCTTGTTAAAAAATTAGCCTTAGAAAATGAAGTGGATTTTTTGGTTTTTACCTTTGGTAAAGCCCTTGCTTCTATAGGTGCTTGTATGATATGCGAGGAAAAATATAAGAAATTTTTCATCAACAAAGCTAGAGCTTTTATTTATTCTACAGCCTTGCCACCTATTAATATAGCTTGGACGCAATTTATTTTTAAAAAAATGCCTTATTTTAAGAAAGAAAGAGAAAAATTAGAGCTTTTAAGCACTTTTTTTAAAAGTAAATTGCAAGAAAAAAATCACACTGTTTTAGGCGATGCTTATATCATTTGCTTGCTTTTAGGTGAAAATAAAAAAGCCTTAGAAATTTCACAAAAACTTCAAAAAGCTGGATTTTTTGCTCCTGCGATTAAAGAACCTACTGTGCCAAAAAATACAGCTAGAATTCGTTTTTCTTTGCACGCAGGACTTAACACAGAAGAACTTGAAAGGATAATAGAGCTTTTATGAAATATGAATTTTTATGCAAAAATCCTGATTCAAAAAAACTTATAGTGGTATTTGGAGGATTTGCTTCACATCCTAGTCATTTTTCGCATTTAAAAAGCGATAAAAATGTGATTTTATTTTATGATTATGAAAATTTTGATTTAAATTTTAATTTCAAAGCTTTTGATGAGCTTTTTTTAATCGCTTTTTCTATGGGGGTTTGTGTGGCAAATAGACTTTTAAAAGAGCTTAATTTTAAACAAAAAATAGCCATAAATGGCACAAATTTAGGTATAGATAAATCAAAAGGAATTCATCCTACAATTTTCAAAAAAACCCTGCAAAATTTTAAATTAGAACATTTTAAAAAGGCTTTATTTAAAGAACTCAAAAGCTTAGCCAAAGATTTTATTTTTAAAGATGAAAAAGCTTTGAAAATAGAACTTGAAAAACTTTTTGACTTTGCTTTAATAAAACAAGAGGAAAATTTTCTTTGGGATAAGGTTTATTCAAGTAAAGAAGATGAAATTTTTCCGCCAAATACCTTGAAAAATAGTTTTAAAAATTTGATTTTTTTAGATGAACCGCATTTTGCTTTTTTTCATTTTAAAACTTGGGATGAAATTTGAATTTTTTAAAAGCAAAAGATTATGAAAAACATGCAAAAGTGCAAGATTTCATGGGTTTAAAACTTTGTGAAATTTTAAAAGATTTAAAAATTTCACATTTTGAAAAAGTGTTTGAATTTGGTTGTGGCAGGGGTGAATTGAGCAAAAAACTTCAAAATTTCATTACTTTTGATGAGTATTTAAAAAACGATATTTTAGATTTTAAAGAAAATTCTAATATTTTAATTTTTGATATGAATGAAATTGCAAAACAGGATTTAAGTAAAGAGAAATTTGATCTTATCGTTTCAAATGCAACTTTGCAATGGCTTGATTTAAAACGCATTTTACCAAGTCTTAGGGATATGCTAAATCAAAATGGGATTTTACTTCTTTCTACTTTTGCAGAACAAAATTTAAAAGAAATCAAACAAAGCACGGGTTTTGGTTTAAATTATTTTAGCTTAAATGAATTAGAGCAAAATTTTAAAGTCTATTTTAATGAAGTAAAAATCACTCAAGAACTCGTAGAATTAAGCTTTGATAATGCTTTAGATGTTTTTAGACATTTAAAATTAAGCGGGGTAAATTCTTTAGGATTTTATCCTTTAAATAAAGGTTTTTTAAAAGAATTTGAAGAAAAATTTCAAAACAAACTCACTTATCATCCTGTATTTATTTTATGCAAAAATGATATAAAATGAATTTTTTGTGTTATAATCCAAAAATTAAATTTTTACACAAGGAAAACTAAATGAAAAAGTTTATAGTATTTTTTGGGATTTTGTTTTTTGTTTCGTGTTTAAATGCGCAAAATTTAAGCATTTTCGTAGCTTCTTCAGCTTCAAAAGCAATGAGTGAAGTTAAAGATGAGTTTTTGAAAACACATCCAGAAGATAAAATAGAATTGGTTTTTGGTGCTTCTGGAAAATATTATGAGCTTTTAAAACAAGGAAGAGAATTTGATCTTTTTTTTTCAGCGGATACTAAATATGCTAAGGCTATTTATGATGATAAAAATGCCTTAATAAAGCCAAAAGTTTATGTTTTAGGGGTTTTGGCTTTGTATAGTTTGGATGAAAATTTACTCCAAGGAGGCGTTGAAAATTTAAAAGAAAAGGCAGGTAAAATCACGCATCTAAGCATAGCCAATCCTAAAGTAGCTCCTTATGGAGTAGCGGCTAAAGAAGTGCTTGAAAATTTGGATTTAAATAAGCTTTTTAAGGATAAAATCGTTTTAGGCGAAAATATCTCAGTGCCTGTTTTACATGTAGATAGTAAAAATGCAGATATGGCTATAGTGGCTTATTCTTTGGTTTCTCCTATCAATCATCCTAAAGGTAACACAAGTATTATCAATCCAAAGTATTTTAGCCCTTTAGAGCAAAGTTATGTCATCACAAAATATGCTAAGGATAAAAAATTAGCCTTTGAATTTAGCGAATTTATTGGCTCTTCAAAAGCAAAAGAAATTTTTAAAAAATACGGATTTAGCACACCATGAACCTTATAAAAGGGCAAATTTGTGAACTTTTAAATCAAGAGGATATAGTTATTGTTAAAATACTTTCTAAAGAAGTGATTTTTAATGTTTTAATGCTTGAATTAAAATCTTTAGAAAATTTAAAAATTGGTGCGAGTGTAGAACTTCTTTTTAAAGAGCATGAGCTTTGTTTTAGCACAAGCAAAACTCTTTTAAGTGTTGAAAATTCTTTTTTAGCTAAAATTACAAAAATTAAAAAAGGCGAACTTTTGTATCAGGTATTTTTTGATTTTAAGGGTAATGAGCTTTCTAGTATCATCACCAAAGAAAAAGCCTTAGAACTTGAACTTTGTGAAAATCAAAAATGGCTTTGTTTTGTAAAAGCAAATGATATTGTATTAAGGAGTCATAATGCTTGATCCAGCTTTTTTACAAACCCTTTATCTTACCTTTAAACTTGCTTTTATCACGACTTTTATTCTTTTTTTTATCGGTGTATTTTTAGCTTATTTGTTAAGTTTTATGTGTTTTCCTTTTAAAACAATCCTTCAAAGCTTTATTTCTTTACCTTTGATTTTACCTCCTAGTGTTTTGGGATTTTATTTGCTTGTAACTTTTTCGGCTAATAGTTTTTTAGGGCAAGTTTTAAAAGAATATTTTAATCTTTCTTTGGTTTTTAGTTTTGAAGGTCTTGTTTTTGCTTCTTTGATTTTTTCTTTGCCTTTTATGGTAAATCCTTTGCAAAGTGCCTTTTCATCGATCAATTCAAATTTACTCGATGCTTCTTATAGTTTAGGTAAAAGTAAAATTTATACTCTTTTTAGAGTAATTTTACCTAATTCTAAAGCAGGAATTTTTAGTGCTTGTGCAATGAGTTTTGCCCATACTGTGGGTGAATTTGGAGTCGTGATGATGATAGGAGGACATAAACAAGGTGAAACTTTAGTAGCTAGTATAGCTATTTATGATGAACTTGAAATCTTAAACTATAGCTTGGCACATCAATATGCTTTTATATTGTTTATGTTTTCTTTTTTAGTGCTTTTTAGTCTTTATTTTGTCAATAAAAAAATGAGTTTTCAATGATAAAAATTGATATCAATCATCCTATAAATACTGCTAAAGGAAGACTGGATTTAAATTTTAAAAAAGATATAGAATCAGGAAAAATTACTGCACTTTTTGGCGAAAGTGGAGCAGGAAAAACCACTCTTTTAAAAATCATAGCAGGGCTTATAAAGCCTAAATTGGGGCGTATAGAAGTAGATAATGAACTTTGGTTTGATTCTTCAAAAAATTTTAGTTTAGCTTTGCAAAAAAGAAAAATTGGTTTTGTTTTTCAAGATTATGCGCTTTTTCCAAATATGAATGTAAAAGAAAATATCGCCTATGCCACTAGTTCTAAGGCAAAGGTTAGCGAGCTTTTAGCCTTAATGGGTCTTGAAAATTTGGCTAAAATTTATCCTAAACATTTAAGTGGAGGACAAGCGCAAAGAGTAGCCTTAGCAAGAGCTTTAGCAAGGGAACCAAAAATTTTGCTTTTAGATGAGCCTTTGAGTGCTTTGGATTTTAAAATGCGTGCCAATTTACAAGATGAATTGGTTAAAATTTTAGAGTATTTTAAGATAAGTACTTTATTGGTAAGTCATGATTTGGCTGAAATTTATAAGTTAAGTCATAGGATCTTAGAACTTAAAAATGGAAAAATCATTAAGGATTTTCCTAAAAATGAATTTTTTACTCATTCAAGTATTAGTGCAAAATTGCGTTTGAGTGCAACTTTGCTAGAAATTAAAAAAAGTGATATTTTAGTGGTCTTAACCTTGCTTTTAAATCAAGATATTATTAAAATCACTCTTAGCGAAGAGGAATTTTTAAAAGCTTATCAAGATATAAAAATAGGCGATACTCTCATACTTTCAGTAAAAGCTTTTAATCCTATTATTGTTGAAAAAATTAGCTAAATACTTATTTAATAATTCTTCCCTTATTTTAATATTTTTAATGTCCTTTATATCAACATTTAAAGCAAAAGATAAAATTTTGTTTTCAGTCTTTACAAATCCAACAATCCAAGCTAAATTGATATTATCATTAAAACCTGTTTTAGCATAAATTTTTTGGATTTTATCTTCCTTAAAAAGAATAATTTCTTTAACTTCTTCTTGAATTTTTTTAGAAAAAGGTAAAGAATTTTGCGAAAGTTTAAAAAGTAAATCAGCTTGATTTTTTGCAGAAATTTGTAAAGAATTATCGAGCCAAAAGGTATCGATTTTTGAAATTTTTGCATTTCCATAAGAAAGTTTATTTAAGCTTTCTTGCATGGTTTTAAGTCCTATTTTTCTTGCCAATTCTTTAAAAGCAGGCACTTGAGAGCGTTTTATAGCTGAGCTTAAACTAGCATCTTGTTTCCAAGAGGGCAAAAATACTTTTTCGCCCTTATAATGATAAAAAATTTCCTTTGTATCTCTAACTACACCATTATCAAGTGCAATTAAAGCATTAAAAATTTTAAAAGTTGAAGCAGGAGAAAAGGCTTGTTTAGCTCTTTTAAAATCATTACTTGCATAATTTTTTCCATCAAAGACTATAAAAGTCCCACTTGTATTACAATCTTTAAAAAAATTACCAAGTATTTTATCCTCTCCAATGGCTATATTCAAAAACAATATAAATACAATAAAATTTCTCATTGCTCTTTATATTTTGATAAGACTTTTCTCATTGCTAAACTTGCTAAAGCCAAACCAAAAGAAGCTGTCACACCCATAAAAGAACCTAAATCTTTACAATGTGCTTCTTCATCAGAAAATACCACATCAAAATTTCCCTTAAAGCCTGATTTTCTAAGTTCATAACGAAATTTTTTCGCTAAAGCATCACCGTGAGTTTTAAAAATACTTGTAGTTTTAATGCGTGTTGGATCAAGCTTTCTAGCTCCACCTGTTGAAGAGATAAAAATTTGTTTTTTAAAATCTATAAGATGAGCCAAAGCTACTTTTGCAGGGATATCATCAATGGCATCTATGATAAGATCAAACTCGCTTAAATCAAAATTTTCTAAAAAATCTTCATCGATTTTGCTGACTATACCTTTAGCCTTATAAATTCTTTCAAATACTTTAGCTTTTTCTTCGCCTATATTTTCGCTATGAATTTGGCGATTTTGATTGGTGATTTCAAATTTATCCGCATCGATTAAAGTAAGGTTTTTAAAACCGCTACGATAAAGTGCATCAACGCAAATTCCACCCACTCCACCAAGTCCGCAAACCAAAACTTTTGTTTGTGAAATTTTTTGAAATTTTTCTTCTCCAACTAGCCATTTTATACGTGTAAATCTATCATTCATCATTTGCCTTTAACCATTTTTTAACTTTTTTCATTTTTTCATAAGCTGTAAGATCCAGCATTATAGGGGTTATTGTAGCGTAGCCTTTTTTAAGTAAGACAATATCGCTATTTTTCTCATCTTCAAAGTCTAAATTCGCTGCTGCAAGCCAATAATACTCAACTCCTCTTGGATTGACATTTGAGTGGGCTTCAAAATTATAAACCCTTTTGCCTGCTTTACAAATTTTAATGCCTTTGATTTTTGATTTTGCAGGAAAATTGATATTTAAAAATTCTTTTTTTTCCAAAGGAAAACCTTTATCAAAAATATTTTGAATGATTTTTTTGGTAATTTTTAAAGCATTTTTATAGTCTAGTTCTTTTTCGCTTTTTTTATAAAATTGAGAAAGAGCGATAGCAGGAATTCCTTGTAAAACCGCCTCCATAGCTCCTGCACAAGTTCCTGAGTAGGTAATATCTTCACCTACGTTTGCTCCTTTGTTAATCCCACTGATTACAAGATCAGGCAAGCGTGTTTTATAAAGTGCGTGAAGTGCAAGATAAATACAATCTGCTGGAGTGCCATCATCAAGTTTGTAAAATCTTTTTCCTACTTTAACAAAGCGTAAGGGTTTAGTTAGAGTTATGGAATGTGAACAAGCTGATTTTTCAGTAGCAGGAGCTACTATGGTGATCTTGGCTTTAAATTCTTTTTTTAACATCTTAATGAGTTTTTTAAGTCCTTCGCTTTCATAGCCATCGTCATTAGTGATAAGAATTTCTTTCATTGTCTTCCTTGCAAAAGATAAAATTTGGATTTTAGCATATTTTTTTAAAGCTTCATAGTATAAAAATTTTAATTTTAAATTATATAAATCTCGTATTATTTTTAATTATTTTTTTATTTTATATCGATTAATATTATTTAAACTATAAAAATATAAAGTTAGTAAGGAGGGTTTAAATATGTTTGATTTTTTCAAACCTAAGGCAAAAGCTATTAAATTTCCTAAAAAGGAAATTTTACCTAGATATTACAAAATGAGAACTTGGAGTTTAAGTGGGGTTTTTATAGGATATATGGGATATTATCTTGTGCGAAATAATATCACTCTTTCAACTCCATTTATACAAAATCAACTTGATCTCAGTAAATCGGACATCGGAACAATCACAGGCTCAATGCTTATAGCTTACGGGATTAGCAAGGGTGCAATGAGCGTTATAAGCGATAAAGCTGATCCTAAAAAATACATGGCTTTAGGTCTTATTTTATGTGCTCTTGTAAATGTTTTACTTGGTTTTTCAAATTCTTTTTACGCTTATGTAGGTTTTGTTATCGCGCTTGGGGTTTTTCAAGGTATGGGGGTAGGTCCTTCTTTTATCACTCTTGCAAACTGGTATCCTAAAAAAGAGCGGGGAATTTACACGGCCGTTTGGAATATCTCACATAATATAGGAGGCGGGATAGTTGCTCCTATAGTTTCGCTTTCAGGTTTTGCTTTGGCAGCGTTATTGGGTGTGAGTATGGCGGATTTTAATGAAACATATTGGCACATGAATCATTTTTATGTTCCTGCTGCTTGTGCAGTTATCATTAGTCTTTATGTGCTTTATGCAGTTAAAGGAAGTCCTAAAAATGAAGGTTTGGTTGATATTACTGAAATCAATGAAATGCGAGGGATTAAAACAGAAGAAATCAAAGCTGTAGAAAGTCCAAATTTAAGCAGTTTTGAAATTTTTTATCGTTATGTGCTTAAAAATAAAAATGCTTGGTATGTGGCTTGGATGGATACTTTTGTTTATATGGTGCGTTTTGGGCTTATTTCTTGGCTTCCTATTTACTTGCTAGAAACAAAAGGCTTTAATAAAGAACAAATGGGTATTGCCTTTTGGCTTTTTGAATGGGCTGCTATACCTTCTACTTTACTTGCAGGATATATTTCAGATAAAATTTTTAAAGGCTATAGAATGCCTCCTGCTATAGGCGCTATGGTGATTATTTTCTTTATGATTATTGGATATTTTACTTCAAATAATCTTTATATGGTTATTTTCTTTGCAGCTATGGCGGGGTGTTTGGTCTATATACCACAATTTTTAGCAAGTGTGCAAACTATGGAAGTCGTTCCTGCTTTTGCAGTAGGATCTTGTGTAGGACTTCGTGGCTTTATGAGCTATGTAGTCGGTGCTTCACTTGGAACAAAAGCTATAGGTTGGGCTGTGGATTACTATGGTAGTTGGAATGCTGGTCTTATCATGCTCCTTAGCGCTTGTATTCTTTGCATACTTTGTTCTACTTTATGTCATTTTAGCGCTAAGAAGAAGTATCAATAACAATTTTAACTTTTGCTTGCAAAAATACCAAGCAAAAGTTAGATTTTAATAAGATTTTTGTTACATTATAACTATTTATTAACATATAATTTCTAAAATCTCACCTTCAATCAATAAAAATTTATCATAAAAGGAAATACTATGAAAAAAATTATTACTTTATTTGGTGCATGTACCTTAGCTTTTAGTATGGCAAATGCAGATGTAAATCTTTACGGACCAGGTGGCCCACACACAGCCTTAAAAGATATAGCAAGTAAATATAGCGAAAAAACAGGCGTTAAAGTAAATGTAAATTTTGGCCCTCAAGCGACTTGGTTTGAAAAGGCTAAAAAAGATGCAGATATTTTATTTGGCGCTTCAGATCAATCAGCTTTAGCTATAGCGAGTGATTTTGGAAAAGATTTTAATGTGAGTAAAATCAAGCCTTTGTATTTTAGAGAAGCCATCATACTTACTCAAAAAGGCAATCCTTTAAAAATCGAAGGTTTAAAAGATTTGGCTAATAAAAAAGTAAGAATTGTTGTACCTGAAGGTGCTGGAAAGAGCAATACTTCTGGAACTGGAGTTTGGGAAGATATGATAGGTAGAACTCAAGATATAAAAACCATACAAAATTTTAGAAACAATATCGTAGCTTTTGTTCCAAATAGTGGAAGTGCAAGAAACCTTTTCGCACAAGATCAAGCCGATGCTTGGATCACTTGGATTGACTGGTCAAAAAGCAATCCTGACATAGGAACTGCCGTAGCTATAGAAAAAGACTTGGTTGTTTATAGAACTTTTAATGTGGTAGCCAAAGAAGATGCGGGCAAAGAAACACAAGATTTTATTGCTTATTTAAGTTCTAAGGAAGCTAAAGAAATTTTTAAAAAATACGGCTGGAGAGAATAAATCTTCATACACGCTTTTTAGCGTGTATTCTTGCATAACTTCTTTTAATTAAGCCAAAATAAGATAAAATGTTTAAAATATTGATAAGGAAATTTTTTGAAAACCTTTTTAGTTTGTGCCTTAGAGCCTTCAGCAAATTTGCATTTAAAAGAAGTTTTAAAAGCTTATAAAAAAGATTTTGGTGAATTTGAACTTCATGGGATTTATGATGAGGGTTTATGCAAAGAATTTGATTTAATTTCTAAACCACTTTATAGCTCACATGAATTTAGTGCTATGGGTTTTATAGAAGTTTTACCTTTGATTTTCAAAGCAAAAAAAGCTATAAAAGAACTTGTAAATTTAAGCTTTACTCAAAAAATAAATGGGATTTTATGTATAGATTCGCCCGCTTTTAACATACCTTTTGCTAAGGCTTTAAAAAAAGCAGGCAGTAAAATTCCACGCATTTATTATATCTTGCCTCAAGTTTGGGCGTGGAAAAAAGGTCGCATACCTATCATAGAAAATCATTTTGATATTTTAGCTTCTATTTTGCCCTTTGATAATCAGTTTTTTAACAAAAGCACTTATGTAGGCCATCCGCTTTTAGATGAGATAAAAGAATTTAAAAATAAAGAAGACATTAATCTTGCATTTTCAAAAAAAGATGATGAAAAAACTATAGCCTTTTTACCAGGTTCAAGGCGTAGTGAAATTAGGCGTTTAATGCCTATTTTTAAGGAACTCTCGCAAAAATTTAAGGGTGAAAAAATTCTTTGCGTTCCCCCATTTAATCTTGAAAAATTAGAAATTTATGGTGATATTAGCGAATTTAAAATAGAAAGTAATACTCCAAAAGTACTTAAAAAAGCTGATTTTTCCTTTATTTGTAGCGGAACGGCTACTTTAGAAGCAGCTTTGGTGGGAACTCCTTTTATCCTTACTTACAAAGCAAAAGCGATTGATATTTTTATCGCAAAACTTTTTGTAAAATTAAAACACATAGGACTTGCAAATATTTTTTGTGATTTTGCTGGAAAAGAAGCTTTAAATCCCGAATTTTTACAAGATGAAGTCAATGTTTTAAATTTATATGAAGCTTATAATAAATATGATTATAAGGCATTTTTTGCTAAAGTTGATTTTTTAAAAGAGTATTTAAATTTTGGAAGTGCTAAAAATTTAGCAAAAATCCTAAGCGAAATATAAAAGGATAAATCATGCAAAAAGAACCAATGAGTCAATTTGGCTATGATAAGTTAGCCGCAGAATTAAAAGATTTAAAAGACAATCAACGTCCTGCCGTTGTAATAGAAATCGATACAGCAAGGAGTCATGGGGATTTGAAAGAAAATGCGGAATACCATGCTGCAAGAGAAAAACAAGCTTTGATAGAAAGTCGTATTGCAGAGCTTAGTGACTTGCTAGCAAGAGCTCAAGTGATCGATCCTTCAAGCTATGAACATGATAGTGTGAAATTTGGTTCAAGTGTTGTGATCATGGATTTGGATACAGAAAAAGAAAATAAATATACTTTAGTAGGAATTTGCGAAGGAGATTTAGATAAGGGTTATATTTCCATCGCATCTCCAATAGCAAAAGCTATGCTTGGGAAAAAAGAAGGAGATGATTTTAAAGTGCGTTTGCCAAAAGGTGAGAGTGAATTTGAAATCCTTTCTATAAATTATGAGCCTTTGAAATTTTAAGGATAAAAAATTTTACTACAAAATGGAGCGATTTTAATCGCGGATGCTCATGAAAATGAACAAAGAAAGGGATTTTGGGAATTTTTACAAGCCTTAAAGAAAGGTAAAATTTCCACCCCTCAACTCATACTTATGGGTGATATTTTCGATTTGCTTATAGGCGAAATCTCTGCTACACATGAATTTGCTAAACCTTACATAGAACTTTTAGAAGAATTGGCCTTAAAGATTGAAATTATCTACTTAGAAGGCAATCATGATTTTAATCTTTCTTGTTTTTTTAAAAGGGTAAAAATTTTTAACTTACAAGAGCAGCCCATAAAGCTTAATTTGCATACAAGTAAAGGTAATAATCTTGTTTTAAATAATGCTTTTATAAAATTAGCCCACGGAGATATTTTTTTACCACCTCTTTTACAGTTTACTCTTAAAACATTAAGAAATCATTATTTGCTTATATTTTTGAATTTTTTAAATATTATTACTCGTAATTTTATTTCAAATAAAATTCTTCAAAATCAAAACAAAAAAAACCTTTTTTATCAAATAAAAGATTTTGAAAATTTAGCAAAAAAAAGATATGAAAGATATGAAAATTTAGGATTTTGGGTATGTGAAGGACACTATCATCAAAATCATCAAATCAACAAAGAAAACATTAAATATCTTAACTTAGCTAGTTTTGCATATGAGAGAAGTTTTTTTGTAGTAGAATATCAACAAGAAATCAAATTTCGAGAACAGAAATTGAGGGGTCAAAATGTTTGATGAAAATATCGTGAAAACGGGTTCAAATGAAATGGAGCTTGTCGATTTCCGTATCTTTAAGCAAGGACACGATAAAGTCTATGAAGGAATTTATGGTGTAAATGTTTCTAAGGTAAGGGAGATTATAAAAATCCCAAGCCTTACAGAACTTCCAGGTGTACCTGATTACATCGAAGGTATCTTTGATCTTCGTGGAGTGGTTATACCTGTAGTCAATCTTGCCAAATGGATGCAAATCACTGAGCCAGAAAGCGCTATGCTAAAACCTAGAGTTATTATCACTGAATTTAGCAATATTCTTATTGGTTTTATAGTTCACGAAGCAAAAAGAATTCGTAGAATTAACTGGAAGGATATAGAACCAGCAACTTTTTCTACAGGATCAGGTGCTTTAGATAAAGGTAAAATCACAGGTGTAACACGCATTGAAAATGATGAAGTGTTGCTAATTTTAGATCTTGAAAGTGTTGTTGAAGATTTAGGAATTTACGCTCCAAAAACAGATATAGATTTTGGAAAAATAGAAAAATTTACTGGAACAGCACTTATACTTGATGACAGCATGACTGCTAGAAAACGCGTCAAAGAAATGATGCAACAGATGGGCTTTCAAGTTGTTGAAGCTAAAGACGGCGTAGAGGGCATAAACAAATTAGAAGAATTAAGCCAAGTTTATGGTGAAAGTTTAAATGATACTTTAAAAATTATAGTAAGCGATGTCGAAATGCCACAAATGGATGGTTTCCACTTTGCTGCACGCATTAAAGAAGATCCAAGATTTAAAGATATTCCTATAGTCTTTAACTCGTCTTTATCAAATGAATTTATGAATGAGAAAGGTGTTCAAGAAGCTGGTGGAGAAGGCTATCTTGTCAAATTTAACGCTAGCGATTTCTTCAATGAAATTGCAAAGGTTATTAAAAAACATCAATCTCAAGAACAGGGGTAAAATATGGAAGATATGCAAGAAATACTTGAAGACTTTTTGGTTGAAGCTTTTGAGCTTGTTGAGCAAATCGACCATGATTTAGTAGAGCTTGAATCAAATCCAGAAGATTTAGAATTATTAAATAGAATTTTCCGTGTTGCACATACGGTTAAAGGATCATCAAGTTTCTTAAATTTTGATGTTTTAACAAAGTTAACTCACCACATGGAAGATGTTTTAAACAAAGCAAGACATGGCGAGTTAAAAATAACTCCAGATATCATGGATGTAGTTTTAGAGTCTATTGATAGAATGAAAACTTTGCTTAATTCCATTCGTGATAACGGCAACGATACTGCTATTGGTATGGATATAGAACCAATTTGCGCAAGATTAACAGCTATTTCAGAAGGAGAGTCTCCTGTTGCGGCAACAGATTCAAATGAAAAATCTACTCCACAAGCAGAACCAGAAGCACCAAAACAAGAAACAACTACTCCTGAACCTGAAGTAGATGTTAATCAATTAAGTGATTCTGAAGTTGAAGCTGAAATAGAAAGACTTTTAAAAGTTAGAAAAGCTGAAGATCAAGCTCGTCGCGCACAAAAGAAACAAACAACAAATGCGGCACCTAAACCGACTAACAATACAGCAAATAAACCTGCGGAAAGTGGAGAGAAAAAAGTTCCTGCTTCAGGTAGTAATGCTAGCAGTATGGATCAAACCATACGCGTGGAGGTAAAAAGATTAGATCACTTAATGAATCTAATTGGGGAGCTTGTTTTAGGCAAAAACCGTTTGCTTAAAATTTACGATGATGTTGAAGAGCGTTATGAAGGAGAAAAATTCCTTGAAGAACTTAATCAGGTTGTAAGTCAATTAAGTATTATTACAACTGATGTTCAGCTTGCTGTAATGAAAACAAGAATGCAACCTATAGCAAAAGTTTTCAATAAATTCCCAAGAGTTGTTCGTGATTTGAGTCGTGAATTAGGAAAGCAAATAGAACTTGAAATTACAGGTGAAGAAACTGAACTTGATAAATCTATTGTAGAGGAAATTGGCGATCCTATCATGCATATGATTAGAAATTCATGTGACCATGGTGTTGAGGATCCAGCAACTCGTGCAGCGAATGGAAAACCTGAAAAAGGTATAGTCCAACTTAAAGCTTATAATGAAGGCAATCACATCGTTGTAGAAATTACAGATGACGGTAAAGGACTTGATCCAAATGGCTTAAAAGCAAAAGCTATAGAGAAAAATTTGATTACCGAAAGAGAAGCAGATCAAATGACAGACAAAGAAGCTTTTGCTTTGATTTTCAAACCTGGTTTTTCAACTGCAGCTAAAGTAACAAATGTTTCAGGTCGTGGTGTAGGAATGGATGTTGTTAAAACCAACATCGAAAAACTTAATGGGGTAATTGAAATTGATAGTGAGTTAGGTAAAGGAAGTTCATTTAAACTTAAAATTCCTCTTACCTTGGCAATCATTCAATCTTTACTTGTAGGAACTCAAGAAGAATTCTATGCAATTCCACTTGCAAGCGTTCTTGAAACAGTTAGAGTGCCAATTGATGATATCTATACTATCGAAGGTAAAAATGTATTACGCTTAAGAGATGAAGTGCTTTCTCTTGTGAGACTTTCAGATGTATTTGGAGTTAAACAAGTCCTTGAAAGCGGTGATCAAACTTATGTCGTTGTTATAGGGGTAGCAGAAAGCAAGCTTGGTATTATAGTAGATACTCTTGTAGGACAAGAAGAAATAGTTATTAAATCCATGGGTGATTATTTACAAAATATCCAAGGTATAGCAGGAGCTACAATCCGTGGTGATGGTAGAGTGACATTAATCATTGATGTAGGTGCTATGATGGATATGGCCAAAGAAATTAAAGTTGATATTAAAGCGCAATTAGAATCAAGTGCGAAAAAACCTAAAGAACAACCAAGTGACTATAAAGTCTTAATTGTAGATGATTCTAAAATGGATAGAACTTTAATGCAAAAAGCTTTAGAACCACTAGGAGTTAGTTTAGTTGAAGCAACAAATGGTGTTGAAGCATTGAATATTATAAAATCTGGCGAACATGATATTGATGCAATGCTTATAGATATCGAAATGCCAAGAATGGATGGATATACCTTAGCTGGTGAAATTAGAAAGTATTCTAAATATCGTAACTTACCACTCATTGCAGTTACTTCAAGAACAAGTAAAACTGACCGCTTAAGAGGTGTTGAAGTGGGTATGACTGAATATATCACTAAACCTTATTCTCCAGAATACTTGGAAAATGTGGTTAGAAAAAATTTGAAACTAGGATAAGAATATGAGTAATGAAAAATTAGAGCAAATTTTGCAAAAACAGCAAACTCAGATGGCTGGTCCTGATGTCGATCAAAGAGAAGATGATATCATCCAACTTGTCGGCTTTGTAGTTGGAGATGAGGAATATGCGATTCCAATTCTTAATATACAAGAAATCATCAAACCTATAGAATATACTAGAGTTCCTAGTGTACCTGATTATGTTCTAGGGGTTTTTAATATGCGTGGTAATGTTATGCCACTCATTGATCTAGCTCAACGCTTTCATTTAGGAAGTTCTAAAATGACACCTCAAACAAGATATATTGTTTTAAGAGGTGAGACAAATGGAACTGGAGTTGGAGGAAATGCTGGTTTTGTTATAGATAGATTAACTGAAGCAATTAAAATTCACAGAAACAGAATCGATCCACCACCTGAAACTTTAGTTAAAGACAAAGGTATGATTTATGGTATAGGAAAAAGAGATGAAAATATCTTAACTATACTCAAAGTAGAAGCTTTACTTAAGCGCGAATTTTAATGATTAAACTTTGTGTTTTTGACTTTGACGCTACTTTAATGGATGGTGAAACCATCGATATTTTAGCTACAGCGCATGGCAAGGGTAATCAAACAAGCGAAATTACCCGCCATGCCATGGCTGGAGAGCTTGATTTTTTCGAAAGTCTTCAAAAACGAGTAAGCCTTTTAAAAGGTATGTCTTATAAAAAAGTTTTAGAATTAGGTAGCACACTTCCACTAATGCATGGAGCACATGAACTTATCCAATATTTAAAATCTAAAAATATACAAATTGTTATTTTTAGCGGTGGTTTTCATGAAGGCATAGATCCTGCTATGCAAAAACTTGGAATTAATCTCGGTTTTGCAAATTATCTGCATCATAAAAATGACATTTTAACAGGGCTAGTTGGTGGAGAAATGATGTTTTCAAATTCAAAAGGCTTAATGCTACAACGATTAAAAAGCTTTTTAAATTTGAAAACAGATGAAGTGATGTGCGTTGGCGATGGGGCAAATGATTTGGCAATGTTTAACGAAAGTGGATTAAAGATTGCATTTTGTGCTAAAGAAATTTTACGTTCTCAAGCTGATATTTGCATAGATATAAAAGACTTAAAAGAAATAATAAAGGTAATATAATGAAAAATTTTTCTCTTTGGTGTGATTTTATAGAAAATAGTTTTTTAGATAATGAATTTTTAAATTTATTATCACATGGAATTAATGGTGCTACTTCAAATCCCGCTATTTTTAAAAATGCTATTTTAAATTCTCCAATTTATAAAGATAAAATTCTTAAATTAAAAGGAAAAAAAACAAAAGATATTTATGAAGAATTAGCAATTTCTGATATTCAAAAAGCAGCTGATAAACTAGCTCCTCTTTTTTATCAAAAAAATGATGGATTTATAAGTATTGAAATAGATCCAAGACTTCATGATAACACGACTCTTAGTTTAGGCGAAGCTAAAAGACTTTATAGTGCTATTAGCAAAGAAAATGTAATGATTAAAATACCAGCTACAAAAGCTTCTTATGAAGTAATGTATGAACTTATGAAAAATGGTATTAGCGTCAATGCTACCTTAATTTTTTCTCTTGAACAAAGTCAAAAATGTTTTGAAGCTTTAAATGCAGGTTTAGTCGAATTTAGAAAAAACAATATAGCCTTAAAAGAACAAAATACTAGAACACCACAAGCTGTTATAAGTATTTTTGTAAGTCGTTTTGATAGACTTTTAAATCCTAAAGCCAAAGAGCAAAATCGTATTGGAATTTTAAATGCAAATTTAGCTTATAACAATATCTACTCAAAAAATGAACCTAATATTCGCGCTTTGTTTGCAAGCACTGGAGTTAAAGGAGATGATCTGCCAAAAGACTATTATATCAAAGAACTTCTTTTTGAGAATTCTGTTAATACTGCTCCTCTTGATGCAATAGAGGCATTTAAAGGAAAAATGGATTTTAAAAAACCTTTAATGAATTTTGAAATTTATACAGAACTTAATCAAATCATTTCTCAAAGTGAACGAGAAAAAGCTTGCAATGATTTGTTAAGTGATGGCCTAGAGCAATTTTGTATTGCTTTTGAAGATATTTTAAAAGCTCTTTAATTAACGTATTTTTATCATTTTATTCTTTGAAAGTTTTAATATTTTTGATGGGATATTTTCGAAAAATTTCTCATCAAGTATTATATCAGCAACACTTCTAGCCCATTCTTCATCAAATTCTTTTCCATGCTTGTTTGCCGAAGATGAATAAAAATAGCCATTTTTACTTAAAAAATTCGCATGTTTACACTCTTTCACAATACGAATGGCCTGATTATTTGGATAAATAAAAGTTGTTTTTTTAGAACGACGTACTAAATTTTTAAAAGATTTTGGAATTCTTGCCAAACTTTTTAACTCGCAAAATTTCGCAGAAGTGATTAAGCAAGGTTGATTTTTATCTCTACCTTTTAAAGCATTAATCTCTTCTAAATTTTTACTTAAAAATCCTACCGTAGTATCTGTTTGAGCTAAATAAATCAAGATTTAAGCCACTCTTGCAAACTCTTTACATCTAGGCAAGATTTACTCTGTATAGCTTTAATCGATTTTGCACCTGCTAAAGCTGATCGTAAATTTGTAAAATAAGGTATTTTAAAACGAATAATATTTTCACGAATTTTTTTCGTATCACCTTTAAAACTGTGATTATCACTTGTATTGATAACTAAGTGAATTTCTCCATTTTTCAATTTATCTTCAACATTGGGGCGTCCTTCTGAAATTTTATGTACAAGTTCGCACTCAAAACCACTTTCTAAAATTTCCTTACAAGTTCCCCCTGTTGCCATAAGCTTAAAGCCAAGCTTTACATATTCTGCAGCGATTTTTTTGGTATATTTTTTATCCTTATCTTTTAAGGAGATAAATACCACGCCTTGCTCTGGAAGATGATTAAACGATGCGATTTGACTTTTTGCGTAAGAATTTGCAAAATCCTTGCTTATACCCATAACTTCACCCGTTGAACGCATTTCAGGGCCTAATTCTAAATCACTTCCACTAAGTTTTGCAAATGGAAATACTGCTTCTTTTACACTCATATATTTTGGAGTTTTAGGGCGTAAAATTTTAGTATCAAAATTAACCACTTTGAAAGTATCATAAAATTTTAAAGCTTCTTTTAAATTTCCTTGCCACATCACACGCGTTGCCACTTTTGCTAAAGGAATACCCGTAGCTTTACTAACAAAAGGCACAGTACGACTAGCTCTAGGATTTACTTCTATCATATAAAGCTCATTATTATGTAAAGCAAATTGTATATTTAAAAGCCCTACAACTCCTAAATTTAAAGCAATATCTGCGGTTTTTTGTGCAATAAATTCTTGCATTTTTTCATCGATATTACAAGGTGGTAAAGAACAAGCACTATCGCCTGAATGAATTCCTGCTTCTTCTATATGCTCCATAATTCCTGCCACATAAACATCTTTGCCATCACAAATCGCATCAACATCAATTTCTGTAGCATTGTCTAAAAACTGATCGATCAAAACAGGACTTTTATCACTCACATCCACAGCTTCTTGCATATAGAGTCTAAGTTCAGCCTCATCATTTACCACACGCATCGCACGCCCACCTAAAACATAACTTGGTCTTACAAGCACAGGATATCCTATATCACTAGCCTTAAGCACCGCTTCTTCTACGCTTGTTGCAGTGGAATTTTTTGGCTGATTGATGCCTAATTTTGTAATAAATTCGGCAAATTTCTTTCTATCTTCTGCCATATCAATTACTCTTGCACTAGTACCTATAATTTTAGCTCCAAAAGCACTCAAACGCTTAGCAAATTTCAAAGGAGTTTGTCCACCAAAATGCACAATCACTCCATCAGGTTTTTCACGCTCAATCACCGCTCTTAAATGTTCAAAATCAATAGGTTCAAAATACAAAATATCGCTTGTATCGTAATCAGTCGAAACGGTTTCAGGATTACAATTATACATAATGGTTTTAATACCCATATCTTTAAGCGCAAAAGAAGCATGTACGCAAGCATAGTCAAATTCTATACCTTGTCCTATGCGGTTTGGTCCCCCACCTATAATCATCACTTTTTTTTCTTTTTTATCCTTAGTATCGTTTTTACTTTGAGTGAGTTCGCTTACATTGATACTTGAATAAAGATAAGGAGTTAAAGCTTCAAATTCACCCGCGCAAGTATCCACTTCGCTAAATTCTGCAATGATTTTTTGCTTCATTCTTGCATAATAAATATCATTTTGGCTTAATTCTAAATTATCTTTCAAATTTACAAGCAAGGCTATCATTTTATCTGAAAAACCCATAGTTTTTGCTTTTCTCAAAAGAGCTTTATTGTTTAAAATATCCATATCAATTTGCTCTTCAAAATCTACAATTTCTTTAATCTGTGTTAAAAACCAAGGATCTATTTTGCAAAGCCCATAAAGTTCTTCTACACTAAAACCTTCCCTAAAAGCCTGAGCAACATAAAGTAAACGCTTTTCATTGGCATTGCGAATTTTAAAAACAAGATCATTTCTATCTTCAAATTTTACTCTATCAAAACCACTCAAAGAGCGCTCAAGAGAACAAAGTGCTTTTTGTATACTTTCTTTAAAAGTACGTCCTATAGCCATCACCTCACCCACACTTTTCATAGCTGTACCTAAAGTTGTGTTTGCCCCTGGAAATTTTTCAAAAGTAAAGCGAGGAATTTTTGTTACAATATAATCAATCACAGGCTCAAAAGATGCAGGAGTTCCTGTAATATCATTTTTAATCTCATCTAAACTAAAGCCTACTGCCAAAAGTGTCGCAACCTTTGCTATAGGATAGCCTGTTGCCTTAGAAGCTAAAGCACTTGATCTTGAAACTCTTGGATTCATTTCTATAACTATCATTCTTCCATTTTTTGGGTTGATAGCAAACTGCACATTACTTCCGCCTGTATCTACGCCAATTTCACGCAAAATAGCAAAAGAAGCATTACGCATAACTTGATATTCTTTATCCGTCAAAGTTAATGCTGGAGCTATTGTAATACTATCTCCTGTATGAACTCCCATAGGATCGATATTTTCTATACTACAAACTATGATACAATTATCCGCTCTATCGCGTATAACTTCCATTTCATATTCTTTCCAACCCAACAAACTTTCTTCAATCAAAATTTCATGGATAGGCGATAAAGCTAAAGCAGTATTGGCAAGTTCTTTAAATTCGTCCATATTATAAACCACACCACTTCCAGCGCCTCCTAAAGTATAAGAAGCACGGATCATCAAAGGAAAACCGATCTCATCTACAGCTTTTAAAGCTTCATCATAATTATACGCATACATCGATTTTGGTAAATCCATGCCGATTTTTTTCATACATTCTTTAAAGACCTGACGATCTTCACCTTTTTTAATCGCCTCAGGGTTTGCACCTAAAAATTTCACATCTCCTAAAAGTCCACTTTCATAAACTTCCATAGCAACATTTAACGCTACTTGTCCACCCATGGTTGGTAAAATTGCATCAATTTTTTCTTTTTTAATAATACTTAAAATACTTTCTTTTGTTGTGGGTTCTATATAAGTCGCATCTGCAAATTCGGGATCTGTCATGATGGTTGCAGGATTTGAGTTGATTAATACTACACGATATCCTAATTCTTTTAAAGTCTTTGCGGCTTGAGTTCCAGAATAATCAAATTCACAAGCTTGTCCTATCACAATAGGACCACTTCCTATAAGTAAAATGCTTTTAATATCTGTTCGTTTTGGCATAAATTTTCCTAAGAGCATAAATTTGGGCTGATTATAACAAAAATTAGTTTTATAAACTTTGAAATTATCGATATAATTTTAAAAAATAAACACTCTGCTTTTAATCTAGGAAATAACACATAAAGAAATTTAAGATTTTTTATAAAATTCTCATTCGATTATAAAAATTTATTTGATAATTTAACAAAATTTTTAGCATTAAACAAAGTTATAATAATTAGCAAAAATATAGAAAATTTTTAAAAAGTCTAATCCTTGACTTATAAATTATCTACTACATATAAATAAGCAGGAATACTAATCTTAACATAAGGCTTTACTTCTACACTTTGATACATATCTTCATCATCAATTCTATTCACAATCCCAACAGGTATATCTGAAAAGAAAATATTATCAAGTCCACTTGTTAAAATTTCATCTCCGATATTAATTTTTGCCCATTTTGGAATAAATTTAACCACAATCCTGCCATCTTCACCTTGGATTAAACCCGGAGCTTTGGATTTTCCTATATAAACAGAAAAAACACACTGATCATCACCTTGTAAAAGAGCCATTGCTCTACCATTTTTATTAATAGCTATACCTGCAGTATATCCTTGATATATCAAACCACGATTTTTACCAACGGGAATTTTGCTCCAATCTAACCATAATTTTTTATAATCATTCAATTGAACATAAGAAATAACTCTAGTTAAAGAAACTTGAGGTAAATATTTTGTAGAATTTTGATCCTCTAAAATACGATTTAATTGATTTGCAAAACTAGTTACCTTTACAGCAATATCTTCTAATTCTTTATTTCTAGCTTTTAGTTGCTGAATTTGATTTGCTTGATTAAAGTGTTCTGAAATTTTTTCTCCTAAATAATCTTTAATATTATAAAAATTACCTATAACAAAATCATTAACACGGAGAACATTTTGCTTAATAAGTCCTCCATAATAAAAAGATATAAAAACCAAAAAGGCTAAGACAAGAACATAAAAAATCTTATTCTTCATTGGTTAATTGTTGCAATAATGAAATTTCCTCTAAAGCTTTACCTGTTCCTTTTGCTACAGCTAAAAGCGGTTCATCTGCGATATAAACTGGCAAACGTACAATTTCACTTAAGTATTTATCAAGACCACGAATCAATGCTCCGCCACCTGTTAAAACTACACCATTTTCTACTATATCACTTGCTAAATCAGGCGGCATCATTTCAAGAACCATTTTTAAAGCATCAGCAATTTCTTTTAAATACTCACGCATCGCTTCTCTTACATCTTCGCTTGTAAGTTCAATACGACTTAAAAGTCCACTTACTTGATCGCGTCCTTTTACCACCATAGAAAGCTCTTTTGGAAGTTGTATTGCTGAACCTATAGTGATTTTGATCTCTTCGCCTGTTCTTTCACCTATGATAAGATTGTATTTTTCTTTTACATAATTAACTATACTCATATCAAGCTTATCTCCAGCCGTACGAATAGACTTTGAAATCACAAGTCCACCCAAAGAAATCACTCCAATTTCAGTAGTTCCACCCCCTATATCTACTACCAAATTTCCTTTAGGCTCTTGTATAGGTAAACTTGCACCAATAGCTGCTGCCATAGGCTCTTCGATCAAAAATACCTCTCTTGCACCTGCGCTTAAAGCACTCTCTCTTACCGCTTTTCTTTCTACTTGAGTTAAACCATAAGGAACAGAAATGATAATTCTAGGGCGTAAAAAACTTTTTCTACGGTGTGTTTTTTCTATAAAATAGCGGATCATTTTTTCAGTCATATCAAAATCTGCAATCACGCCATCTTTCATAGGACGAATAGCTTCGATATTGCCTGGAGTTTTTCCCACCATATCTTTAGCTTCTTTGCCTACGGCTAAAATTTTTGCTTTGGAACCATACCTTTCTCTTTCAACTGCCACAACAGAAGGCTCATTTATCACTATACCCTTATCTTTTACCAAAACTAGCGTATTAGCTGTTCCTAAATCAATCCCCATATCACTAGAAAAAAATCCTATAAGTTGATCTAATATCATTTCTATCCTTTTTAACTTATTTTTCTTTTTATTAATAATGCCTTTGCATTGTCTTTAACAACTTCTTTGGTTATTACAATATCATAGTCTTTATACTCTGGTAACTCAAACATTAAATCTACCATCATTTCTTCTATAATACTTCTAAGCCCCCTAGCCCCTGTTTTTCTCTCCAATGCAAGTTGTGCAATAGCTTTTAGAGCATCTTCTTCAAATTTTAAATTTACCCCATCAATAGCAAAAAGCTTTTGATATTGCTTAATAATGGCATTTTTAGGCTCAGTTAAAATTCTTACCATATCTTCTTCATTAAGCTCATTTAAAGATGCAATCACATGCAAACGACCTATAAGCTCAGGAATCAAACCAAAATGCACCAAATCATCAGGTTCAATTTTCTCAAGTAAAGCTTTATTTTCTTCTTTTGCATCATCAAAAAAGCCCACAACTTTATCGCCAAGTTTTCTTTTTAAGATAGTTTCCAAACCATCAAAAGCTCCACCACAAACAAATAAAATATTTGAAGTGTCAATTTGTATAAACTCTTGATTTGGATGTTTTCTTCCCCCTTTTGGTGGAATATTTACCAAACTTCCTTCGATAATCTTAAGTAAAGCTTGTTGCACACCCTCTCCACTTACATCACGAGTAATAGAACGATTTTCACTCATTCTAGCAATTTTATCAATCTCATCAATAAAAACTATACCTTTTTGAGCTCTTTGCACATCTCCATCTGCAGCTTGCAAAAGACGTGTTAAAATATTTTCCACATCCTCACCTACATATCCTGCTTCAGTTAAAGAAGTTGCATCACAAATTGCTATAGGTACATCTAAAAATTTAGCTAAAGTTTGTGCCAATAAAGTTTTTCCACTTCCTGTTGGCCCAACAAGTAAAATATTTGACTTAAAAAGCTCTGTATCATCATCTTGAAGTTCGACTTTAAAAAGTCTTTTATAATGATTGTATACTCCAACACTAAAAACTTTTTTAGCTCTATCTTGTCCTATGACATAACGATCTAGATAAGCTTTTAATTCTTTTGGAGTGATATCTTTAAATTCTGTATTATGGCTTTGTTTAGGTTCTTTAAATTCTTTTTCTTCTCCATAAATAATACTATAAGCACCTTCAACGCAATATTCACAAATAAAAGCATCATCATTTTCATTTGCTAAAATTCTTCTTTGTGGATTCTCCACTTCATTGCAAAAACTACATTTTCTAGGCATTATTTTTACCCCTATAGACAGGAATTCCGCGCTTTGTTTCTAATATAAAATGGCACATTTTTTTAACATTTTCACTTTCTTGATTTTCAAGCAAATTTTTAGCATTTTCTTTTAAATCTCCTTGTCTAAATAAAGTTTTAAAAGCTCTACTAAGTCTATCTACTTCATCTTTATCAAAACGACGACGAATACCTACTAAATTTAAACTTCTAATACTTGCACGATTTCCTTCTGCTAAACAAAACGGTACTATATCCTGAGAAAGTGCACTTGCTCCTGCTATCATACAACCCTCACCTACTTTGACAAATTGATGAATAGGTGTAAGCCCGCCTACAACCGTAAAATCTCCAAGCTCTACATGTCCTGCTAAAGTTGCATTATTAGCTAAAATAATATTATTACCTAAAAGACAATCATGAGCAATATGACAATAAGCCATAATAAAAGCATTATCGCCTATACGAGTAAAACCATCTCCTTTAGCTGTACCTGAATTTATCGTTGCAAATTCTCTAATAGTTACATTTTTTCCTATAACAACACCGCTTTTTTGCTCTTCTTTATAAGATATGTCCTGAGGAATATCGCCTACTATAGCATAAGAAAATACACGAGAATGATCACCTATAGTTGTATCTGAAAGAATTCGAGCACCTTGTTTGATGACAACATCATTACCTATTTTAGTATCTTTACCTACATAAGCATAAGCTTCTATTACAACATCGTCACCAAGTTGTGCACCCTCTTCAATCACTGCACTTGGATGAATTTTTTTCATTATTTATCCACTATCATAGCTTTAAGTTCGGCCTCTGCAACTAAATTTCCATCTACAAAAGCTTGCCCTTTAAAAATCCACATATTACCACGATTTTTAACCACGCTCATTTCATAATCAAGCCTATCTCCAGGACGCACAGGATTTCTAAATTTTGCTCCATCTATACCTGTGAAATAAACTACTTTACTTTTTGGATCCACTTTATCTTCCATACTTTCAAAAGCTAAAACTCCACCTGTTTGAGCCATACCTTCTAAAATCAAAACTCCAGGATAAATAGGATGCCCTGGAAAATGTCCCATAAAAACATGATCACTTATACTGATGTTTTTATATCCTCGCACCACTTCTTTAACTTTTAATTCTGTAATTTTATCTACTAGTAAAAAAGGATAACGGTGTGGTAAGATTTCTTGAATTTGCATTACATCTATCATTATTAAATTAACCTTGAAAACAATTAAAAATTTTATTATATAAAAAAATCATTAAAAATTATATTAACAAAAAAAGTTTTTCTTAATAAATTTCTTAAATTTCTACAAGTACCTCTTGATTATCATGATAAATTTCACTTTTTGCTATCACTTCATATCTTGAAGGTAAAATATTTTCAAGGATGACAATAGGGCTAAGATTATAAGTTCCAAACAATTTATTACGCCATTTAATTTCTGCTTGAACACTTAAAGGTTTTTTTAAAAAATCTTCAAAATTTTTCCATTTGTTTTTAAAAAATGCATTAAAACGCCAAAATTCCACAAAAACCATTTCATCTTTAGTGCTTCTATAAAAGCCTTCTTTTAAATTTTGTTTTAAATTTTCCTCATCTAAAGAAAATCTTGTATAAGCGTTTTTAAAATGCGAATAAAATAAAATATGAGATTTAACAGGCTTTTTATCTAATTTTATCAAAGCACTTAAAAGACGATAATTTAAAAATTTCTCTCTTAAAATTGCAAATTTTATACCCTTTTTTTCCCATAAAACTACTTTTTTATAAAGAGCTATTCTTGCTTCTATACTTGCAGGTAAAATTTGCTTATTTACAGGAGACATTAATTCATCAATGAAATTCTTATCTTGTTTTTGTTTTTTAAGCCCATAAATACAACCACAATAGTTTTGATGATAAAGCATTTCTTTTTTTGCTAAAGCAAACTGCCTTTGAGTGCCGCCATTTTTACGAAAATCAGGAGCTAAAAACTCTACTCCATAAGGCTCACATTCTTTTTGTAAGGCATTTTTTAACTGTTCTAAATCTTTTTTAGGGCTGGTTAAAAGTGTAGTAGTAAGCTTTTTTTCTCCTATTTTAGCAGCAAATTTTACACTAGATTCCATTCTTACATCAAAACAAATTTCACACCTTGCACCCTTTTCAGGCTCATCTTCATAACCACGCACAGCATTAAGCCATTTTTCATACTCATACTCACCCTTATATAACTTAATACCGAGTTTATCACAAGATCTTTTTACATCTAAAAATCTTAGTTCATATTCGCTTAAAGGATGGATATTTGGATCATAAAAATACCCTATGATTTTTTCTTCAGGATAAGTCTTTCTAAGTTCTTCAACAAAATAATGACTATCGACACTACAACAAATATGCACTAGCATTAAAGACTTTCAAGCACTTTTAAAGCGTGATCTTTTACACGAACATTGCTATAAATTTGAGCAATCTTACCTGTTTCATCGATAACAAAAGTAGAACGAATAAGACCTTCGTATTCTTTTCCGTAATTTTTCTTAAGCCCCCAAGCTCCATAAGCTTTAGCAACTTCTTTTTCACTATCACTAAGTAAAATATGCTTTAAATCAAATTTAGAGATAAATTTTTCATGACTTGCCACGCTATCAGGACTAATGCCAATAATCACTGCATTTTTACTACCAAATTTATCATAATTTAAACTAAAATCACAAGCTTCTGTAGCACAACCTGGGGTATTATCTTTTGGATAAAAATACAAAATCACCTTTTTACCGATAAAATCTTTTAATGCTATTTTTGCCCCATCTTGATTTAAAAGCTCAAACTGAGGTGCTTTATCTCCTATATTTAAACTCATTTGTTTGCCTTTGCTTTGATAGCTTCTACACTTTCTCCGCCAAAGCCTATGTCATAATTTTCTACATCTTCTAAAACCACAACAACTCTTTCTTTGCTTTTATTATATTTCGTGCTTAAAAGTTTGGTAATATCAGCTATAAGATCCGCTTTTTGTTCCTTGCTTAAAGACGGCTTTGCTAATTTAATATTTACTAATGGCATAATTTCTCCTTTTTAACGATAATTTTTCATAATTATTTCAAAAAATACCTAATATTTTTTTTAACAAAAAACCTTAATTTAATAAAAGCTTATTGTTAGTATATTTTTGATAAAATCCTGATTTATTCTTAAAATAATATTTTTTTAAGAAATAAACAACTATAAAAGGTAAAAAAATGATCTCAGCAGATAAAATTTGGATGGATGGAAAATTAGTTGATTTTAAAGATGCAACTTTGCACTTTTTAACCCATTCTTTACATTATGGCAATGCTGTTTTTGAAGGAACTAGAGCCTATAAAACAGATAAAGGCTTAGCAATTTTCAGACTTGAAGATCACACCAAAAGACTTTTAGAGTCTGCAAAAATTACTCTTTTAAATTGTCCTTTTTCTCAAAAAGAGCTTGAAAATGCACAAATTGAACTCTTAAAAGCAAACAATTTTAAAAGCAATGTCTATATCCGTCCTTTGATTTTCTTAGGTGATGGAGTTATGGGACTTTATCATATAAAAGCTCCTGTAAGAGTTGGGATTGCAGCTTGGGAATGGGGTGCTTACCTTGGAGAAGAAGGTTTAGAAAAAGGCATAAAAGTAAAAATTTCGTCTTTTGCAAGAAATAGTGTTAAATCATGCATGGGAAAAGCTAAAGCAAGTGCGAATTATCTTAACTCTCAAATTGCAAAATTTGAAGCTATTGAAGCAGGCTATGAAGAAGCTTTGATGCTTGATGAAGAAGGTTTTATCGCAGAAGGAACAGGAGAATGTTTCTTTATTGTAAAAGATGGGGTTTTAATCACGCCTCCAAATGATTTTTCTTTAAAAAGCATTACTCAAGATACAGTGCTTAAAATCGCTCATGATCTTGGTGTCACTGTGCTTCGCCAAAGAATTTCAAGAGATGAAGTTTATACTGCCGATGAAGCATTTTTTACCGGAACAGCCGCTGAAATCACTCCTATTAACAATATTGATGCAAGAATAATAGGAAATAGTTTAAGAGGATCTGTAACTAAAAAACTCCAAGATGCTTATTTTGATGTAGTTTATGGACGCAATGAAAAATACGCATCTATGCTAACTTATATTTAAAAAAGGAAATAAATGCCAGCTGATTTGAATGATTATTTCAATAAAAAAAATGGAAATTCTAACAATAACGGAAACAACAACCGTCAAAATTTCAATTTCAAAGCACCAGAATTTAATTTTAAAGGTTTTGGAAAATTCTCTCCGTTTATTTATGGGGTGATTATTATTATTTTATTTTTAATCGTTGCAAAACCTTTTATGGTGATAAATTCTGGGGAAATGGGGATTAAATCAACAACAGGTAAATATGACCCAAATCCATTAGAACCAGGACTTCACTTTTTCTTACCTTTTGTACAAAAAATAACCATAATCGATACTAGAGTAAGACAAATCAACTATGCTTCTATAGAAGGAAGTAATGAAAATTTATCTTCAGGTTCAGGTGTTATTAATAAAAATAGTATTTCTGTACTTGACTCTCGTGGACTGCCTGTATCTATTGATGTTACAGTGCAATACCGTTTAAATCCTTTGCAAGTTCCTCAAACCATAGCTACTTGGAGCTTAAATTGGGAAAATAAAATTATCGATCCAGTTGTTCGTGATGTAGTGCGAAGTGTTGTAGGAAAATATACAGCCGAAGAACTTCCTACTAATCGTAATACAATAGCCGCTCAAATAGAAGAAGGTATAAGAAAAACTATAGAAGCTCAACCAAATGAGCCTGTAGAACTTCGTGCTGTACAACTTAGAGAAATTATTTTACCTTCAAAAGTAAAAGAGCAAATCGAACGCGTGCAAATTGCAAAACAAGAAGCTGAAAGAACCAAATATGAAGTAGAAAGAGCTAATCAAGAAGCCTTAAAAAAAGCTGCCTTAGCTGAAGGGGAAGCAAACGCAACCATAATCAGTGCCAAAGGTAAAGCTATGGCTGTTAAAATAGAAGCAGATGCACAAGCTTATTCTAATAAAGAAATTGCAAACAGCTTAAACACTCCTTTGCTAAATTTAAAGCAAATTGAAACTCAAAAAGAATTTAATGAAGCTTTAAAAGTCAATCAAGATGCTAAAATTTTCTTAACTCCAGGTGGAGCAGTGCCAAACATTTGGGTTGATACCAAAGATGCTAAAAAGCAAAGTTCTGCCAACATGAACTAAAAGGATACGCAAGTGGAAAAACTAAGAGAAATCGTGCTTTTTTACACTACTCATTTATATTTAGTAGATTATATGCTGATTTTATTAGTTTTTTTTCTCTTCACTTGTGTTTTACTTCTTTGTGTATTTTTACGCCATAGACCTATAGCAGCACTTTTTATTATTGCATTTGATATTATTATTTGTTTCTTAGTTTATATCTATGGGTATAAACTAATAGACAATGAAATAAGAACTCGAAAAACCGCTATTACAGATCAAAAAATAATACAAAGCTCAAATGATTTAATTGTTGATTTTAACATTACAAATAATTCAAAAAATAATTTTAAAGAATGCAAAATTACAGCTAAAATTTTTGCAGATAAAATACCTAATGATAATATCATAGAAGAATATAAAAAGAAATTTATCCCTTTTAGACAAAAAAGTAGAGAAATTAAAGATCTAAAGAAAAATGCAACCCAATTTCAAAGAATTGCTTTTGAAAATTTTAACTATGAAAATAACTATACCATACGCTTAGTTTCGGAGTGTTTTTAATGCATTTTACAATTTTTCATATTATAGCTTTTATTATTTTACTTATTTGCTTTGCCTTGATTTGTATTTTAATCTTTCTAAAAGTCGAACAGAAAGAAATGGCTTTGATTTCTTATACCATAGCTACTATTTTTATCGCACTTTTGATATATTCTATTTTTCTAACAATCAATCAATTCACCACTCAAGCCGATCTTAGCAAACTAACCTACACAAGAGATCTGAGACATGAAAGTGTTATCGTAAGCGGAAAGGTCCAAAATCTTACTAAATTTGAAATCAGAAAATGCTATTTGATACTTAGCATATTAAACCAAAAAAAAGCAGGGGGAGAAATTTTCAATGATAAAAATATCCGCAATGCCAAAATGCAAAATACAAGTGTTTCTTACACTATAGAAATTATAGACAAACTTCCAGGTAATGCTTATAAAGAATTTAGAGCGAGTGTTCCTTTTCCTCCAAGTTTTGATAACCCTGAATTTTATCACACTCTAAAATGTATTTGATTTAAAAAATATACTTAATATTAACAATTAGAATTTGTCTATATCACAATTTCATTAAATCTTAAAGAATTAAACATATATTATTTTATAGAGATAACTAGCTTTTTG
>NZ_JAAMXB010000019.1:0-5340 GCF_011068225.1 Campylobacter sp. CFSAN093229 | reverse complement strand
AAAGATTTGTAAATTAATAAAAAAAAGATATAATTATGTTTAAAATTAGAGAAAGGAATCAATATGAAACAAGGAGATTTTACAGAGGTTGCAAAGCATTATCATAATAGACCTGCTTATAGTCCATTTTTACTTGAAAAACTTGTAGTTTGTATCAATGATAAAAATAAAAATTTAAAAGATTTAAATATTGTTGAAGTAGGAGCTGGAACTGGAAAACTTACTAAGATGTTGGGAGAAATGTTTGGATGCCAAATTAGCGCTGTGGAACCAAACGATAATATGCGTGAAGAAGGGCAAAAATTTACACAAAATTTATCAAATATTTCTTGGCACAAAGGAAGTGGTGAAGAAACCTGCATGAGCAATAATCAAGCTGATTGGGTCATCATGGCTAGTTCTTTTCATTGGACAGATCCTAAAAAATCTCTCCCAGAGTTTAATCGTATATTGACAGGGGGGGGGTATTTCACTGCGATTTGGAACCCTCGCCACATTGTAGAGGGTTCGGTTTTTGATGAAATCGAAAAGGAGATTAAACATATTGTTCCAGAGCTTGCTCGTGTAAGCAGTGGCACTCAAAATGTTAAAAAATGGGAAGAAATTCTTGTTTCAACAGGAGATTTCACAGACTGCTTTTTTATGGAGTGTGACTATAAAGAGTTTTGGGATAAAGAGCGTTATCTTGGAGCTTGGCATTCTGTAAATGATATACAAGCACAAGCAGGTGAAAAAAGATGGAAGGAAATTTTAGAGATGATAGAAGCTAAAATTTCTCATATGCAAAGTATAGAGATTCCTTATAAAATAAGAGCATGGACAGCTAGAAAAGCATAAAATACCTCCTTTTTTTCATCAAGCTTGTCAAAGATGAAAAAAAGGAAATAAAATGCAAAAACTAGTAGAACAAGTGTGGGATTATACCAAGCATGCTAAATTTTATAGCTATAGACCAAATTATGCTCCAAAAACTATAGATATGCTAATTAGTCTTATTGGAAAAAAAGATATCAAGGTGGCTGATATCGGTGCAGGAACTGGAAATTTAAGCATTATGCTTTTAGAAAGAGGATGTAAGGTAGTATCTGTAGAACCAAATGATGCGATGCGTGAGATTGGGATAGAAAGAACCAAAGGTGAGAAGATTGACTGGGTTAGAGCAACAGGCTTAAACTCAACACTTCAAAATAGTGAATTTGATTGGGTGACTTTTGGTAGCAGTTTTAATGTAATGGATAGAAATGAAGCCTTAGAAGAGGCACATCGCTTATTAAAATCAGAGGGATATTTTTCTTGTATGTGGAATCACAGGGATTTAAATGATCCTGTGCAAAAAATAGCTGAAGATACTATTGTAGAATTTGTACCAAATTATACAAGGGGAACAAGAAGAGAAGACCAAAGACCAATTATAGAGAGTCGAAAGGATCTTTTTGATCATATTGTTTATATTGAAGAGGATTTTTATTTTCATCAAAGCATTGAAAATTATATTAATGCATGGAAAAGCGTTAAAAATCCTTACTGGGATTTGGAGACTGATGAAGGAAATGAACTTTTTAATAAAATTAGTGATAAAATTTCACAAAGACTTCCTAAGGAATTTAGCATAAAATATACCACTCGTTGTTGGAGTGCTAAAAAAATATAAAACTAAGGAAAAACATGGCGGAGTTAAAATTTAAAACCAAAGCACAAAATTTAAAAAATTTACAAACAAAATTAAAAAAAGCAAAAGTTCTACCTTTGGTTTTAACTTCGCTTGAAGAATTAATATCAAATGAAGACAAAGTTTTACAGGACATTCAAACTTTAAAGGCTAATAGACTCATTATAAGAAGTTCTTCTTTAAGTGAAGATAGTATGAAAAACTCTAATGCAGGTGCTTTTCTTTCTTTGGCAAATATTAAAGCTGATTCTAAAGATAAATTATTAAAAGCTTTATATGAAGTTGCCAATTCTATGCCATCAAAAAGCGATGAAATTTTAGTTCAACCCATGCTTGAAAACATTACTCTTTGCGGTGTTGGTTTTAGTGTTGATAAGGATAATTTTTCCCCTTATTTTTGTCTTCAATATGATGAAAATGGTTCAAATAGCTCTATTACAGATGGAAGTAGCAAGAGTGCAAAAACTTACTATCATTACAGAGATTATTTAGAATTTAAAGATATTAGACTTCAAAAAATTATAGAACTTATAAAAGAATTAGAAGTTTTATATGATTATCATTTTTTAGATGTTGAATTTGCATTTGCTATTCAAGATGATGAGGAAGAACTTTTTTGCTTGCAAGTGCGTCCTTTGGTTATGCATGAAAAAAATAATTTATTTCACTCTTTACCAAAAGAAGCTTTATATAGATTTTATAAACGTTTTGAGTCTTTAAAAGAATCAAGATCTAGAGTTTTGGGAGATAAAGCCATTTTTGGGGTAATGCCTGATTGGAATCCAGCTGAAATCATAGGGTTAAGACCTAAGCGTTTAGCTTTTAGTTTATATAAAGAAATCATTACGGATAATATCTGGGCGTATCAAAGAGATAATTATGGTTATAGAGATTTAAGATCCCATCCTTTAATCCATTCTTTTTTAGGCATTCCTTATGTGGATGTAAGATTATCTTTTAATTCTTTTATACCAAAAAAATTAGATGAAAAAATCGCACAAAAACTTGTCAATTTTTACTTAGATAAGCTTAATAAAAATCATGAATTGCACGATAAGATTGAATTTAATATTGTTTATTCTTGTTATGACTTTAATAGTTCTAAAAAATTAGAAGAACTTTTAAATCATGGTTTTAATGAAAATGAAATCAAAAGATTAGAATTTTCATTATTAGAACTTACAAATAAGATTATTAATCCTAGATCAGGGCTTTATTTAAAAGACATACAAAAAGCTTATAAGCTAAAAGAAAGATATGATGGCATTATTAATTCTAATTTTTCTTTAATTGATAAAATTTATTGGCTTATTGAAGAATGCAAGCGTTATGGAACATTGCCTTTTGCGGGAGTGGCTAGGGCTGCATTTGTAGCAATGCAACTTTTAAATTCTTTAGTTGAGATTGATTTTATAACTAAAGAGGAAAAAGATGATTTTTTAAATTCACTCAATACAGTGAGTAAAAATTTAAGCAAACAAACAAACCATCTTAATTTTCACAACAAGGATCAATTTTTGAAAGATTTTGGACACTTAAGAGCAGGAACTTATAATATTTTATCTCCAAGATATGATGAAGATTTTGAACTTTATTTTGATATGGATCAAAAAGATAGTAAAGTTTATTTACAAGATAAAGCTTTTGTTTTTTCAGAAGAAAAGATAAAAGCTTTAAATGCTTTACTTAGAGAACATGGACTAGAGATTAATGCTTGTGAATTTTTTGATTTTTTAAAGCAGGCTATCGAGGGTAGAGAGCTTGTTAAATTTGAATTCACTAGATTGCTTTCTAAGGCTATAGTTTATATAGAAGAATTAGGCAAATATTATGGTATTGAAAAAGAAGATTTGGCTCATCTTGATATAAAAAGCATTTTAAATCTTTATTCTAGTCTTTATTCTATAAATCCAAAAGAGCAGTTTATGGAAGAAATTAATCGCAATAAAAAACAATATGAACTTACACAAGCTATAAAACTTCCTTCTTTGCTTTGCAATGCCGATGAAATTTTTTCTTTTTATAATCATAGTATTATTCCAAATTTTATTACACAAAAGAGCATTACTGCATTTACGGCGAAGGAAAATGATAAAGATTTAGAAGGAAAGATTGTTTTAATTTATGCAGCAGATCCTGGATATGATTATTTATTTACAAAAAATATAGCAGGACTTATTACATGTTATGGGGGTGCTAATTCACATATGGCCATTCGTGCCTCAGAACTTGGAATGCCTGCTGTTATAGGAGTTGGAGAAGAAAATTTTGAAAAATATTTAAAAGCTAAAAAAATAAATATAGAATGTGAAAGTGAGCAAATATTTTGTTTATAGGTATTACTCAAAGGCTTATTTGCAACGAAAGTTATCATGAAGAAAGAGAATGTTTGGCTTTGGATTGGGGAAAATTATTTAATAAAGATTTATTTAAAAATTTTACTCCTCTTCCTCTTAGCTATGAAATAGATTTTTCTCATTATAAACATCTAATAAAAGCTGTGATATTAAGCGGTGGCAATGATTTAAGTTTTTATAGTCCTAATGTTTTATCTAAAAAGAGAGATTTATACGAAAAGCAAGTTATAGAAATTTGTTTAAAAGAAAAAATACCACTTTTAGGAATTTGCAGAGGAGCTCAAATGATAGCTCGTTATTTTAACAGCCATATAAGTCCTTGTGAAAATCATATAGGCAAACATGAAGTATTTTTCTCAAAAGAAAAATTTATAAGTAATTCTTTTCATAATTTTGCTATTGAAAAATTAGGTGAAGATCTTATAGAACTTTGCTTAGCAAAAGATAATACTATAGAAGCTTTTAGACATAAGTATGAAAATATTTTTGGTATAATGTGGCATATTGAAAGAGAAAATGGGCTTAATAATATTCAAATTTTAAAAGAGTGGTTTAGTTTAATCAAGGAATAATATGAATGCAATTATCTTAGCAGCAGGTTTTGGATCAAGGCTGATGCCTTTAACAAAAGATCAACCAAAGTGTATGGTTGAGTATAAGAATAAAAAAATAATAGATTATGAAATCGAAGCTTTAAAATCAGCAGGTATAAATGAAATAGCTGTTGTGGGTGGATATTTAAACGATGTGCTAAAAAATTATCTTAATAAATATGATATTGAGCATTTTTTTATTAATTCAAAATATGATAAAACCAATATGGTTCATACTTTTTTTTGCGCTAAAGATTTTATGTTAAAATGCATCGAAGAAAAACAAGATTTGATTATTTCTTATGCGGATATTGTTTATTTTCAAGATTGTGTGCAAAAGCTTATAAATGCCAAAGAAGAACTTGCTATAGTAGTTGATAAGTCTTGGCGTAAGCTTTGGAGCAAACGCTTTGCAAATCCTTTAGAAGATGCTGAAACATTAAAGATGAAAAATGGTTATATTATAGAACTTGGAAAAAAAGCTAATGCCTATGATGAGATAGAAGCTCAATATATAGGACTTTTTAAATTTTCTTATCAATTTCT
Organism: Campylobacter sp. CFSAN093229; assembly: GCF_011068225.1. Taxonomy (NCBI): domain Bacteria; kingdom Pseudomonadati; phylum Campylobacterota; class Epsilonproteobacteria; order Campylobacterales; family Campylobacteraceae; genus Campylobacter; species Campylobacter sp. CFSAN093229. Next base: position 175 of record NZ_JAAMXB010000019.1, on the reverse strand, counting down.
TTCTGAAGTTATTGCTTTTTATGAAATGCTTGACCGAGATATTTTATATGATAATAAAAATTTTGAAAATATGTACATGACAAGTTTTTTGCAGGCTTTGATTGAAAAATACAACAACGCAAAAGCAGTGGAAATTGATGGCAATTGGTGTGAAATTGATTTTATGAGTGATTTA
>NZ_JAAMXB010000018.1:0-21396 GCF_011068225.1 Campylobacter sp. CFSAN093229 | reverse complement strand
TAGGACAAACTAGGGTTTAGAAAAAACTTTCGATTTTTTCTTGCATTATCTTAGCATCATTGATACGATTGACTTCATCTCTAAAGGCTGAAGCGTCTTTATGCCCTTTAGAATACTCGTGTAAATGCTTGCGAAATATACTTACGCCTTGATCTTTGTAGTGTTTTATCATTTCATCAAAATGAGTGAGTATGATTTCTTTTTTGAGTTTTTCATCTACATTTTTACCACTTTTGATTTCATAAAATATCCAAGGATTTCCAACGCTTGCACGCCCTATCATGAGTCCATCGCATTTTGTGATTTTATAAACTTCTTTAGCATTTTGTGCGTTAATATCACCATTTGCAATCACAGGAATACTAACGCTTGCTTTAGCACTGGCAATGGATTCATAATCGGCTTTTCCGCTATAAAGCTGTTTTCTTGTGCGTCCATGAATACTTACAAAATCCACCCCCAAGCTTTCGCAAATTTTAGCCATTTTTTCAGGATATTTTTCATTAAATCCTAGTCGAAATTTCACACTTGTAAGGCTTTTTTTATTGTTTTCTTTAATCACTCCTACAAGATTTTTAAAAAGCTCTAAATTTTCTAGCAAAGCACTGCCAGCACATTGTTTAACAACTTTATTTACAGGGCAACCGCAATTAAAATCGATCCCATCTACAAAATCCATTTCATTTAGTATTTGCACTGCTTTTTTTAACACTTCTTTATCTCCACCTGCAATTTGGACTATATAGGGATTTTCTAATTCAGCTCTTTCTAGCATATGTAGAGTTTTAGAACTTTCATAAACTAAGGCATTAGAACTTATCATTTCACTTATGGTAATATCAGCACCAAATTTTTTTACTACATTACGAAAAGGCAGATCTGAAAAACCTGCCATAGGGGCTAAAAATAAAGGTTTTTTGCTAAAATCTATCATTGTATGAGTTGGTTTAGATCGATTTTGATATTTTTTTCACGCAAGAGTAAAAAGGCTTTAAAATCATTAAATTTCTTATCATCATTGTAAATTTGTTCTCTTAACTCATCTAAAAGTCCAAATTCAGCTAAAAGATATAAATGTGCTCTTAAAGCTTCGCTTTTTTCATTTTTAATTTTGTTAAAAATTCCTAAAATAGCATCAGGATTTAAAAGTTTGGTACTTAGTTTTGCTGCGTTAAGATAGTCTTTTTCGCTTAGTGTATTGTGTGAAAGTAAAACTTCATATTCTGCTACACTAAGTTCTAAATTTCCTTCCTTAAAACGCTTGATAAGTGTGAGAACTTCAGAAGGCTTTTTAGGGATTTTTATATTTTTAATTTGCTCATAACTAGCTTTTTCTATAAGAGTGTTAAAAGCAATTTCTTCAAATTCATCTTTGATTTCATTAAGGTTTTTAAGTTTGCTATAGGCATAATTTGCATCGTTTTTGAGATGATTTTTTTCATTTTGCAGATATAAAACATTGTTATTTTCGAGTTTAAATTTGCTAAGGTTAAAAAATTCGTTTTTATTTAAACCATCAATAAGATCTAAAATTTCATTGATTTTATTTGAGTGTGGAATTTTTTCATGTGTTTTTATGGTTTTAAAAAGTTGTGCTACAGCTCTAAATTCTTTTGTTTGAAAAGTGGTTTTAAGATCTTTTTCAAGGAGTAAATCTTGAGTATAAGATTCAAATTTAGCTGCATCTTTAAAAAAATGCTTAAATTTTAAATAACGCAAAAATCCATAAAATGCTATGTGTAAAACGGCTAAAATCATATAAATAAATAAAGGAATAACAAGCCATATCATAATAGGTAGTTCAAAGGTATAAGTGCTGATATTTAGAGTATAGCTTCCTAGTTCTAGATGCCAAGCAAAGGCAAAAATAAGTGCTATATAAATAAAACTTGCAAGTAAGAAGAGTTTAATTTTCATGTTTTTTTCCTTGTTCTGCAATTTGACGGCAAGTGATACAATATCTTGCGTGAGGTTTGACTTTTAGTCTTTGAGAGTCGATTTCATCATCGCAAGATTCGCAAATTCCATAAGTGCCGTTTTTGATTTTATCTAAAGAATCTTCGATTTCTATAAGTTCTTCTTTGAGATTGGTACTGATAGCAAAGTCAATTTGAGAGCCTGTTTCTATGACAGAAAAATCTACACTATCGCTTGGGACGCTATTGTGAAGAGCTTCGATTTCATTTGAATTGCTTTGCAAATTTTCTAAGATGGCTTTTTTTCTTTCTTCTAAAATATTTTTGAAATTTTGTATTTCATTTTTTTTCATTTTAAAACTTTCTATTTGTGATAAGGGTGATTGTTGTTGATGCAAAATGCACGATAAATTTGTTCTAAAAGTAAGGTTTTAACAAATTGATGTGCTAAAGTAAGTTTGCTTAATGATAGTCTAAAATCTAAACTTTGATTAAATTCTTCTCTTAAACCATAAGCACCGCCTATAAAAAAACTTAATTCATTTTTATCTTGGATGAGTTTTGCAAATTCTATACTTGTAAGTTCTTTTCCTCTTTCATCAAGAGCGATACAATAGCCTTTTTTATAAGGCATAAAAGCTTCTTCATAGCTTTTTTTTGCTTCTATGGCATTTAAATTTTGAGCTAAGGCTATTTTTTTATTAAAAACATTTATTTCTTTTAAAGTGGCGTATTTGGAGATGAGTTTAGAGTATTTTTCACTCCAAGTTTTAAATTCATCACTTTTTTGAATACAAAAGATATTAACTTGCAAATTATTTTCCACTAAAAAATTTTAGTACATCGCTAAGATATTGTTTTTGTTCTCCTCTTTCAACTATGGCATCTATAAGTCCATGTTCTAACAAGAACTCTGCTTTTTGAAAACCTTCAGGCAAATCTGCCCCTATGGTTTGTTTGATAACTCTTGTACCAGCAAAACCTACTAAAGCTTCAGGTTCAGCGATGATTAAATCTCCAAGCCAAGCAAAAGAAGCACTTACCCCACCCATAGTAGGATCAGTTAAAATGCTAATATAAGGAAGTTTTTCTTTGCTAAGAAGTTTAAGTGCGGCACTAGTTTTGCTCATTTGCATTAAAGAATAAGTACTTTCTTGCATTCTAGCTCCACCACTTGCACTTACGATGACAAGAGGGGTTTTACTTGTGATGGCTCTTTGTATAGCTCTAACGATTTTTTCTCCTTCAACAGAACCTAAAGATCCGCCCATAAAAGAAAAATCAAATACAACAAGTTGGGTTTTTAAACCATTGATTTCACATTCTCCACTGATGACAGAACTTTTTCTACCTGTTTTACTTTCACCTTCGCTAAGGCGTTTTTTATAGGATTTGCTATCAACAAATTTTAAAGGATCTATAGCTTCTAAATTTGCATCATACTCAATAAAACTGCCTTCATCACTTAAAAGTTTAATACGTTCATCGGCTGAAATTCTCATGTGATAATTACATTTAGGACAAACATTAAAACAAGATTCTATTTCTTTATAATACATCAAAGCATGACAACTTTGGCATTTTACCCAGTGATTTGGAGCTTCTTTAATACTAGGTTGTTGTCTTCTTATTTTTGAAAAAATATCTGCAAAATTCATATATTCACCTAATTATTTTTTAAAAATTCCAAGATTATATCAAAAATTTTCTTGTCTTGGCTTAGGAGAAGGAAATTTTCATTTTTTTCTATATATAAATTTTGATGAATTGTTAAAGCAGCTACTGTATCAAAAATTCGTGTTTTTCCAAGAATTAATACAAAACTAAAATACGAAGCATAAGCGAGACTTAAGGCTGTTGCACCCAAAGAGCGAAATTTTAATTGATTTTTTGTTAAAAAATCGAGAAGTTCTGGATAAAGTGAAATTTTTTCAACTATACCTATTTTAGAAAATAGATTAGGTGTTAAGGGTGAGTATTTTGGATCGGAAAGATTGGATTTAAAAGCTTGATTGTTATTAAAAGCAAAAATTTCTTGACTGACAAGATTGCAAACAAAAGCGCTTTTTGCCTGATCTTTTTCCATAAGAGCTATAGAAGTTCCATAAAATGGTATTTTAGAAACAAAATTTGAACTTCCATCCAAAGGATCAAGAATCATTTGTTTTGGGCTAGCTTTTCCGATCAATCCGCTTTCTTCAGAAAAAATTTGTCCAAAACAACTAAGATATTTTATGAAAATTTGTTCACATTTTAAGTCAAGCTCATAGCCTTGATTTTTATCATAGCCTAATTTAGAGCAAAGTTTAAGATCATTTTGTGGGATATTATTTAGATACTTGCGTATTTGCAAATTTGCATTCAAGCAAGCATCTAAAAATTCTTTCATTAAAAGCGTGTTCCAAGATTAAATTCAAAACTATTAGTATCATCACCTTTTTTATCATTAAGAGGTTTGGCAAATACAAGCTGTAAAGGCCCAATTGGTGTAATCCATTCAATGCCTATACCTGTACTCATTCTTTTTATTTCATCTAAATTTTTACGTCCTATCATACCATAATCAAAAAACACGCTACCACGAAGTTTGATTCTATCAATCAAAGGAAAACTAAGTTCTACAGAATTGGCAAAAGCTATGGTTCCACCTACTTCATCTCCCCATTGGTTTTTAGGACTTACTGTTCTGCTTTCAAAACCGCGTATCGATCTAATACCACCTAAATAAATTCTTTGGTTAATTGGTAAATAGCCTTCATCCCATACTTTATAAAAACTCGCTTTATAGCGATAAATAAGATCATATCCTATATAGTCTTGTAAACCTTGATAAAAGTTAAATTTAGAGCTTGATGAAATAAATTCTTGATCTCCGCCAAGTCCAGCGTATTCTAAACTAGTTGAAGCAATGATACCTGATCGTGGCAGATAATAATCATCTGTATTGTTAAAGGTGATTGCTGGAGTTATAGAGCTTTTAATACTTTTGCCAAGTTCATATCCTGTTCTTAAAAGAGTTGGACTTAAGTGATATATATCGCTTTGTTCAAGATTATAAGTTAAGCTTACATTATAGTATCTTGCAAATTGGCGTCCAACTGTTATATCAAAGCCGTAATTTTTTTCTGAATAATTATCCCATTCATAGTCATTTGAATAAAGTGTTCCACCCAGACTATATTGACTATCAAGAACGCGTGGATTTATGAGACTAATCCTTCCTGATAAGGTATCATCGTTTTTATCTACGCTTACAGAACTTTTTATTCCTGAACCAAAGATATTTGTATCTGATAAAGAAGCGTTAAGCAAAATACCATCGCTTGATCCATAGCCAATGCCTCCAGAAATAGCTCCTGTAGAAGCTTCTTTAACATCAACAATCAAATCAATATGTGTATCATCAACTTTTTCTTCTTTGATATTTACATCGTCAAAATAAGAAGTTCTTTTTAAAGCATTTTTTGACTCGCTTAAGTCTGTTCTATTATATAAATTACCTTCTGTTATATATAATTCTCGGCGTATGACGCGATCTACAGTACGTGAATTTCCTGAAATAATAACATTTCTTATATAAACTTTATCGTGAGGGATTACTTTAAATACAACGGTGGCTTCTTGAGTTTGATCATTTTTTTGAATATCAGGATAGACTTCTACAAACGCATAACCCAAATCAGCACTTTGTGTTTCTATGGTTTTAACATCTTTTCTAATGTCTTCAATATTGATAGTTTTGCCAGCGCTTGATCTTAAATCTTTTACGGTTTGTGCATTTTGTTTATCATCAAATAAAGGATTTTCTATGCTTATACTTTTAATTTTATAAGGCTTTCCTTCTTTGATAAAATAAGTCAAATTTGCTTGATAAGTATCTGTGTAGGTTTTAAGATAAGGCGAGGATACTTGAACATCTAAATATCCTTTTTTCATATATTCATCAGCAATTCTTGAACTATCGTTACTAAGTTCAAAAACTTTTAATTTTCCATCATTGCGTCCCCACATCCATCCCATAAATTCTTTTTCTTTGTTAACAACAGCAGGTTCTATATCAGAATATGAAAATTTCTTGGCTCCACTTAAATGAACATTATCAATAATGATATTTTCGCCACGATTTACTATAAATTCAAGCTCTAGTCCATCGGTATTTTCTAAAGTCTTTTTTTTGTATTCTACAATAGTATCAAAATAACTTTTTGCTTCATAATAAGCTTTAATGCGTTCAATAGCTTCTTTTATACTTCCTTCATCAAGTAGTGTGCCTCTTTTAATCCCTAAAATACTTTCAACTTGTTTTCTATCATTTGAAGCTATACCTGTGATAGTAACCTTTGCTATAGTTGGTTTTTCGGTAACTATAATTTCCAAAATTCCATTGTTGTTTTCTACTGCAATATTTTCGAAATAATTTTGTTTATAAAGATTAAGAATAGCAGTGTTGATTTTTGCAGGATTTATTTCCTCGCCTATTTTAAGCCCCGTGATATTTATAGCGCTTGTGTTCGATAAATGATTTAATCCGATAAATTTAATATCTTTAATGGTTGCTGCATTGGCTATAGCAACTAAAGCACAAATACTAATAAGATGTTTTTTCATTGATTTTTTACCTAAAGCTTTATTAAAAGCTGTATAATAGCAAAAAAAATTTAACAAAAAAACTAAGGTAGAAAGTATGAAAATAGCAATTATAGGGCTTGGGCTTATGGGTGGATCTTTAGGGCTTTGTTTGAAAGAAAATAAGCTTATTTCTTGTGTTTATGGTATGGATTTAAGTAAAGAAAATGAAAAAGATGCCCTGCGATTAGGTCTTATTCATGAGCTTATAGAATTTAAAGATTTAGCTTTATGTGATATGATTTTTGTCGCAACTCCTGTTAATGCTATTATAGAAATTTTACAAAAGTTAGTTGATTTGCCTTCTAATGTAACAATTATAGAGCTTGGAAGTACAAAAAGAAAAATTATAGAAAGTTTGCCTAAGAATTTAATCAAACAAACTCTTTTTGCTCATCCTATGACAGGAACTGAAAATTCAGGTCCAAAAGCGGCTTTTAAAGAGCTTTATAAAGATGCAGTTTGTGTTCTTTGCGATAGTGAAATAGCTGATGATTTGCATCAAAAAAGAGCAGTAGAAATTTTTTCTCATTTAGGGATGAAAATTGTTTTTATGGATAGTAAAGCCCATGATCATCATGCTGCTATTATTTCTCATTTGCCTCATGTTATAAGTTTTTCTTTGGCAAATTTTGTAATGAAAGAAGAGGATAAAAGAAATATTGTTCATTTAGCTGGAGGATCTTTTAAAGGTATGAGCAGAATTGCCAAATCATCGCCACAAATGTGGGAAAGTATTTTTTTACAAAATAAAGATAACTTATTAAGTTCTATTGATTTTTTTCAACAAGAATTAGAGAGATGTAAACAAATGATACAATTAGACAAAAATGATGAATTAAGAGAATGGATGAAACAGGCTAATACTCTAAGAGAAATTTTATAAATTTGCTAGATATTTACTGAAAATATAATAGAATTTATACTAAAAACAACAAAAACATTGAAAATTTTTAAGGAAGGTTATGGTAAAAAGAAAAGGCAAAACTTATTTATCTGTTTTAATTTTAGTTTTAGTAGCAATTTTGATTTTTTTTATTTCAAGATTAAGTATTTTTGAAAAAAATCCTCCTCAAATTTTAATGCCAGATGTTGTATATACTGATCTTAAAAAACCTATTTTAGTGCATGTTAAAGATGATGAAAGTTCTATCAAAAATGTACAAATTATATTGCATAAAGACGACAATACTAGTGCAATGGTTATAGCAGATGAAAAGATTTCTAATTTAAAAGATATTACCTTACAAGTTGCTTTGCCAAAATTTGGTTACAAAGAAAATGTAAAATCTTTTGTTTTGGAGGTGATAGCTAAAGATTCTAGTTTTTGGAATTTTTTTAGTGGCAATGAAGCAAGAAAACAAATTGCGGTATTAGTAGATAATACGGCTCCAAAAATCAATATCATAAGCAATTCTTACCAAATCGAGCAAGGTGGTGCTGGGGCAGTTGTTTTTAAGGCCGATGATGCTAATTTAGATAAGGTGTATATAGAAACAAATAAAGGTAAAATCTTTAAAGTCACACCTTATGTAAAAGAAGGGTATTATGCGGCTTTGATTGCTTGGGATGCAAGAGATGAGGAATTTCGCGCATTTGTTATCGCTACGGATAAAGCGGGAAATATTTCAAAAGAACGTATAAGGTATTATTTTGTTAATCGTAAATATCGTGTTTCAAATATTAATCTAACGGATAAATTTTTAGATGGAAAGATTGAGAATTTAGCAAATCAATACGCTCCAAAAGATAATAATCTCAATCGTTATGAAAAATTTAAGTTTGTCAATGAAACTTTAAGAAATAGCAATGAAGAACTTATCCATGAAATCACTTCAAAAGTACCTGAGGAAAAAATTGATAATTTTGATTTGAATTTATTTTTACCTCTTAAAAATGGTATGAAAGTAGCGGATTTTGCTGATCATAGGTATTATTCTTATAATGGGCAATTTGTGAGTGATTCTTATCATATGGGGCTTGATCTAGCAAGCGTAGCACAAGCTCCTATCATAAGTAATAACGCAGGCAAGGTTGTTTTTGCTGCTGAAAATGGAATTTATGGTCTAAATTTAATTGTTTATCATGGTTTTGGAGTGTATAGTCTTTATGGGCACTGTTCTTCTAAAAATGTTGATTTAGATGAAATGATTAATAAACAAAGCATTATAGGCAAAACAGGAACAAGTGGTTTAGCCTTAGGTGATCATTTGCATTTTGGAGTTTTAGTTCAAGGAGTTGAAACGCGTCCTGAACAATGGCAAGATAAAAAATGGATAGAAAATAATATTTACAATGTTTTAAATGATGGTAAAAAGATAATTTTAGGAAAAAATTAATGAAACAATTAACTTTAGCAAAAACTGTCAAAGGCGTAGGTATAGGACTTCATAAGGGTGAACCCATAGAAATTACTTTAGAGCCTTTAGAAGCAAATAGTGGTATAGTATTTTTTAGAAGCGATCTTAATGCAAGCTATAAGGCAAGTCCTGAAAATGTGATCAATACTCAAATGGCAACTGTTTTAGGAGATGATCGTGGATTTATTTCTACAATAGAGCATTTAATGAGTGCGATTAATGCTTATGGAATCGATAATGTACGCATAGTTTTAAATGCAAATGAAGCTCCTGTTATGGATGGATCAAGTATTAGTTTTTGTATGATGCTTGATGAAGCAGGGGTAAAAGAACTTGATGCACCTAAAAAAATTATGGTAATTAAAAAGCCTATAGAAGTAAGAGATGGTAATAAATTTGTGCGTTTAACTCCTACTAAAGAACCCCGTATTAATTACACAATTAAATTTGACAATGCTGTTATAGGTGAACAAAGTTACAATTTTGAATTCAGCAAAAAAAATTATATAGAAAACATAGCAAGGGCTAGAACTTTTGGTTTTTTAAAAGATGTTCAAGCTCTTAGGAGTATGAATTTAGCACTAGGTGGAAGTTTAGAAAATACTATAGTGGTAGATGAAAATCGTATTTTAAATCCTGAGGGTTTGCGTTTCAAAGATGAGTTTGTAAGACATAAAATTTTAGATGCAATTGGAGATTTAACCTTACTTGGATATCGTGTTTTTGGGGATTATATTTCATATGCTGGGAGTCATCATTTAAATCATTTACTTACTAAAGAAGTTTTAAAAGATAAAGATGCTTATGAAATTGTAAGCCTTGAAAAAACAACCCAAAAAGCTTATGAAAAGGTATTTGCATAAAAACCTCTCTTTTGCTTAATGCTTTATCTAAGTCTTTAATGATCGGAATTTATCAAGATGATAAACTTATAAAAACTTATAAAAGTGAAGAAAAAGCAAGCGAATTTTTACCAAAAATTTTAGATGAATTGCTTAAAGAATATGATTTTACAAGTTTAATCTATGCTAATGGTCCAGGTTCTTATATGGGGATTAAAATTTCTTATGTAAGTTTGAGTACTTTAAGTATAGTAAAAAATATTCCTTTATTTGCGGTGAGTGCTTTTGAATTAAATGGCTATAAACCCATAAGTGCAAATAAAAATTTTTGTTTTGTATATAAGGAAGGTGAAATTTGTTTAGAGCAAAATATCCCAGCAGAGTTTTTTTTACCAAAAAATTTACAAGAGCTTAAACTAAATAATGATAATCTTCCCTTTTATTTTTTAGATGCAATTTAGGATGAAATTTGAAAATTTTAGTTCCCGCTACGAGTGCGAATTTAGGGCCAGGTTTTGATTGTTTAGGACTTAGTTTAAAGCTTTTTAATGAAACTCAAATCCAAAAATCAGGTGTTTTTAGCATTAGTATTGGAGGTGAGGGCAGTGATAATATTTTTCTTAAAAAAAACAATATATTTGTAAATATTTTTTATGAAATTTATGAAAAACTAAGCGGAAAAAAAGATAATTTTCGTTTTATTTTTCAAAATAACATTCCTCTTTCAAGAGGGTTAGGAAGCTCTTCAGCTGTGATTGTTGGAGCTATTGCCAGTGCTTATTATATGAGTGGATTTAAGGTAGAAAAAGAACGTATTTTAGATGAAGCTTTAATTTATGAAAACCATCCAGATAATATCGCTCCAGCTACTCTTGGTGGTTTTGTGTGTTCTTTGGTTGAAAAAAATAAAGTTTATAGCATCAAAAAAGAGATTGATAAAGATTTAGCTGCTGTGGTTGTGATCCCAAATTTGGCAATGAGCACGGAACAATCACGCCAAGCTTTGGCCAAAAATTTAAGTTTTAATGATGCGGTTTTCAATCTTTCTCATGCTTCATTTTTAACCGCTTGTTTTTTGGAGAAAAAATATGAATTTTTAAAATTTGCAAGTCAAGATAAGCTCCATGAAATCAATCGTATGAAAAACTTACCCGAGCTTTTTGAAGTGCAAAAATTTGCTTTAGAAAATAAAGCTTTAATGAGCACACTTTCAGGTTCGGGATCGAGCTTTTTTTCTTTAGCTTTCAAAGATGATGCTTTAGCTTTGGCAAAGAAAATGCAAACAAAATTTAAAGATTTTCGTGTGCAATATTTAGAATTTGATGATAATGGCTTTGAAATTTGCTAAAAAATATAAAAAAAAGATATAATTTTGAAAAAACATATACCAATTAGAATGTGCATAGTGTGTAAAAACCGCTTTGAGCAAAATATGTTATTTAGATTTAAAGTTGTTTTAGGAGATATTGTGCCTAAAGCAGAACATGGAAGAAGCGGATATTTATGTCAAAATTGTATTGAGAAAGAAGATAAAATCTTACAAAAAGCATTTTCTAAAATATGTAAAAATTTAAATACTAAAATTACTCAGCAAGGACTTAAGGAGATATTTTTAAATGGCAAAGATTAGAATTCATGAAATCGCAAAAGAATTAGGTTATGATAGCAAGGAAATTATTGAAAAGGCAAATGAATTAGGACTTGGAATTAAAACAGCATCAAATGCTGTAGAACCTGAGATTGCGGCAGCTATTTATGAGTATATACAAACAAGAGAAATTCCAGAAGCTTTTAAGAAAAATATCAAAACTCCTACGGCAAAAAAGCCTAAAAAAGAAAATATAAAAGAACAAGAAAAGCTAAATGAATCTGAAAAAAAAGAACCTAAAAAAGAAGAAAAGCTTAAACAAGAAGTTAAAAAAGAAGAATTAAAAGTTGAAAAAGAAAATGAAAAAGAGGAAGAAAAACAAGAAATTATTGATGCTCATAAGCCACAAAGCCTTGCTAGTGCAACTTTGGCCAAAAGACGCGGACTTGTCATTGTTAAAAAGAAAAAAGACGAAGAAGAAATTCAAGTTAAAAAAGAAGAAGTAAAAAATTCAAATGATATATCTATCAATAATGAAGAGCGCTTAAGTTTAAAAACTATGTTTTCAAATGCTGATGAGAGTTTAAAGAAAAAGAAAAAAGAAAAAAAATCTTTTGTTGCGAGTAAAAAAGAAAGTACCGAAAAAATGAATTTTTTAGATGAACATGATTTTGGTGATATTTCTTTAGATGATGAAGATGAGGTAGTGTTACCTGATTTTAGTGTAAAAGAACAAGAAAAACCACAAAATATCAATAAAAAACAACCTAATTTTATAAGACAAGCTGTTGGAAATTCTGCGGGTTTTGGGCTTGAAGGTGGAATTCAAAGAAGAAGTCGTAAAAAACCACCCAAAAAGATTGAAAAAAAGGAAGTAGAAGAAGTAAGTAGTGTTTCTATTTCTAAAGAAATTCGTGTGTATGAATTCGCAGATAAGATAGGAAAAAGCACTAGTGAAGTGATTTCAAAACTTTTCATGCTTGGAATGATGACAACAAAAAATGATTTCTTAGATGAAGATGCGATTGAAATTTTGGCTGCTGAATTTGGTATAGAGATCAATATCATTAACGAGGCTGATGAGTTTGATTATGTAAAAGACTATGAAGAAGAGACTGATGAAAAAGATTTAGTGACTAGAGCACCTGTGATTACCATCATGGGGCATGTTGATCATGGTAAAACTTCTTTGTTAGATTATATTAGAAAATCACGCGTTGCAAGTGGAGAAGCAGGGGGTATTACCCAACACGTGGGTGCTTATATGGTAGAAAAAAACGGGCGTAAAATTACTTTTATCGATACTCCAGGTCACGAAGCTTTTACTGCTATGCGTGCAAGGGGTGCAAGTATCACTGATATTGTAATCATCGTTGTAGCCGCAGATGATGGGGTAAAACCACAAACCAAAGAAGCGATAAATCATGCTAAAGCAGCAGGTGTGCCTATTATTATTGCTATTAACAAAATGGATAAAGAAGCAGCAAATCCCGATATGGTAAAAACTCAGCTCGCAGAAATGGAAATTATGCCAGTAGAATGGGGCGGATCTTATGAATTTGTAGGAGTTTCGGCTAAAACAGGAATGGGGATTGAAGATTTGCTTGAGATCGTGCTTTTACAAGCTGATATTTTAGAACTTAAAGCCAATCCAAAAAGTTTTGCTAAAGCAAGCATTATAGAAAGTTCTGTGCAAAAAGGGCGTGGTGCGGTAGCTACTATTATCGTGCAAAATGGAACACTTACTGTAGGAAGTACTGTGGTTGCAGGCGAGGCTTATGGAAAAGTGCGTGCGATGAGCGATGATCAAGGTAAAGCTTTAAAAGAAATCAAACCAGGTGAATGTGGGGTTATCGTAGGGCTTAGTGAGGTAGCAGATGCGGGGGAAATTTTAATTGCAGTAAAAACCGATAAAGAAGCAAGAGAATACGCCAATAAACGCCATGAATACAACCGCCAAAAAGAACTTAGCAAATCTACTAAAGTTAGCATTGATGAGCTTGGAGCTAAGATTAAAGAAGGTAATCTAAAAGCCTTACCTGTTATTTTAAAAGCTGATGTGCAAGGATCTTTAGAAGCTTTAAAAGCAAGTTTAGAAAAACTTAGAAATGATGAAATTAAAGTTAATATCATTCATAGCGGGGTAGGAGGGATCACACAAAGTGATATAGAGCTTGCAAGTGCGAGTGAAAACTCTATAGTGCTAGGTTTTAACATACGCCCAACAGGGGAAGTTAAAGAGCGTGCTAAGGATAAAGGCGTAGAAATTAAAACCTATAATGTGATTTATAATCTTTTAGACGATGTAAAAGCCTTACTTGGTGGTATGATGAGCCCGATTATTTCTGAAGAGCAATTAGGACAAGCAGAGATTAGACAAGTGATCAATGTACCAAAAATCGGACAAATCGCAGGTTGTATGGTAACTGAAGGGGTGATTAACCGTGGAGCCAAAATTCGCCTTATTCGTGATGGAGTTGTGGTTTATGAAGGCAATGTAAGTTCGCTTAAACGCTTTAAAGATGATGCTAAAGAAGTGGCAAAAGGCTATGAATGTGGCGTAGGTATAGAAGGGTGTGATGATATGAGAGTGGGTGATTATATAGAAAGCTATAAAGAAGTACAGGAACAAGCAAGTCTATGAATCCAAGCGAGATTAAAAAATTACGCACTGAAAGCATCTTAAAAGAATTGATTCCTGAAGCTTTGGCAAATTTAGATGATGAAAATTTGAAAAATCTTTGTGTGGTTGATGTGGAATGTAAAAAGGGTAGATACGATGCTTTTGTGTATCTTGATAAAATGTTTTTTAATATTCATGAGCAAGAAAAAATTCTATCCTCTTTAAAAAAGGCTAGCAGGGCTTTGCAAAATTATTGCATGAGCGAGCAGGGCTGGTATAGGTGTCCGAATTTTCACTTTAAATTTGATGATAGACTTGAGTATCAAAACCATATGGACGCACTTTTTGAGAAAATAAAAAAGGATAAAAATGAATCTTGAAGCCCTTTGCAAAGAAGCAGAACTTAGCTTTTATGATGATGAGCTAGTAAGTGAAAATGGCAGAAAAATTTATAGAATTTATGTGCAAAAAGAAGGCGGGGTAAATCTTGATGATTGTGCAAGGCTTAGTGAAATTTTATCGCCTATTTTTGATGTAGAACCACCTGTAAATGGGGAGTATTTTTTAGAAGTATCAAGCTGCGGACTTGAAAGAAAATTAAACAAATTAGATCATTTTGCAAAAAGTATAGGTGAACTTGCGAAGATCACAACCAATGAAAAAGAAAAATTCGAAGCAAAAATCATTGCTGTAGATGATGAAAATATCACTTTAGAAAATTTAGAAAATAAAGAAAAAACTACTATAAATTTTAATGATATAAAAAAAGCTAGAACCTTCATACAATGGTAAAAATTTAGATTTTTATTTATATAATTAAAATAAAAACAAAAATCAAAAGGCATGCAATGCTAGAAAATAAATGTTATTGGAAAATAAGTAAGACAGATCAAAATGGTAATGTGTATTATTATTTTCCAAAAGATAAAGATGAATTTAAAGAAGCGGTTGTAAAAAATGGCGGTATGAGTGTGTATGTTTATCAAGAAGGTAAATTGATAGATGAATTTCACACAAAAAGTCAAGGTGATAAATGGACTTCTTCTATTCTTAATTATTTAAAAACCATGAGTAAAGATGGAGAAATATTTTATAGATATTATAAAAATTGCAAATTTTTCGCTATACCAAAAATACATTTTCTAAAAATGATTTTAAAATTATAAAGGATAATATAAATAATAATATACCCTTAAATCAAATTCTTTATGGGTCTCCAGGGACAGGAAAAACTTATCATACTATAGATAAAGCTTTGGAAATTTTGGGCGAAAATTTAGAAAGTAGAGATGAGAAAAAAGCAAAATTTGATGAGTATGTAAGAAAGGGACAAATAGTATTTACTACTTTTCATCAAAGCTATGGATATGAAGAATTTGTAGAAGGTATAAAGCCTCGCATAGATAGCAAAGAAAATTCTCAAGAAATAGAATATGAAATAAAAGATGGAATTTTTAAAGATTTTTGTGATAGAGCAAATAAAAAAAATGATATTCAAGAAATTCAAAATTCTTTTTGGAAAGATTGTGAGTCATCGTCGATAAATTTCAATGGTTATAAATTTGAATACTATAAGGAAGGTGGTAAAGAGGGTTTAAAACATGAAGATGAGAAATTAATTTTTCTTCAAACTTTTAATGATTTGATTAATGAAGTTGGTTTTTCATATTCATATTATTTTGCAAATAAAAACAATATAATAATAAATAAACTTCGAGGAACACTCAATAATGAAGAAACTATCAATACTTATAAAAAGCATTATGAAGCTATTTTAGATTATTTCTATGAAGAATATTTACCAAAATTATCTAATTTTATAATCATCATCGATGAAATCAATCGTAGTAATGTGAGTAAGATTTTTGGTGAGCTTATAACCTTGATAGAGCCTAGCAAAAGGATAGGTGAAAAAGAAGAGTTAAGAGTAATTTTGCCTTATAGTAAAAAAGAATTTGGAGTGCCTAAGAATGTTTATATCATAGGTACTATGAATACAGCTGATAGAAGCATTACTTCACTTGATACAGCTTTGCGAAGACGTTTTGAATTTGTTGAGATGATGCCTGATGTGAGCAAATTATCTATGGATTGCGAAGGTGTTAATTTACAAGAATTATTAAAAGCTATAAATACGCGTATAGAATATTTATTAGATAGAGAAAAAACCATAGGACACGCACTTTTTATAGGTGTTAAAAATTTGAATGATTTAAAAAGTATTTTTCAAAACAAAATTATCCCGCTTTTGCAAGAGTATTTTTACAATGACTATGCTTTGATTGATGCGGTTTTAAATAAAAATGGTATGTTGGAAATTAGTGTTGAAAATAAAGATTATTTAAAAAATATGACAGAATTTATAGAAAGCGATAAGATTGTTTATAAATTTAGTGATAGTAATAATTGGAATAAAGATACTTTTATAAAAATATATAAATAATGAAAACAAGTAATACTTTTTCTATCATCGAACACCAAGCTTTTTCTAAAGAAGATTTAAAAGAAATTTTCAAAGAAAAGGCCGAAGGGTTTTATAAAGAGCTAGAAGACTTTGCAAAAAATAATGAAAATCTTCTAGGCTTTAAAAACAAAAATTCCTTAAAAGCTAAAAATTATGTCGGCATTATACAGACTAAAAGCGGGGTTTTGGAGATTTTGCCAAAATGCACGAATTTAGATAGTTATAAAAAAGAAGATAGTTCTTCAAATCACGATAAAGAAAAACTAAGAAGATGTTATGAATTAGACAATATTTCTAAAAATAATGATTTTTATGAAAAAGATTTTAAATTTAATCCTAAAAATCTTTTGATAAATATGCTAAAAACCTTAAAAAACTCCCCCTTTAAAAAATCGCAAATTTCATCTTTGCAAAGTTCTAAAATTCCTTTATTTGAAGTGTTTATCACTATGTTTTTAGATGAATTTGATAGCGTATATAAAAAAGGCTTGATGAGATCTTATCTAAGTTGCGAAGAAAATAGGGCTTTTTTAAAGGGAAAATTACTATTTAACGAGCATATCAAGCGAAATTTGATACACAAAGAAAGATTTTTTACAAGCAATGATGAATTTGTTTTAGATATAGCACCCAATCGTTTGATAAAATCAACGCTAAATTTTTTAAAATCAAAAACAAGTTTGAATAAATTTAGACTTATAAAATCTATGCAAATTCTCGATGAGGTAGAATTTTCTAAAAATTATGAAAAAGATTTTAGTTATAAAATTTCAAGACATTTTGATTATTATGAAAACTTGCTTTTGTGGTGTAAAATTTTCTTAAAAAATGAAAGTTTTATGCCTTATCATGGTAAAAATGAAGCTTTTGCTTTGCTTTTTCCTATGGAGAAAATTTTTGAAGATTATGTAGCTTATATGCTAAAAAAAGTAAATCCAGCTCAAGATATTAAAGTTCAAAACAATGGAAAGTATTTAATCTCAAAAAATGATGAAAATTGTTTCATGTTAAAGCCTGATTTATATATAGAAAATAAAATGATCCTAGATACCAAATGGAAAATTCCAAATGATAGTGAAGATGAGAAAAAACAGGGTATAGAACAAAGCGATTTGTATCAAATGTTTGCTTATGCTTGCAAATTTAAAATTTATGATATTAAACTTGTGTATCCTTTATGTGAAAAAACTCAAGATTTACAAAGAAAAATCGCAGAAAAATTTTTTGTTTTTAAGGCAAGCGAACATTTGTATTTTAAAGAACAAGGGCAAAAAGATATAAAAGTGCAAGTGTGTTTTGCACCTTTACCTTTTTAAAAATTTGCCTATCAAATGCATTAAAAAACCAAAACAAGCTACAGCTATGATACAAGCACCGCTTGAGAGGTTAAGATAATAGCTAAGTATAAGTCCTAAAACACAAAAAATCATACTTAAAAAACTTGCCAAAATCATGATAAAGCCAAGTCTTTTAGTAAAATTTTCAGCAATAAAGCTTGGGATACTAAGCAAAGCCATAACCAAAATAAGCCCTACAAGGCGTATAGAAATAACTATACAAAAAGCCATAAGGGCGATTAAAAGATAATGAAAAAAACTTGTATTGATACCACGAACTTTTGCAAATTCCGCATCAAAGCTTAATGCTTCAAATTGTCTATAAAATAAAAAGATCAAAAGCACCACCACGCTATCAACCAAAGCCATAAGCCATAAATCTTGCGTCCCTACAGCTAAAATGCTCCCAAAAAGATAAGCCATTAAATCTGTGTTATAACTAGGGCTTAAATCGATTAAAATAATCCCAACAGCCATTCCAAAAGCCCAGATTACAGCGATAATACTATCACTTCTGTGTTCATAGCGTTTAGCTAAAAAAGCTACTAAAAAAGCCAAAAATAAAGTAAATATTCCCGTGCTTAATAAAATAGGCAAAGAGAAATAAAAAGCTATACCTATACCACCAAAAGCCCCATGTGTTATACCTCCAGCCATAGAAAAAAGGCGATTTATCATCACCAAAGTACCTATGATCCCACAAGCTATACTGACTAAAATCGCTCCTAGTAAAGCGTTTTGAAAAAAGGTGAAATTTAAAATTTCAAGCATTATTTTCCTTTGAAAATTTTAAACAAAAATTTTCTTTTTTAAATTCTGTTTTTTTCAAATTTCTTCTTGTAAATTCTTGTTCGCATAGTTTTTTGCTATCGCAATTTTTTTCATCGCAAAAACAAGTATTTAAACTCATTTCTACATCACAAAAATGAGAGTGATTTTCGTATAAATGTTTTAAAAATGAACTTTTTTCTTTTTCTTTAGTGTTAGTATGCAAGAAAAGTTCTTTGTTTAAATGTGCAATTTTATCGCTATAAGCTAATACAAGGTTGATATCGTGACAAATGAGTAAAATTCCCATGCCTTTTTGGTGCAAAGAGCTTAGAAGTTCAAAAATTTGTATAGCAGACTTGTTATCAACGCTTGCGGTAGGTTCATCTAAAATAAGCATTTTGCATTCACTAGCTAAGGCTCTTGCGATAAAAACACGTTGCCTTTGTCCTCCACTTAGAGAATCAATGGTTTTGTTCCAAAATTTTTCCATTCCTACACTTTTTAAAGCTTGCATAGCTTTTTCTTTATCTTTTTTCCCATAAAAACCAAAAATTTTTTTACTTACAAGTCCCATAAGAACGATTTCAAGTACTCTTGGACAAAAATTAGGATTGGCTAGAGTGTGTTGAGGAACATAGCCTATTTCTTTTTTTTGAAGAGCTTTGAAATGGATTTCATTTTTGGATTTTAAAAGTCCTAAGATAAGTTTTACGAGTGTTGATTTTCCTGCGCCATTTGGACCTATGATAGAGAGAAAGTCTTTATTGTCATAGCTAAGATTGATGTTTTTTAAGATGATTTCATTATTATAAGCGTAGTTTAGATTAGAAATTTCAAAAAAAAGCATCAAAAAACCTGATTATAAATTATGAGAAAAGGCATCAGCAGTTTTTAAAAGCTCATTTTCCCAATCATAAGATAAATGATCTATTTTGTAAATTTTTGCATCACATTCTTTAGCAAGTGTTTTTGCTGCATTTTCAGGGAAACCATTTTGAACAAAAATGACTTTTAAATTTTTATTTTTCATTAGAGTGATAAGTTTTTGCAAATCTTTGCTTTTTGGTTCCTTGCCTAAAATTTCTACAGGAATTTGCGTAAGATTATAGCGTTTTGCAAAATATGTCCAAGAAGGATGATAAACTACAAATTCTCTATTTTTTAATTTTTCTAATTTTGAGGCAATTTGTAAATTTAAACTATCTAATTCTGCTAAAAATTTATCTAAATTTTCTTTATATAAATTTTCATTTTGTGGATATTTTTGAATTAAGGTGTCATAAATATTTAAAGCCATAGTTTGGACTAAAATAGGATCTAGCCAAGTATGAGGATCAAAATGCTCATGTTCGTGGTGTTCATGCTCATGAGAGTGTTCGTGTGTATCATGAGTTTGAATCAAAGCTATGTTTTTTTGCATATTTACAACTTGAAGTTTTGGAAAATTTTGTTTAAATTTATCCGTAAAAACTTTTTCAAATTCTAAGCCTATAGTGAAATAAATATCACTTTTTTCAAGTTTTTTCATAGTACTTGGTTTAAATTCAAAATTATGCTCATTGCTATTTGGGGGCAAAATAACATTGAT
Source organism: Campylobacter sp. CFSAN093229 (assembly GCF_011068225.1). Lineage (NCBI taxonomy): Bacteria > Pseudomonadati > Campylobacterota > Epsilonproteobacteria > Campylobacterales > Campylobacteraceae > Campylobacter > Campylobacter sp. CFSAN093229. Next base: position 1,281 of record NZ_JAAMXB010000018.1, on the reverse strand, counting down.
ATCTAGAGTATTTGCAGCTATTTTTTTAACAAAAAATGCTTGAGGTGCTATACTGACACTAACTAAATTGCTACTAGTATTTTGTTCTTGCTCTAAATTTTTAGCTTGTGTGAAAGTATAAAATATCCCTAAAGATAAGATAAATAATATAATTTTTTTCAAAATATTTCCTTTCGATATAAATTTTTAAATTATAACGATATTAAGCTTAATACATAGAATTTTCGAAGCGATATTTATTTAAATAAAATTTTTTATTACTTTTATATTTAAGTAAAAATCTAGATTTTTTAATTTATAATTCTAACAACTTTATGTAGATATCTCTATAAAATAATATTAGAAAGGAGCGCTTAAATTATGAAAAGCGTAAAATTGAAGGTTTCACTGATTGCAAATTTAATCGCAGTAGTGTGTTTGATAATTTTAGGTGTTGTAACATTTATATTTGTAAAGCAAGCAATTTTTCATGAAGTTGTGAATGCTGAAATAAATTATGTTAAAACGGCTAAAAATTCTATAGAGTCTTTTAAGGCAAGAAATTCTTTAGCTCTTGAAAGTTTAGCTAAAAGTATTTTAAAGCATCCTATAGAACAGTTAGATAGTCAAGATGCTTTAATGCATTATGTTGGAAAAGATTTAAAGAATTTTAGAGATGCTGGAAGATTCTTAGCAGTTTATATTGCTCAACCAAATGGCGAACTTGTTGTAAGCGATCCAGACTCTGATGCTAAAAATTTAGATTTTGGAACTTATGGAAAAGCTGATAATTATGATGCTAGAACAAGAGAGTATTATATAGAAGCAGTTAAAACAAATAAACTTTATATTACCCCATCTTATATTGATGTAACTACAAATTTACCTTGCTTTACATATTCTATTCCGCTTTATAAAGATGGTAAATTTATAGGGGTTTTGGCTGTAGATATTCTTGCGGCAGATTTGCAAGCTGAATTTGAAAATTTACCAGGTAGAACTTTTGTATTTGATGAAGAAAATAAAGTATTTGTTTCTACAGACAAAGCTCTTTTACAAAAAGTTTATGATATTAGTGCAATTGCAAATCTTGCTAAAACTAAAGAGGATCTTGAACCTTTTGAGTATACTAGACCAAAAGATGGTAATGAAAGATTTGCTGTATGTACAAAGGTTTCTGGAATTTATACTGCTTGCGTTGAAGAGCCAATAGAACAAATAGAAGCTCCAGTTTATAAAATTGCATTTATACAAACTGCGATTGTTATTTTTACAAGTATTATTAGCGTCATCCTCCTTTAT
>NZ_JAAMXB010000017.1:0-6452 GCF_011068225.1 Campylobacter sp. CFSAN093229 | reverse complement strand
TAGTTGATGAAGTCAAAGAAATTTTGCAAAGATTTAAAAATTGAATTAATTTTTGCACTTACCATATATTTTATACACATATACACAATAGCTGAAATTATAATTAAAAATATAACAACTACAGCAACTATAATTAATTGAAGATGATATAAAGGTGCTAAAACCGAAGTTCTAGGGGTTGTTACAAGTATACTCCAATGACTTGAATTTTCTAATGTACTAAAAGATGAAACCGAAGCATAACTGGTTAAACCTGTTGCCGTGTAAAAATTATTGATTAAAATATCTCTATGTTCTTTAATAGCACTTAATATAGGAGCTACAGAAGGAGAATGGTTGTATTCATTGATTTTTTTCAAAATTGCTTTAGGATTTTTATGAATAACAAATGTTCCATCATCTGTAAGTAGCAATCTTAAATCTCCTTCATGAAAATTTAAAGAAGGATCAAGTAAAGCTTTAGACATCTGTGAAAGCTCTAAGGAGAAACCAATAACTCCTGCAAAATCTCCTTTTTGATTAAAAATAGGCATTCCTAAGTTTATTCCTAAAAATTCTCCATTGCCATAATCAAGATGCTTAACTGAACCAAAAGTAATCTTTTGCTCTCCATTGTGCACATTGTTTTCAATTTTTGAGATTACAGGTATACTGTTATACATATTTTTATTTTGTATAAATGTTTTAATACCTCCATCAATCCCTGGAGTTGAATCATTATAAACAATAGATAAATTTCCATTTCGAATGTCTTTTTCTTTATTTCCTGATAAGACTGAAAGATCTTTAATGTACAAAAAAGCATAAGTGGTATGCATACTTGAATCTAATGTTTTTTTGGTCAAATTTTCCAATACATTAATGTCAATGCTCCCATTATCATTAATAACTTGTTGTATACTAGCGCCTAATGCTTTAGAGAGTAAAAAAGGTTCGTTAAGTGTGGATTGCATATAATTTACATATCTTTTTGAAGCTATGTCTAGAGCAATTTCTGCTTCTTTTTCCATATTTTGAGAAACTTTCCATGATATGATAGCAATCATAAAGACTAAGCTAACCATAACACTTCCAATTACTGAAAGGGTTAATTTAGTTCCGATAGATTTTAACATTGTCTTCCTTTCTTGTATATTTATTTTCTAAATTATAACTATAAAATGCTTATTTTTTTCTAAAAAAGTTATTAATTATTAATTAATATTTTGTTAATATTAATTAATAATTAAATTAACTAGTATTAAAATACATTTACATCAAATTTATATTAAGGAATAGCAATGAAAAAGATTTTCATTTCTTTTGTTGTCCTAGCGACATATTTATGGGCAGAAAATACCGTCTATGCCGATGAAGTTGTATCACTTTATCTTAATAAAGATGATACTAAAGTCATAGGAAGACTTTTACCTACAAATCCTTTTGAAGTGTTAAAAAGCGAAAATAACAGGGTTTTGCTAAAAATTGATGGTTATGTAAATCCTAAAGCAACTTCTGTGATTTATTTCAATGACTCTCAAAGAATTATTGTTGCAGCTTTTTCTAAAAATACAAAATTAAATTTCTCTCAAAGAATAACTGGAAAAGATGGAAAATGGGATAAAGTAAGCCTTGAAATTTGGGCAGAACAAAAAGAATTTGTCAAAGACAATAAAGAAATGTTAAATCGAGCTAAAGAGCTTTTTGTAAATAACTGCGGAATTTGTCATGCTATCCACAAAGAAAAAGAATTTACAGCTAATACTTGGCCTGCAATTTTCCGTTCTATGGCTGATAGAACAGGCATTGATAAAAAAGACAGATGGCTAGTTTAGAATACTTACAAAAAAACGCAAAAGATTTTAAAACAAAATAAGGAGAAAAGCATGCTAGATAGAAGAAAATTTTTAAAAATTGGAGCGAGCTTAAGTGCTTTACCTCTCATTCCAAGCTTAAGTGCAGGAAAAACCTTAGAAGCTTCAAAAATTAGCCTTGGACTTGTAAAAAATGGAGAAGTGATTACCGCAGCACACTGGGAGATTTTAAAACTCACTATAAAAGATGGCAAGATAGTAAAAAGTGAACCTTAGGAAAAAGTTACAAAAATGGATAATCCTTTACAACACTATACTGCCGATATGGTTTATAAATCTCGTGTGAAGTACCCTTATGTACGTAAATCTTACCTTGAAAATCCTGACAATCCTAAGCCTGAGCTTCGCGGAAAAGATGAGTTTGTTCGCGTAAGTTATGATGAAGCGATCAAGCTTATCGCCAAAGAGCTTAAAAAACAAGAGATAGTAAAGATGCAAGTGCGATTTTTGGTGGAAGCTATGGCTGGAAATCAAGTGGAAATATGCAAAACTCACGCATCTTACTTCATAGATTTTTAAATGTAACAGGTGGATTTGTAGGAGCTACAGGAGACTATTCTACAGGAGCTTCTCAAGTGATTATGCCTTATGTTGTAGGATCGATTGAAGTTTATGAGCAACAAACCTCATGGGAAAATATCTTAAGTGATTCTAAATATGTTGTGATTTGGGGTGCTGATCCGCTTTCTACTTTACGCATAGCTTGGACTTCAAACGAACAAAGAGGTTTGGCGTATTTTGAAAAACTTAAAGACAGTAAAATCAAAATAATTTGTATAGATCCTATAAAAACCACTACAGCAAAATTTTTAAATGCCAAATGGATAGCTCCACGCCCAAATACCGATGTAGCTTTAATGGGGGTATGCAAAGAGCACATCATGGCGAACAGCCTCACTGGATACTAGTTACTCTTTGTGCAATGTTAGGACAAATCGGCACAAAAGGAGGTGGTTTTGGACTAAGCTATCATTACAGCAATGGCGGTGTTCCAACTTGCAAAGGCGGAGTTATCGGCGGTATGACGGCAGGTAGTTTAGGGATTTGGAAAAATGGTAAATTTAAAGGTTTAGCAAAAAGCGAAACTTCAAACGAAGGCGCAGAATGGCTTCAAAATGCAGCGAGTTATTCTTTCCCTGTAGCAAGAATCGCTGATGCTTTACTTCACCCTGGAAAAACCATAGATCACAACGGCTCTAAGCTTACCTATCCTGATATTGATTTCATTTACTGGGTAGGCGGAAATCCTTTAGTACACCATCAAGATACTAACACTAACGTAAAAGCATGGAGAAAACCACGCACCGTTGTGGTAAATGAAATTTGCTGGACCCCAACAGCTAAAATGGCAGATATTGTTATGCCTGTAACTTCATCTTATGAAAGAGATGATATTGCCATGACAGGAGATTATTCAAATATGCATATAGCTCCTATGAAACAAGCAGTTGAGCCTGTGGGTGAAAGCAAAGATGATTATATAATTTTCTCTGATATTTGTAAAATTTATGGAAAAAGTGTCTTTAATGCCTACACAGAAAATGGCAAAAAAGCTAAAGATTTCATCAAAGAATACTACAACAGTGCCCTAAAACAAACTCAAAGTTTTGGCGAAGCTTTTGCTATTCCTATGCCAAGTTTTGAAGAATTTTGGGCTAAAAATGAACCAATCACTTTTGAACTAACAGCTGAAAGTTTAGAATGGACTCGTTTTTCAGAATTTATAGAAGATCCTATCTTAAATGCTCTGGGTACAGATTCAGGACTTATTGAAATTTACTCAGAAGCGATTAAAAATTATAATTATGATGATTGCAAAGCCCATCCTACTTGGTTTGAGCCTATTGAATGGCTTGGAAATGCAACCAAAGAAGCACCTTTCCACTTACTTACAAATCACCCAAGAGATCGCTTGCACTCTCAACTTTGCCACACAAGCTTAAGAGATACTTATGCAATAAAAGATAGAGAGCCTATTTTAATCAATTTTAAAGATGCAAAAAAACTTGGTATAAAAAATGGCGATGTAGTACGCGTGTTTAACAAACGCGGTGAAGTTTTAGCAGGTGCTGTTGTAAGCGATGAAATCATGCAAGGGGTTGTAAGGCTTTGTGAAGGTGCTTAGTATGATCCTAATGAAAACGGACTTTGCAAATGTGGAAATGCAAATGTTTTAACCATGGATATGCCAACTTCAAAACTTGCCAATGGCAATATCTCTCACACAGGGCTCGTAAACATAGAAAAATTTAAAGGTGAACCACCAAAACTTACTGCCTTTAATGCGCCAAAAGGTGTGAATTAAATTGCAAGAAAGCCGCAAGGCTTTCTATTGTCCAAGCAAATTTAAACTTAAAGCCATTATTGCCATTCCTGCGATAAGTCCATATAAACTATCATGGGCCTTATCATAAGTTTTTGCAGCGGGCAAAAGTTCATCAAGAGATATAAAAACCATAATTCCTGCAATCACAGCAAAACTTATAGCTAAAGTAAGATCGCCTATAAAAGGTAATAAAATCAAAGCTCCAACAAAAGCACCCAAAGGCTCTGCAAAACCCGAAAGAGCTGAATAAATAAAAGCCTTTTTCTTATCTCCTGTAGCATGGTAAATTGGCAAACTCACGGCCAAACCTTCAGGGATATTGTGTATAGCCACAGCTATAGCTATAGCAATTCCTAAAGTAAGATTATCAAGACTCGAAATAAAAGTAGCAAAACCTTCTGGGAAATTATGTATAGCAATAGCTAAAGCTGTAAAAATCCCTGTGCGTTTTAAAGCTTTAGTATTGATCTGATGTAATTTTTCTCCAGGATGAAATTTCGGAGGATTTTGTCCTTTTTGAGGTAAGGGACAAATTTTTAACTCGCTTAAATCCTCTTTAGGCTCGTGAGGATTGACATCTTCGGGGATTAATTTATCAATCAATAAAGATATTAAAATTCCACCAAAAAAACAAGCCAATCCCAAAAGCTCAGCCCAATGTGAATCATAGTGATTTTTAAAATCTTTCAGTGCAGTGGGTAAAATTTCCATGAAAGAAATATATATCATTACCCCAGCTGAAAAACCAAGTCCTAAAGAAAGCACCCTTAAATCATCTTTTCTAGAAAAAAAGGCTATTATAGAACCTATAGCTGTAGAAAAACCTGCAAAAAGAGTCAGTAGCATTGCGATAAAAATCTGTTCAAAGGTAAATTGCATTAATAATTCTTAACTTCAATAAAATTTCAATATTTTAAATACTTATATTTATAAAAAGTTAACATATGGTAAAAATACAAAAGATATTAAAATTTTTAAGAATATTTTAAAAAAATATAGAATACTATATTAAGTTTTTTATAAATTTTTAAAAGTTAAGGAAAAAATATGAATTTTCGTTCTTTAAATATAAGCACTAAGCTTATTCTATCTGTAGCTATAGGGGTAATTTTAGGCATTATCGTATTAGTTTCAACAGTTTCCATATATATTTCTGAAAATATGGAGAAAGAGGCCAAGGATTCAATATTTTTAGCTTCAAAAAGATACACCAATTATATGGAAGGTATTCTAAATGAAACTGTTGCACTTACAAAAGGAACCGCAACTTCCTTAAATGATATGTTTGAACACAATAATCAAGTTGATGCTGATTTGATTGAAAGCTTAATGAAAAATTTATTTGATAGTAGTTTATATTCAGCTTATACTTTTTTGTATTTAAAAGATACTTCAGTGCTAGGGGATGCTCAAGGAATTGATAAAAGATACACAAGTTCTGATGGTAAAACTTTTGCTATGATTTATTTTGATCAAACCACTGGAAAATCTGGAGGAATAGAAACGATTCAAACGCCAAATAATTTTGGTAATTTAAAGATTATAGAGCAAGTAGAAAAAAACGCTAAATATGGAGATAAAGACAGTTTATTTGTTGGGCCACCAACTAAACTTAACTACGATGGAAAAGATTTTCTAGGTATTAATTTTGGAATGCCTATTTTTAATAATAAAGGTAAATTGATTGGAGTTGCTGGATATACTTTAGATTTTTCTGAAGTTTCTGAAACCATACTTGACCCAAAATTAGATTTTTTTGAAGGGGATTTAAGATTTTTAATGACTGATAAAGGTGTTATTACCATTCATAAAAATCATAATGCTATTTTAAAAACACTTGGCGATATAAATAAAGATCCCTCTGTGGAATTAGTCAATAATGCTGTTAAAGAACACAAAACTGTTATAATAGATGATTATGTTGCTTCAACTGGAGATTTAAGCTATGCATCCGTTTCATCTTTTAGCACTGCAAATAATTCAAGTCATTGGAGTATGGTTGTAACTGCTCCTAAAAATTCAGTTTTAGCACCTTTAAAGAAACTAGAAATTATTTTTATCATCATTTCTTTTTTTATACTACTTGTCATATTGATTATAGTTTATGTCTGCGTTAAAAAAATAGTTGGATCTAGAATTCCTGTTATTTTAAAATCTTTAGAAAATTTCTTTCATTTTTTAAATCACAAAAAACACGAAGTTGATTTAATTTCAATCAAAGCCGATGATGAACTTGGAAAAATGGGCAAAATGATCAACGAAAACATCCTTGC
>NZ_JAAMXB010000016.1:0-19452 GCF_011068225.1 Campylobacter sp. CFSAN093229 | reverse complement strand
CCGTTTTGGGGTGGAGTTATTTTTCTAAATAAATTTTTAAAGCCCTTTCATAGTCTTCTTTAGTATCAATCCCCATGCTTGTTGTTGAAATTTCAAGCATTTTGATTTTTTTACCATTTTCTATAGCTCTTAATTGCTCTAATTTTTCCGCTCTTTCAAGTGCAGAACTTGATAAAGAACAAAATTCCCTTAAAGCTTTGACACTATAAGCATAAATGCCTAAATGCCCTTTAAAACTTTCCTCGTAATTTTCTCTTTCATAAGGGATTTTAGCTCTTGAAAAATACAAAGCATACCCTTCTTTATCACAAAGCACTTTAACCAGATTAGGATCCATAGCTTCTTCTTGAGTAATTTTTTTATAACAACTCGCCATAAAAGCTTTTTTATCCAAGCAAGAACTTGCAAATTCTTTAAATTTTAATAAATTTTCACATTCTATAAAAGGCTCATCAGCTTGGACATTGATAATAATCTCATTATCTTTTAAAGCTAGTTTCTTACAAGCTTCATTAATCCTATCCGTACCACTTTCATGATCTTTGCTTGTTAAAACCGCATTTAGACCATATTCTTTAGCGATACTTAAAACCTTTTCATCATCTAAAGCTATACAAACTTCATCTACATTACTTACCCTTCTTGCAGTAGCCACAAACATAGGCACTCCACCTATATCACATAAAATTTTCTCATGAAAACGACTTGATTTTAATCTTGCAGGGATAATAATCATTTTTGCATCCAATCTAAAATTTCTTTTTTTATATTTCTGGCTTCAAATACCTTTTCATCGCTATTTTTCAAATCAAATAAAGCCAAAATTTCATCTTTAACTTGGACATTAAACTCTTTAGCTATAAATTTTAAATCTTCTTTTTCATTCTTAGAATCCCTATCATATAAAGCTTTTATCATACTTGGAGTAAATTTTGTCCATTCTGCTGTAGAAGTGATAATGCTAGGTTTTAAAGGATCAAGCATTTTAAAACAAGTTGCGGTATGCGGATCGATTAAAATCTTGCTTTGTTTGATAAATTGCATACATTCTTCATCGGTGCAAAAATCCGCCTCAAAATCTTCTTGCAAACTTTGTAATTCTTCTTTTTCAAGTTTAAAATATCTCTCATTTTTTAACAAATTCATCAGTTCTTTAGTTCTTTTATCTTTAAATTTCGCAAACAAAAGTCTTTCGATATTAGATGAAATAAGTATATCCATAGCTGGAGAAATAGTCTTCTTAAGACTTTTTTCACGCAAATCATAAACGCCCTGATTAAAAAATTCACTCAAAATATTATTCGCATTTGAAGCGATTTTGATTTTTGAAATTTTAGCTCCCATTTTTTTAGCATAAAAAGCCCCTAAAGCATTGCCAAAATTTCCACTTGGAACGATGATTTGTACTTCTTCTAAAAACTCATTAAAAAGTTTTAAACTCGCATAATAATGATAAATAATCTGAAATAAAATACGCCCAAAATTTACAGAATTAGCTGCACAAAGCTCATAATTTAAAGCTTTAATTTCGTTTTGAAAATCTTTTGAAAAAAGCAATTCTTTTAAAGTGCGTTGCGCTGCGTCAAAATCCTCATCTATGGCAAAAACTTTCAAATTATCCTTATCTAAAGCTTGCATTTGCAACTCTTGAACTCCACTTGTGCCACCTTTTGGATACATACAAGCTACTTTAACATTTTTTGCATTTTCAAAACTTTTTAAAGTTGCAGGCCCTGTATCGCCACTTGTAGCACAGATAATTAAAATATTCTTATCCTTTGAAAATTCGCTTAAAAGCACGCCAAAAGGCTGTAAAGCCATATCTTTAAAAGCTCTTGTAGGCCCATGCCAAAGCTCGTTAATATAGGTTTTTTCAGAGATTTTTTGCAAAGAAATAGGTGTATTTTTATCATCAAAGCTTTCATAACTTTTCAAAGCCTTTTTAAAAAGCTCTTCTTCGCCAAAACCAAAACTTTCTATAAGCTTTAAAGCAAAATCTTTATAAGATAAATTGGCATATTTTTCTCCTTCAAAAATAGGTAAATTTAAAGGCGAATAAAGTCCTCCTTCTGGAGCGTTTGGGTTAATCAAAGCTTCCTTAAAGCTTGATACGTTATTTACATTTCTACTCTCGACCAATTTCACTGTTCAAACTCCTTGATATAAGTTTTTATTTTTTCTCTTAATGAATCTTTTAATTCTATATTTAATTCTATAATTTGACATTTAAAACCAAAATCTTTAACTTTAACAAAATCCTTAAAAGTAAGCATTAGTGTATCGCAATTATGTTTTTTTAGCAAATTTTCTAATTCTTCTTTTTTAAACTCATAATGATCTTTAAAAAAATAACAAGCCCTTGCTTTAATAAAATGCTCATACAATCTAAAAGGTTTAGCAATAGCAGTTACCAAAACAGCCTTTGGATTTTCTTTTACAAAAGAATAACGCACAAAATCTCTACCTTCTAATGCAATAAAATCAGCCCTTTTTTCATAAAATTTTGGCAAACGATAAGCTCCACTTGGTAAAGTAAAATTAAAATAAGGTTTGATTTTACTTTCAAGTAAAATATCAAATTTTTTAATATGAAATTTAGAAAAAGCATCATCAAGTACAACGATTTTAGCTCCCAATTCAAAAGCTTTTTCAATACCTTTTACTCTATCTTCGCTCACAATCACACCTTTGATATTTTCTTCAAAAGCATACTCCATAGCTTCATCGCCACTTTGTGTTAAAGTGCATAAAATTTCATTTTGATTTTTAACAACAAACAAACCTTTAGACTTTCTTTTATAGCCTCTAAGTACTATAAAAACGCCATCAAATTCCCTTGCTATAGCTTTGCAAAGCGGGGTTTTTCCATTACCCCCAAAACTTAAATTACCAACGCTAATAACAGGTTTTTTAAAAACTATTTTTTTACGAAAAAAAGTATTTAAAATCGCAAAAAAAGCATAAAACACACTTAAGGGAAAAAGTATAAAAGCAAGGCATTTTTGCCAAAAATTAGGCTTAAAAAAATAATTATCAAGCCAAAGTTCATAATTTTTTTCTTCACTCATTGTTTAAATTTCCAAAATTTCAGGCATTTTTCCCTTAAAAGCATTTTTTTGCATGCGATTTTTTAATATAGCAATCAAAGAAAGATCAAGCGTTCTTAAAAGTTTTTCATCATTAGTTTCTAAGGCTTTTAAACCTTCATCGATTTTTGCATAAGAAAAACCTAAATCCCCCTCATCGCTTTGATTTTCCCAAAGATCCGCACTTGGAGCTTTTTTGATGAAATTTTCATGCAAGTTAAGGTATTTTGCTAAGGCATAAATTTCACTTTTATAAAGCGATCCTATAGGGTTAAAAGCATAAGCTAAATCACCATAAATCGTACCATAACCTAATAGTAATTCGCTTTTATTAGAAGTGCCTATGACTAAAGAATTTTTCAAAGCAGAATAATCATAAAGCAAACTCATTCTAATACGTGCTGCAAAATTTCCTAAAGATACTAGAGTGGTATTTTCACTTTGTTTTATAAAAGCATCTAAAATACCTTGAATTTCTATGATTTTATACTCAAGATTTAAATCCGCACAAAGCCTTAAAGCATCTTCAAGATTGGCTTTATTTGAAATTTTAGTTGGCATTAAAAGAGCAAAAACATTCTCTTTTAAAGCTCTTTTGCAAAGTGTTGCTACTAAAGCAGAATCAATCCCGCCACTAAGCCCCAAAACCACACCTTGACTTTGAGAATTTTTCACTTTTTCTTGTATAAAATCACACATTTTTTCCGTAATCTTTTGCCAATCCATAAAGCTTGCCTTTTAAAAATTTAATGTATAATTATATTTATTTAAGGCAAATTTTTTATTAAAGAGGTAAAAAATGCAAATTATCAAACAAGCTTGTGGAGTTTATGAAACTAATTGCTATATTTTATTTGGTGAGCATGGAGAAATTATCATTGATCCTGGTTTTGATGCACTAAATTTCATCAAAAAACATGTAAAAAATCCTTTAGCGATTTTAAATACTCACGGGCATTATGATCATATTTGGGATAATGCCAAGGTTAAAAAAGAATATAATATCCCTATTTACATTCACAAAAACGATGCTTTTATGCTTGATGATCCCTTTAATCAAGGTTTTAAGCCAAGCAAGGCTGATATTTTAATCGATAATGAAAACATTTTAAATATTTGCGGTATTGATTTTAAATTTCACTTTTTACCAGGACACACACCAGGTTGCACCATGATAGAAATTGTAGGTAAAAATATCATGTTTAGTGGAGATTTTTTATTTTATAGAAGCATAGGAAGATGGGATTTTCCTTATTCAGATGCAAATTTAATGAAACAAAGCTTAGAAAAAGTTATGACTTACAAAGAAGATTTTAAACTTTTACCAGGACATGGACAAGAGACTACTTTAAAAGAAGAGCAAGTCCATCTACCCTCTTGGCTTAGATATTTTTAAGGTATATTAAAATGGAATTAGATCAAATTTTATTATATGCTTTTATTTTTTTAAATCTTTTTGCCTTTTTGGGTTTATTTTTGGGAAATAAAAAGAAAAATCAATTTAACGATAAAAAATTTTATAAAATCTGCCCATGTAAAAAAATGGCAGAAAATGGATCTTTAAGTACGATTTGTATTTATTCAGCTGTGGGAGGATTTTTTTACAGCGTATTATCTATAGGTTTTGTAGGTTTTGGCAATTGGACTTTAAATTTTATTTTTTTACTTGCATTATTAAGTGTTTTTTTAGGATGGAAATTAAAACTTGATTGAAAAATATTTTTAAGAAAAATCCATTGATTTTTCTTAATTTTTATTTAAAAGTTGTACCACCATCAACGATGAAAGTATGTCCTGTTACCCAACTTGCCTTACTTGAACAAAGAAAAAGACATGCTCCAGCCAAATCTTCAGGCTGCCCCATGCGATTTAAAGGGCTTAAATTTATAGTAGCCTGTTTTACTTCTTCATAATTTGTAAAAGCTCTTAAAGCATCAGTTTCAATAGGCCCACCACTTACGACATTTACACGGATATTTTTTTCTCCAAGTTCAGTAGCCGCATATCTTGCCATAGCTTCTACGGCAGCTTTTGCTGTGCCATGACCTGAATAATTTTCTATATACACTAAATTTCCTGTAGATGAGATAGAAATAATGCTTCCAACCCCTACTTTTTCCATTCTTTTAGCTGCTTCTTGTGCGCCCACAACAAAAGCATTAACTGTGGCTGTAAAGATGTTATTAATTCCTTTTGGTTTTAACTTCATAAATTTAGTATAACCACCTACAACCGCACGTCCTGAAATGATAGCATTTGAGATAAAATAATCCACCCTATCAAAATCCACATCAATTTTTTCAAAAAGTTCTTTATAAGTTTCAGGTTCTAAGATATTAAACTCATAAGCTCTAGCTTTGATTTTATAATTTTTCTCCAAATCTTGCACCATTTCATCAGCAATTTGTGCATTGGAATTATAAGTAAAAGCTATATTTGCACCCACTTTAGCAAATTCATAAACTATAGCTTTGCCTATCCCGCGAGTTCCACCGCTGATTACTAAAGTTTTTCCTTGAAATTCTGTATTCATTAAAATCCTTTGATCTTATATTTTTTCATCACTTCTTCAATTTTAGCAAAATTTTCCTTACTTGGAGGACAAAGAGGAAGTCTAAACTCCAAACTTTCTATCAATCCAGCTATATACATAGCCGTTTTAATAGGAATAGGATTACTTTCGCAAAATAAAATTTTATTGATATTATAAAGCTCATCATTGATTTTTTTAGCTTCTTTATAATTTTCATCTAAAGCAAAATGAGTTAAAGCGCTAATCATATCGGGTAATAAATTTGAAGTTACTGAAATCACTCCCTTTCCACCATTTGAAAGTATAGGATAATTGATCGCATCTTCTCCCGAAATAAGCATCATTCTAGGTTCGTGCGCAAGCAAATCCACACACTTATCGATATTTCCACTCGCTTCTTTTACTCCATAAATATTTTCACAACCTCTAAAAAGCTTGATAATAGTATCTGTTGAAATTTCACAACCTGTTCTTCCTGGAACATTATATAAAAGCACAGGAATATCTACACTTTGCGCAATAGCCTTATAATGCTCATAAAGTCCTTGTTGTGTAGGTTTATTATAATACGGTGCCACACTTAAAATCCCATCAGCACCATGTTCTTTAGCAAATTTAGCCAAACCCACTGCCTCATGAGTTGCATTACTTCCCGCACCTGCTAAAACCTTAACCTTAGTTCCTTTGCAAGTTTCAACGGCTATTTCTATGCAAGTTCTATGTTCTTCATGGGTTAAAGTTGCACTTTCTCCTGTTGTTCCTACTGGAACTACTGCATCGATGCCATTTTTTATTTGTCTTTTAATCAATCTTGCATAACTTTGCTCATCAACTTTTCCATTTTTAAACGGTGTAATAAGAGCAGTCATCGCCCCAATGATAATATTTTTATCCATTTGAATCCTTTCTTAGAATTACCGTAGTTGAATTTTCTTGAATAAAATATTTTTTAGCACAAGAAATCAAATCTTTTAATTCCAAATTTTGTATATCTTTCTCATAATTTAACAAAGGATCGATATCCCCTCTTGCTAGATATGAACCATAAATATTTGCCACTGCACTAGCATTGTTAAGTGAGAAAATAAAATCACTCTTGACATTATTTTTCACTCTTTGCAAATCTTTTTGAGAAATTGTACCCATTTTAAGTTTATCAATGATTTTTAAAAGCTCTTTTTCTACTTTTTCTGCATTAACATTGGGGTTACAATTACAAATAAAAATAAATAAATTTTCATCTATACAATCATTAACATAAGCATAATAATCATTGATTAAATTTAATTTATCAATCAAAATTTCACTCATTAAAGAACTTTTCCCACTTCCTAAAAGCTCAGATAAAGCATTTAAAGCAGGTATATTTTTGTGCTTGAAATTTGGAATTTTATAAGCAAGGGCTAATAGTTCAGTATCTGAGTTTTTATGCAAATATATTCTTTTTGCTCCATCTTGCTTAGGCTCTTTTGTGTGAATTTTAGGTATAGTCTTAGTATTTTTAATCTTTTCAAAATGTTTTTTTGAAAGATCAAAAACTTCTTTACTTTCTATATCGCCACTTACAAGTAAAATCGCATTTTTAGGTTGATAGTAAATACTGTGAAATTCTTTAATATCCTCAATGCTCCAATTTTCTATATCTTTAAAAAAACCTATAGGAGTCCAATGATAAGGATGATACATAAATGCATGATTAAAAAGTCTAAAATAAAGATATCCTAAAGGGTTATTATCTGTTCTCCATCTACGCTCTTCTAAAACCACTGCTCTTTCAGGCTGAAATTCTTCATCTTTTAAATTTAAATTCGCCATAAGTTCCGCAAAAAGCTCTAAAGCTTTATCTAAATTTTTCTTCGCACATTTAATATAATAATGAGTATAGTCAAAACCTGTGCTTGCATTATCCACACCACCAAAACCTTTAACAATCTCATCAAATTCGCCAGCTTTTAAATTTTTAGTACTTTTAAAATTTAAATGTTCTAGCATATGAGCTATGCCGCTTTTTCCCATAATCTCATTTCTTGAACCCACTTTATAAAAAATATCAACGCTAATCACATCGCTATTTTTATTTACAGGCAAAGCATAAACTTCAAGCTTGTTTTTTAATTGAATTTTTTCATAAGCAATCATTTTAAATTTACCCCAACAGCTTCGCTAATGTGTAAAAAACCATCTTTTCTTAAAAGCTCTATAAGATTTTGATTGATATTTTTTACCAAAGAAGAACCTTTAAAAATCAAAGCTGTATAAACTTGCACCAAATTAGCCCCATTTTTAATACGCTCATAAGCAATATCAGCACTATCAATCCCTCCACTTGCAATAAGCAAGGTTTTGCCAAAAAGAATTTTAGCTACTTCTTTGAAAAAAATACCACTTTTTTCCGTAATCAGTCTTCCACTAATACCACCAAAAGTACGACTATTATCTAATAAACTATAATCAACACTAGTATTGGCTAATATAAATCCATCTGCACCCTTTTTAATAGCATTTTCACATAAATTTAAAGCATCATCTATTTTCATATCGGGAGCAATTTTTATCAAAATAGGCTTAGAAGTGATTTTTTTAGCTTCTTCAAGCAAGGTATTTAAAAAATCATCATTTTGCAATTCTCTTAAATTCTTAGTATTAGGAGATGAGATATTAACGATAAAATAATCACACAAATCCTTAAAATCTCTAAACAAAGTAAAATAATCCTCCAAGGCTTTATCATTTGGAGTAATTTTATTTTTCCCTATATTTATCCCTAAAGGCAAAACAAAAGGATAGGTTTTTGCAAGTCTTAAAGCAATCTTTTCAGCACCTTCGTTGTTAAAACCCATAGCATTTTGTATACTTTCTTGTTTTACAAGTCTAAATAGGCGTGGTTTTTCATTGCCTTCTTGAGGTTTTGGAGTAAAGGTTCCCACTTCCAAAAAGCCAAATCCTAAAGCACTCAAAGGTCTTATCATAGTGGCATTTTTATCAAAGCCTCCTGCTAAACCCACAGGATTATTAAAATCAAGTCCAAGTAAATTTTGTCTTAAACTCTCATCATCAACTATATATTTGTGTGCTAAAAAACTTAAAGCTCCTGGAAAACTAGCACTTAAAGCCCTTAAGCTATATTCAACCAAAGCATGTGCATGCTCAGGGTTTAACTTAAAAAGTAAAGGTTTTATCATTTCATAAGCCATTTTTTAATCCTTTTTAAAATTCTAACTAAAATTAACTAAAGCTAGGCTTTGTTTTTTCTTTGTTTTTAAATTTTTGATATAAAGAACAAGTTTGTAAAAGCTCTTCATCTTTACCTATTGCCAATATCTTGCCCTTATCCAATACTACTATTTTATCTGCATTTTCTATAGTGCTTAAACGATGCGCAACTACTAAAATCAATCTATCTTGTTTTAAATTTTCTATAGTTTTAACTATTGCTTTTTCACTTTCATTATCCAAAGCTGAAGTTGCTTCATCAAAAATAAGCACATCAGGATTTTTATATAAAGCTCTAGCGATTGCTATTCTTTGTTTTTGTCCTCCGCTTAAATTCTTACCGTGCTCTTTTACTTCAGCCCAAATCCCGCCCATTTCTTTAACAAATTCATAAGCATTGGCCAATTTTAAAGCTTGGACGACTTTTTCTTCTTCTAACTCTTCGCTATAAGCAATATTTGCAGCAAAACTATCATTAAAAAGATAAATATTTTGCGTTACAAGTCCTATTTTAGCATGTAAACTTTCTATGGTAAAAGTGCTAATATCTTCTTGATTGAGTAAAATTTTACCTTTTTGCTTTTCATAAAAATACATCAAAAGATTAATAATAGAAGATTTACCACTCCCGCTTGTTCCTACAAGAGCAAGCATTTGCCCTTTAGTAAAATCAAAATTTATGCCTTTTAAGACGCTTTTATGTGGGTTTTCATAAGCAAATTCAACATTTTCAAAGCTAATTCTTTCAATGTTTTTTAATTCTTTGCTTCCACCTTTAATTTGAGGTTCTAAATCCAATAAATAAAAAGTTCTTTCACTTGCCGCAACAGCACCTTGAAGTTTTCCATATAAAGAAGAAAGGCGTTTTAGTGGGGTATATATCGCAAAAAGCGCTGAAACAAAGCTGATAAAACTTCCCACGCTCATAGAACCATTGATAACCTCTCTACCTCCTACGATAATCACCACAGCAACTCCAATTGAACCCATCATATCCATCAAAGGGCTTGTAAGCGCATCAATGCGTGCGGATTTTAGGTTTAATTTAAATAAAGCATCATTATGCTTAGCAAATTTATCACTTTCTTTTTTTTCATTATCGTTAGCTTTGATCAATTCAATATTTGAAAAAATTTCACCCAAATAAGAAAGTAAATCCGAATTTGTCTCTTGTATATTTCTTGCATATTTTTTAAGTCTTTTAGCAAACCACGCCAAAGGGAAAATAGCTAAAGGCAAAACCACTAAAGCAAAAAAAGCCAAAGTAGGACTTTGATACAAGACTACCAAAAGCAGTCCTATAGCAGTTAAAAGCTCTCTAAAAAAATCAGGAATAATGTTTGATACTATGCTTTGAAGCGCATTAATATCATTAGTGCAACGACTTACAAGCTCTCCACTTCTATAGCGTTTAAAAAAATCCATATCCAAGCGTAAAATATTTTTTAAAACCCTAGCACGCAATACTCTTAACATATCTGTTCCTATAAAAGAAACATAAAAACTTTGTAAATAAGTTCCAAGATTTTTAAAAAAATACATCAATACTAGCAAAAAAGGTACTGTATAAAGTAAAGCTTCATTTTTTTCAACAAAAATATAATTTAAAATAGGTTCTAAAGCATAAAAACTTCCAGCAGTTCCTCCACTTGCTAAAATCATACCAAAAATAGCTATAGCAAATTGTTTCCAATATCTTTTATAAAAGGGCTTAAAGCGTATTAAAACCTCTTTTAAATTCATCTCATTATACATTCATTTTCTCCCAAATTGTTCCATTTGGAGTATCTAAAAGAGTGATTTTTTTACTACTTAATTGCTCCCTTATTGCATCAGCTGTGTTAAAATCTTTGTTTTTCTTAGCCTCAGTTCTTTCTAAAATTAACTTTTCAATTTCTTCTCGTTCTTCTTTGCTTACGCCCCATTGAAAATATAAAGTTGTATCCATAAAACCAAAGCCAAAAATTTTAGCTAGCTCACTTAAAGCTTCTTTGATATTTTGTTTTAAAATTTTGTTTTTACTTTCTTTATCCAACTCTAAATTTGCATTACCGATAAAATCATCTAAAAGAGCTAAGGCTTTAGAAATATTTAAATCATCATTTAAAATCTCTAAAATTTGCTTAGCAATTTCGCTTTTTATTTCAATATCATTTAAAACATCAAAATCAGAAATTTCACCTAAATCCAATCTTTTTTTAAGGCGATAAAATTTATCTAAACGTTTTTTAGTATTTTCTAAATCTGAAAAAGAATAGTTAAAATGGGATCTATAATGAGAACTCAAAAGATAAAATCTTAAAGCCTCGCCCATAAATTCTTTTAAAGCATCTTTTATGAAAAAACTATTATTTAAACTTTTACTCATTTTCTCACCATCGATTTTTACAAAACCATTGTGAAGCCAAATATTCGCTAATTTTCTCTTACATCCACAACGACATTGTGCAGCTTCATTTTCATGATGAGGAAAAAGCAAATCTATCCCTCCAGCATGTATATCAAGAGTATTTTCAAAAATAGAATCAATCATAGCAACACATTCAGTATGCCAACCTGGACGCCCTTTACCAAATTCACTTTCGTAAAAATTTTCATCAAATTTCCAAAGCACAAAATCGCTTTCATTTCTTTTTTGCACTTCATTACTTAAACGAGAGATATTTTCTTCTAAATTGCGATTTGATAGGCTTAAATATTTTTCATCTTTACTTGTATCAAAATAAATTCCATCTTCTAGAGTATAAATAAACCCATCCTTAGCAAGCTTTTTAATCAAATCAAGCATAGCTGTTATATAATGCGTTGCACGAGGCTTGAAATCAGGATCTAATACATTTAAAACCCTCATATCCTCTTCATAACTTTTGATATAAAATTCCGTAATTTCCTGTAAAGTTTGACCGCTTTGAGCCATTTTTTTTAAAATTTTATCATCAATATCTGTATAATTTCTAGCAAATTTTACCCTATTGCCCTGAGCAAGTAAAACCCTACGCAAAAGATCAAAACAAACACTACTTCTTGCATGTCCTAAATGTGCATCATCATAAACCGTAGGCCCGCATAAATAAATACTAATATCTTTTTTATCAAGTTTTATTTTCTCTTTTGTTACACTGTCTAATAATCTCATTAAAAAACTCCTTTAAAACTTGTAAAAATTCCTATAAAAAAACTTAAAATATAAGGTTTAATCAAAATAAGTAAGATCGTAAAAACAATCAAAGCAACTATAACCAACAAGCAAATTTTAATAGATATTAAAGCAAAAAATTTCTTAAAACCAAATTCTTTGATATTGGCTCCAAGCAAATAAAAAGCACTAATAGAGCTTGAAAGTGCTACTGCAATAACCTTTAAACTTTCATCTTTAATCAAAAATATAAAAGCTATAGAACATAAAGCACTGATAATTAAAGATTTTACCGCGATCCAAGCTGCTGTTTTTTGTTTAAATTTTGCATAAAGCCATAAAGAAAAAAGCTTTTGCAAACCAAAAGGTAAAAGTCCTATAAGATAAGCAATCAAAACATAAGCCGTAATCACACTATCTTCATGGGTAAAATTTCCCCTTTCAAATAAAAGCTTTGAAATTTCCAAAGCAAACACAGAACCTATAATACTAGAAGCAATAAGCAAAATGCTTAAAAGCACTAATGCTCTTTGCATAAATTTTAAGGCTAAATTTTCTTGACCACTTTTTAAATGTTTTAAAATTTTTGGAAAAGAAACTTGAGTTAAAGCAATAGCAAAAAGTGCAAGGGGGAGTTGGAAGACACGATTTGCATAATAAAGATAAGAAATACTCCCGCTCATTAAAAAACTAGCCATGGTTGTATCAAGCAATGAGCTAAATTGCGTCGCAGAAGAACCTAAAACTCCATGAAAAAAATTGCCATAAAAACCTTGTAATTTCGCCTTAGCTTTTTTAAATTTTATACTTAAAGCCATAGCATGGATTACAGGATTGTTTTTTAAAACAAGCAAATGTAAAATAAGCTGCGCCACCCCACTTAAAACCGTTGCATAAGAAAAATAATAAAGTGTATTTTGCGGCGCATTTTTATCCACAAAAAAGGCAGCTATAACAATACTTAAGTTAAATAATGCCGCAGAAAAAGAGGTAATGAAAAATTTTTGTCTATAATTTAAAATAGCTCCTAAAAAAGTAACTAAAAAAATAAAAAACAAATACCAAAAATTAATCGCCACCAAAGGAGCCGCTAAAGCTATGGTATCTGCGTTAAACCCAAAAGCAAAAAGCTTAGTGAAAAAAGAGGAGAAAAAACTTACCAAAAGACAAAATAAAAAAACTATAAAGCTAAATTGCATCATTACACTAACACAAAAAGCTCCCTTTTTTTTCGCTTTTACAAAATTAGGCAAAAAACTTTGTCCAAAAGCCCCTTCTGCAAAAATTCTTCTAAAAAAAGCAGGCATTTTTAAAGCCACAAAAAAAATATCACTATAGAGCCCTGCTCCTAAAAAAAGCGCTATTAAAACATCTCTAGCAAGCCCTAAAATTCTTGAAAATAAAATTCCTAAAGCATTGATAATAAAATTTTTAAATACTAAACTCTTCATTAAATTTTTTCATAAATTTCAAAATATAAAGAGAATTATTTTAACTAAAATTGATTAAAAATTGACTATAATTACATTCTTAATTTTTTACAAGGGGAAAGTTTTGGCTTTGGATGAAAAAATTATTGCCTATACAGAAAATCCAGCTCGAGAGCTTTTAAGCGTAGCTTCACGAACAAACCTTGGCTTAAATGAGCTTGATTTTAGTTTATTGGCATTTTCTACACAATATCGTTTTGGAGATTTAGAATGGGAAAAAATCTCTGAAAAAGAATTAACTCTTTTTGATAAAGATGAAATTTTTTTAAAAAATGATCTTCAAATCAAGCAAGAATACAAAATAGAAATTTTCCATGGTATAAACCAAAGCAAAGCATCTCAAGCAGTCAAACTAGTTGCGAATAAAAATTTAACCAAAATAGTTGCTCAAATTGATTTTACAAATTTAGACTTTCATGAAAAACTAGCACTAGAGCTTTTACAAAATATTTATAAAAAGATGTTAAAACTTAAATTTTTAATAGGTATCCGCATTTTTGATTTTAAGAAAAATTTAATGTCTTTTTGCAATCAACATAAAAATACCCCTTTAAATAAAACTATACAAATCACCGTTGCACAAGGTATTGATCCTATAGAAAGTCAAGATGAATCTCTGATCTTGACTTATAAAGAAAAAACCAAAAACTACACTATCGATGAAAAACGCTCAGGTATTATTGCTGTTGATGAAAATGAAGTTGTTTTAAAACACGCCAAATTTAAACAAGGTAAAGAAGGAAAAGACTTAAATTTGCACGCCTTAAAAGTTTTAGCCGCAAATGAAAATAAAGTTAAATTTTCTTGTTCTTCAGCTTTTAAACAAGTAGAGCAAGATGGATATACAGAATATATAGCTTTAAAAAAAGGTTATGTAGTACAAGATGGTGAAAAATTTGATATCGCCAATGAACTAGATTTTAATGGGGTAGATTTTAAAAATATAGGGATTATAAGAGCTGGACTAGACAAAAATGTCAAAATCAATATAAAATTTCTTTCAGAAGTAAAAGATGCTGTAAATTCTGGCGTTAGGATAGAATGTGAAGAATTAAATATAGTCGGAAGCGTAGGAAGCAACACTCAACTTAATGCCACTAAAATGAAAATTGAAGGCACTACACACTCTAAAGCCAAAATTCAAGCCAAACAAGCTTATATAAAAACTCATAGAGGATTTGCAGAAGCCGAAATTTTAAATATAGATTTGCTCGAAGGCGGAACAATCAAAGCCAAAGAAGTGAAAATTAAAAAAAGTTTAGGTGGAAATATACAAGCTGATAAAATCTATATAGAAAATTTAGAAAGTAATAATTCTTGTGTGTTTTTTGAAAACACCACAATAGAACACATCAACGGGGATAATAATAAATTTCATGCTAAAATTAAAACTCTTGATAAAAATTATGATGAAGAATTTGCGATTTTAGGAGAGCAAATTTCTAAGTTAAATCATAAAATAAATAAAATAAGACAATACATTTTATCAAGCAAAAATGGAATTTTAAGCGTTGAAAAAAAGATAGCAGAACTTAAAAATCAAGGTCAAAATGTTCCTGTACAATACGAAAAAGCCCTAAAAGATTTCTCTTTACAAAATCTTGAATTAAATAAACTACAAAATGAAGAAAAAGAACTTCTTGAACGCAAAAAATCTTTACAATTAGAATTAATCAATTTACAAAAAATGCTTTTTGAAGCAACTTTTATAAATAAAAGTGGCAAATGGACTGATATGAATGAGATCAAATTTTCACTTCTAGAGCCTAAAGAAGATATTTTTTACTCTTCATTTGTTAATGAAAGTGCTAAATTTATAAGTATTAAAAAAGTCATACAAAACAACCAAGAAAGTATAGAAATACATAAAAAATTAGATTATAAAGAAAAGGATATAGCATGGTTGTCGGCATCGAAGGAATAATCACAAAAAAAGAACCTACTTTTATCATTGTTAAATGCGCTAGTGGTTTAAGCTATGGGATATTTATTTCGCTTTTTTGTTCTGCTAAAATTCAAACTCAAGAAAAGCATGAGTTTTTTATTACTCAAATCATCAAAGAAGATTCTAATAAATTTTATGGCTTCTTGGATAAGGACGAGCAAAAAATGTTTGAAATGCTTTTAAAAGTCAATGGAGTGGGTGCAAATACTGCTATGGCGGTATGCTCTAGTCTTGATGTAAATTCTTTTTACAAAGCGTTAAGTTTAGGCGATGAAAGCGTACTTAAAAAAGTACCTGGAATAGGTCCAAAAAGTGCAAAACGCATTATAGTAGAACTTTCAGATACAAAAACCAAACTTGAAAATGTAAGCGATGATAAAAGCGAAGCCTTAGCCGCACTTCTTACTCTAGGCTTTAAACAAGAAAAAATCATAAGTGTTTTAGCAAGTGCTCAAGCAACAAGCACAAGCGAACTCATCAAAGAAGCTCTTAAAAAACTAGGATAAAGGAATAAAATGAAATTTGCAATACTTTTTGGCGGAAATTCTTATGAACATGAGATCAGTATAGTAAGTGCTGTGGTACTTAAAAAAGTTATCAATCAAAATTTAGAATTTATTTTTTGCGATGAAGAAAGAAGATTTTATCTCATCCCAAGTGAAAAAATGAATTCTAAAACTTTTAACACCAAAGCTTATAAAAAAGAAAAAGAACTCTTCATCAAACAAGGAGGTTTTTTTAGCAAAGGTTTTTTAAAAGAAAATAAACTAGAATGCGAATGCGTGATCAATCTTATCCATGGTAGAGATGGAGAAGATGGAAAAATTGCGGCTTTATTTGAGTTTTATTCTATTAAATTTATAGGACCTAGACTTGAAGCTAGTGCATTATCTTTTAATAAAGAACTTACCAAACTTTATGCCAAAAGCGTTGGAGTAAAAACACTTGATTATACCATACTAAGAAAAAATCAAAACTCTAAAGAAAAGCTTAGTTTTCCTTGCATTATCAAACCTGCAAGACTTGGAAGTAGTATAGGTATTAGCATAGTAAAAGATGAAAAAGATTTAGAATACGCCAAAGATGTAGGTTTTGAATTTGATAATGATCTTGTAGTAGAAGAATTTAAAAACAATATCAAAGAATACAATCTTGCAGGATGTATGATCAATGATGAGTTTGTTTTTTCCATCATAGAAGAGCCAAAGAAAAAAGAATTTTTAGACTTTGAACAAAAATATCTTAGCTTTTCAGGACACAATGAGCTTATAGAAGCGGATTTAAGCGAAGAATTAAAAGAAAAACTCAAAGATAGCTTTAAAAAAATCTACAATCCTTTGTTTAAAGGTGCTTTAATACGCTGTGATTTTTTTATACTGAATAATGAAGTATATTTAAATGAAATCAACCCAAATCCTGGTTCTTTGGCTAATTATCTTTTTAAAGATTTTAATACCACTTTAAACGCTTTAGCTGATCAAATTTCACTTGAAAAAATGATAAAAATCAATTACAACTTCCTTCACTCCATTAACGGACAAAAAGGAAAATTATAAGCTTTTAAGTCAAAATACGCTAAATTATACATAAAATTTAGCGTATTTTAGGAAGAAAAATGCTCTCTTTTAAACAAGATGAAATTTACACTGCTACTGAAGTGGTAAGAAATTTTAGCCCCATTATGGAAAAACTCAAAAAAAGCGAAAGTGGAAAAATAGTTATTTTAAAAAATAACAAATTTGAAGCTGTAATGCTTAGTATGAAGGAATTTGAACGCTTACAAAATGCCATGCAACTTTTAGAAAATATCTACAAAAATCAAAAGGCTTAAAATGGCTCAAACTCAACTTTCTTATAAAAACAAAACTTATCAAATTTCTTATGAAATTTTAGGTGATCTTTCCTTACCGCAAATACTTATCTTACACGGCTGGGGAGCCAATAAAGAACTTATGAAGCAAAGTTTTTGTCCTTTTTTAAAAGATTTTTGTCAAATTTATATGGATTTAGCAGGTTTTGGAAATTCAAGTGTGGAAGAAATTTTAAACACTCAAGATTATGCCAATATCGCAGAACTTTTTTTAAAACAAAAAAAACTCAATATCTGTTTTTTCATGGGGCATTCTTTTGGCGGAAAAGTAAGTACCCTACTCGCAAAAGAAAAAGACACTCTAATCTTACTTTCAAGTGCGGGAATTTTGGCTAAAAAATCCCTAAAAGTGCGTTTTAAAATCCGTATTTTTAAAATTTTAAAACTCTTTGGTTTGGGAAAATTTTATCGCTATTTTGCTAGTAAAGATGGAGCAAATCTTAGTCCTATGATGTATGAAACCTTTAAAAAGGTTGTTGATGAGGATTTTAGTGAAATTTTTGCCAAGCAAAAGGCTAAAAGTTTGATTTTTTGGGGAAAAAGCGATGAAGCTACACCTTTATATTGTGGCGAGAAAATGCATCAATTTTTAAAAAATAGCACTTTTTATCCTTTAGAGGGAGATCATTTTTTCTTTTTAAAACATTCTGCTTTCATAGCTCAAAAAATCAAGGAAATTTAAATGCTTATCAATACTCTTTATTTTATCAATTCTTTATTTTTTAATTTTTGTATAGCTTTTTATCTTATGAGTGCTTTACAATGGTATTCTTATAAATTTAAACGCGTGTTTTTTCATTATCATAAACCTTTGTGGCATTTGTATTTTTTATTTATTCCTTATTTTTTATTCTTAGCTTTTCCTTTACACTCTTTGGCATATTTTGCATTGATCCATACTCTGATTTTGTATTTTTGGAACAAAGGTATAGATAAAAAGCTTGTTTTTACAAGCAAGGTTAAATGGTTTTTTGTTTTTGTTTTTGTTTATAATGCTATTTTTGCTATACTTGCTTTGCGTTTTTCTTTTCTTTTTAATCTTTTTAGTCTTCCTTTTGCTTTATTGAGTCTTAAAATTTATGAGTTTTTTACAAATTTATATTATAAAAAACAAGCCAAAGCCAAACTAAGAGCCAATGAAAATTTAAAAATCATACTCATTACCGCAAGTTTTGGAAAAACAAGTATTAAAAATTTTCTATACGAACTTTTAAAAGATGACTTTAAAAGCTACAAAACACCACGCTCTGTCAATACCTTGCTAGGTATAGTTGCTGATATCAATACCAATTTAAGCCAAGATACTCAAATTTACATAGCTGAAGCAGGTGCTAGACTTAAAGGCGATATTGATGAAATCACTCGTTTTTTACAGCCTCACATCAGCATAGTAGGAGAGATAGGCAATGCACATTTAGAGTATTTTAAAAGTGTTGAAAATATCCGATCAACCAAACTTGAAGCCTTAAATTCCAAAAGACTAGAAAAGGCTTTTTTACACTCTAGTACCCAAAAAGAAGAAGATAAACTCATCAGCCTTTATGATGATAAATTAAGTCTTATTCATTCAAGTCTTGAAGGTTTAGAATTTAAAATCGATATAGAAAATAAATCCTATGATTTTAAAAGTCAAATTTTAGGGGATTTTAACGCGCAAAATCTTTGTGTTTGTATACTTTGCGCTCATTATCTTGGTATAAAGCTAGAAAAAATTCAAAAGCAAGTTTTAAATATAAACTCCGTAGAACATCGCTTGCAAGTGCTTTCAAGAGAGCCTAAATTTATCATAGATGATGGTTTTAATGGAAATTTTAAAGGTATGAGCACAAGCTATGAACTTTGTAAAAGCTATAAAGGACGCAAAGTTTTAGTAAGTCCTGGTATAGTAGAAGTAAGCGAAGAAGAAAATATAAAACTTGCTAAAATCATCAATGAGTGTTTTGATCTTGCTATCATTAGCGCACAAATCAATGCTGAAATTTTCAAAAAAGAGTTAAAAATAAAAACCATTATACTTAAAGAAAAAAGCCAGCTAGTTCAAACTCTAGCTAAAGAAACAAAAAACGGAGATTTAATACTCTTTTCAAATGATGCACCTAGTTTTATGTGATTCGCATAAGTATTTGTAAATGTCATCATTTTCAATTTGACTTTGTGCAAATACTTCCTAAACCCTAGT
>NZ_JAAMXB010000015.1:0-21823 GCF_011068225.1 Campylobacter sp. CFSAN093229 | reverse complement strand
AAATTTAGTTTTTATTATATGCAACTAGGATACTAAAATAATGAAAACCGTAGGCGTGGTTATCCCAATCTATAATGTAGAAAAATACTTAAGAGAATGTTTAGATAGCGTCATCAATCAAACTTATAAAAATTTACAAGTTGTACTTGTAAATGATGGTAGTACAGATGAGAACTCACTCAATATCGCAAAAGAATATACTTTAAAAGATGAAAGATTTATACTTTTTGATAAGGAAAATGGGGGACAAAGTACAGCAAGAAATGTAGGCATAGAATATTTTTCTGGTGATTTTTGTTTTAATATCATTAACGAAGAACTGCAAGTTGACAAACATCAGTTAGTAGAATTTTCTATAAAAAATAATAATTCTCGTGCTATTCGCAAAATTTACAAAAGTTCTAATTATTTTGCAAATAAGAAAGAAGCGATCAATTTTAAAAATCCAAACATTGATTTTATTGTATTTTTAGATCCTGATGATTATTGGACATTAGATTGCATTGAAGAATGTGTTAAAAGATCAGATAATGTGGATATAGTTTGGTTTGATTATCAGATGTTTTATGATAATATTGAAGAAAAACATTATAAACATAAAACAAATTTAACAAAATCTCAAATGCAAATTTATGAGTACTATAAACCAGAGAAAATTACATCTATGCAATGGCTTGAGAGATGTTTAAAAATTCAAGCCGACCTTCCTTTTTGGTGTGTGTGGGGGGGTATATATTCTTTTGCTTATTTGCAGAAAATAAAATTAAAATTTTTAGATGGTTTAATTCATGAGGATATACATTTTGGGATATTGCTTTTTGCTCAAGCTAAGCATATATATGTATTTCCAAAAGTTTTATATTATTATCGTATACGTTCAGCTTCTACTGCTTCTTATGATAAAATAACTACTAAGGCTAATATTACCCCCTATATTGAGCATTTGTGTGATGTTTTTGATGGTGATGTTAAAGCAGCTAAAGAATATCATGCAAAAAGCAGTATTTTTTTAAATGCTTGGCATATTAGAGAATTTATTGCCAAGGAGTATGATAAAGAAAAAGGGAAATTACTAGAAGAAGCTTTTTTCATGTTTTTATATTTTTGGTATTTTGATTTTGTGGAGTTAAAACATGATCCTAGAAGAATCAAAGAGCTTTTTAGAGAGCATAAGCCCATTTACGAATGCAATCATAAACGCTATCCCGAATTTGACTTTTTTTGTAAATATGGTTTAGTAAGATATAGAATTCAAAAACAACTTTCTTATAGAATAGGTTATGTTCTTACTCGTGTTAAAATTTATAATTTTTATTTAATTCCTTTTAGATTAATTTTAGAATTTATTAAATTTAAAATGGAAAAAAATAAAAAAAAGCTACCTAAATTAGATGAATATCCTGATTTTAATGATGTGAATCGGGTTAAAAATCATCTTTCTTATCTTATTGGCGAAGCTTTAATTAAGTCTATAAAACAATGGTATTTAGGCAAACCTTTGATTTTACCTTTTGCTTGGTATGCGATATACAAAAAAAAGAAAACAAAGAAGCCCGACTATAAAAAACAAGTTGCTCATAAACCTTATTTTATCCTTCCTGATCATACTTTGCTTAATATTTCTAAATATAAAAAAGCTATGCAAAGTTCTTTAAGTATTTATTCCAAATTTAATGATGCTTCTAGAGCTATAAACACTGATATAATTTGTGATTATGCTTTTTGCACTTCTAAAGATCGATGGTCTTGGTGGATGGTTGATTTACTTGATACTTATTTTTTGGAGAAAATTAGAATTTTAAATGTTAAGAATACTTTTTTAAGATCTAGTATGCGTGATATCAAAATTTATGTTTCAATCGATAATACACAATGGACACTTATTCCTCAAAATTTTTATATATGGAAATATAATAATTTTGAATGCGATGTTGTTATATCTAATAGAGTTGAAGCAAGATATATAAAAATACTTTTAGAAAGAAAGGTTCTTAGTTTGAGTAAAGTTGAAGTATTTAAAAAAAGAAAAAAGGGTTATATTATATCTTCTAAACCAGATGGATTAGGTATGAGAATAGCTAGCATTTTAGTAGGTATGTATTTAGCTAAAAAAATGAATTTCGAATTCGGATTTTTGTGGCATAACTCTATAGATTTGGCTTTCATGGGGATTACACAATCTTGCAAAGATGAAAAATTGAATTACTTAGGCAATTGTATGGATGAGGTTGATATTGTATTTGGTGAAAGTTTTATTGAGCAATATTTTTTACCATCAGAAGGACTAGAATATAGCCATGGTAATGCTATAAGAAAAGATAAAAGAACTTTTGAGTATCTGACAGATCAAGAAAATTTTGAAAAGGAATGGGGGTGGTATTCTACAGATATTTTGCCAAATTTATGGATCGAAGATTGTAAAGAGAGTGAGTGCTTACATGAAATACAACAGATTTATACTACAATTAATTTTTCAAAACAATATCAAGATATTTTAATTAAGGTTCAAGATGATATTGCGAAATTACAAGCTAAATTTATTGCTTTGCATATTAGAGGCGGGGATATTATTTTTTCAAACATAAGAAAAGCTCCTAGTTTTACTCCTGTTATAGAAAGGCTTTTTCCTTATGAGATTGCTTTAGAGATTGCTATAAAAGAATTGGATAAAAATAATAATATTGTAGTCTTTGGGCAAGATTTAAATGCTAATAAAGAATTGGTTGATTATCTAAAGTCTTTTAAACAATATAATCATTTAAAAATTCTTGATATCAGTTCATTTATAGATCCTAATTATACTGAAATGCAAAGAGCCTTTTTTGAAATTAATTTTATGTCCAAAGCCGAAAAAATTTATTCAGCCAAAGAATCAGTTTTCTCAAAATTAGCAATGATGATTTCTGGAAGCAATAAGTTAATATCTTTTCATGATATTTTTTCAAAAGATGAGCAATTGAAATTGATAATTCAAAATATGAATAAATTGTCTTTACATTTTTTGCAAAAAGCTATGTCTTCATTTCGATTATTTCAACTTTCAAGAGAATTAAATTTGCCATTAGAAAATCAAATTAAATATCTTGATGAGGCTTTAAAATTAGACAATGATAATGATGGATATAGAATTTATAAAATGCAATGTTTATTTATGCAACAAGATTATAATCAGATTAATGAAAATATTAAAATAATTTTGGAAAACCGTTATGAGTCTTTTTTTCAAACCTTATTATCACATTCTTTAGGAGCCTTTAATGACTGTTATCAAGATTATATTAATTTCAATGATGAAAAATATCCATATATTTTTATCGTAGGATTTAAAATTTCTAGTTTTTTAGGCGACCTCAAAAGGGCTCAATATTTAAAATTGATCTTGCTAAAAAATAAAAACAATACTGAAAAAGACTTATTATTGAGATATTTAACTAATGATTGTTTTAGTGCTGTAGGCTATGTTAAATCAGATATCAGATATCAATTAGGGAATGCTTTGATTAAAATGGAAATTATAAAAACATTTCAGATTTTATATAGAGAAAAAAAACAAAATAAACTTCTTAGAGAACATCCTATTGGAAATTTAGACTTAAAATCTTGCTCAGATTATTATGAATCTCTAGAATGTAAAAAACATCTTTCTTATCAATTAGGAGATTTGATACTTAAAGCTCATCAAAACAGATATAAAGGAGCTTATTTTATTTTGCCTTATAAAATATACATGCTTTATAAGAAATTTAAATACAAAAAAGGAAAATAATGGCAATAGAATTTGATATACAAGAATCAAAAATTTTAAAAGGAGTGTATATTATAACTCCTAACAAATTTAGAGATTTAAGGGGTGAAATTTGGACAGCTTTTACAAGTGAAGCTATAGATAAACTCTTGCCAAATGGATTAAAATTTATACACGATAAATTCATACATTCTAAACATAATGTTATCCGCGGTATCCATGGCGATGTAAAAACTTATAAGCTTGCCACTTGTGTTTATGGAGAAGTGCATCAAGTTGTGGTTGATTGCAGAAAAGATTCACCAACTTATTTGAAGCATGAAAGATTCATCATAAATCAAGATAATCAGCAAATCATTTTAGTTCCAGCAGGTTTTGGAAATGCTCATTATGTTAGCAGTGAAAGTGCAGTGTATTACTATAAATGTGCTTATTTAGGAGAATATATGGATGCACATGATCAATTTACTTATGCATGGAATGATGAAAGAATTGGTATAGATTGGCCAACAAATTCTCCTATCCTTTCAGAGCGTGATATTTTAGCGATGAGTAAGGATAAATGATGCAAAAAGATTCTAAAATTTATATAGCAGGGCATGGCGGCACTTTGGGAAAAACTCTTTATAATACACTTATAGATGAGGGTTTTAATAATATTATCGTAAAAACAAGAAAAGAATTAGATTTAGTAGATCAAAAAGCTGTGACTGATTTTTTCGCAAAAGAAAAACCAGAATATGTTTTTTTATGTGCTGCCAAGCTTGATACCTTAGGGCTTTTTACTCCAGCCGATGTAATTTATGAAAATAGCGTACTTCAAGCAAATATTATTCATTCATCTTATCAAAATAATGTTAAAAAGCTAATTTTTTATGGTTCTGCTTGGGCTTACCCTCAAAAAGCTATAAATCCCATTAAAGAAGAGAATTTATTAGATGGAAAGCTAGATTTAAAAGCCGTTGCATATGGTTTACCAAAAATTATAGGAACAAAAATGTGCGAAAGTTATAATTTGCAATATGGAACAAATTTTATCACTTTGTATCTTGCAAATTTGTATGGAGAAACAACTGAGTTTGATTTACAAAAAGCAAAAGTTTTACCGGCTTTACTTCGCAAATTTCATTTAGCAAAGCTTTTAGATGAAAATAAAATTGATGAGGTTTTAAAGGATTTGCAAATGAATTTCCTAGAGCAAGCAATGGAATATTTACAAAAATTTGGTGTAAGTAAAGATAGCGTAGAAATTTGGGGTAGCGGTAGTGTAATTAGGGAATTTATTCATGCAAAAGATTTAGTCGATGCTTCTATTTATGTGATGAAAAATATAGATTTTAAAGATATTGTTTCATCTAATGAACCGCATCTTAATGTAGGAAGTGGGGAATTTTTAAGCATAAAAGAACTTGCTTGTTTGATTAAAAATATTGTTGGATTTAAGGGTGGAATTGTGTTTAACAATTCAAAGCCAGATTCTACAATGGATAGAATATTAGATAGTTCAAGATTGCAAAATTTAGGCTGGAAGGCAAAAATCAAGCTTGAAGACGGCATTAAAATGATGTATGAATGGTATTTAAAAGAGCAAAATATAAGACAATGGGAAAAATCATGAAAAAAACAGCATTAATTACAGGATTTACAGGGCAAGTTGGCTCACAAATGGCAGATTTCTTGCTAGAAAACACAGACTATGATGTTATAGGTATGATGCGTTGGCAAGAACCTATGGACAATATCTATCATTTAAGCGATAGGATTAATAAAAAAGATAGAATCAGGATTTTTTATGCAGATTTAAATGATTACTCTAGTCTTCAAAAACTTTTCGAGAGTCAAAGGCCTGATGTGATTTTTCACCTAGCAGCTCAATCTTATCCAAAAACTTCTTTTGATATACCTATAGAAACATTACAAACAAATATCATAGGCACAGCAAATATTTTGGAAAACATTAGAATTTTAAAGGCAAAAGATGGATATGACCCTGTAGTACATATCTGCTCTTCAAGTGAAGTTTATGGTAAAGCAAAAACAGGTGTTAAACTTAATGAAGAAACAGCTTTTCACGGTGCAAGTCCTTATAGCATAAGCAAAATCGGCACTGATTATTTGGGAAGATTTTATGGCGAAGCTTATAACATTCGCACTTTTGTTACAAGAATGGGAACGCATAGTGGCCCAAGAAGAAGCGATGTGTTTTTTGAAAGCACAGTTGCAAAACAAATTGCTTTAATTGAAGCGGGTTATCAAGAGCCTGTTATCAAGGTTGGAAATCTTTCGAGTGTAAGAACCTTTCAAGATTGTCGTGATGCTATAAGGGCTTATTATCTACTTTCTCTTGAGAGTCAAAAGGGTAATATTCCTTGCGGAGAAGCTTTTAATATAGCAGGAGAAGAGGCTTTTAAACTTCCTGAAGTTATAGATATATTGCTAAATTTTAGTGATATGGGGGGGGGTATTGAGGTAAGACAAGTTGAAGATAGGATGCGTCCTATTGATGCTGACTATCAAATGTTTGATAATAGTAAAATAAAGAGTTTTATCGATTGGAAAGCTGAAATTCCTGTTAGACAAATGCTTAAAGATTTGCTAAATCATTGGAGAAATGAAATTAAGAGAGGCAGAATTCCTTTAAATCGATAAAACCATCGATTTAAAGGAAAAATATGTCAAAAAAAGTTTTAATTACAGGTGGTGCAGGTTATATAGGTTCGGTTTTAACACCGATTTTACTTGAAAAAGGTTATGAAGTTTGTGTGATTGATAATTTGATGTTTGATCAAATCTCTCTTTTATCTTGTTCTCATAATAAAAATTTTACTTTTATAAATGGTGATGCTATGGATGAAAATCTTATTAGACAAGAGGTAGTAAAAGCTGATATTATTATTCCCCTAGCTGCTTTAGTTGGAGCTCCGCTTTGTAAAAGAAATCCAAAATTAGCTAAAATGATCAATTATGAAGCTGTAAAAATGATAAGTGATTTTGCAAGTCCTTCTCAAATATTTATTTATCCCAATACAAATAGCGGTTATGGTATAGGAGAAAAAGATGCAATGTGCACTGAAGAATCTCCCTTGCGTCCTATCTCAGAATATGGGATCGATAAAGTGCACGCGGAGCAATATTTGCTTGATAAAGGAAATTGTGTAACTTTTCGTTTG
The DNA here is from genome assembly GCF_011068225.1 of Campylobacter sp. CFSAN093229. Taxonomy (NCBI): domain Bacteria; kingdom Pseudomonadati; phylum Campylobacterota; class Epsilonproteobacteria; order Campylobacterales; family Campylobacteraceae; genus Campylobacter; species Campylobacter sp. CFSAN093229. The sequence goes on along the minus strand of NZ_JAAMXB010000015.1, from coordinate 14,908 downwards.
GCTACTGTTTTTGGAATTTCACCTAGAATGAGACTTGATTTACTTGTTAATGATTTTACCTATCGTGCATATAAAGATAAATTTATAGTGCTTTTTGAAGAGCATTTTAGACGCAATTATATTCATGTTCGCGATGTGGTTAAAGGATTTATTCATGGAATTGAGAATTATGATAAGATGAAGGGTCAGGCTTATAATATGGGATTAAGTTCTGCAAATTTGACTAAAAGACAGCTTGCTGAAACGATTAAAAAGTATATTCCTGATTTTTATATCCATTCAGCCAGCATAGGCGAAGATCCGGATAAAAGAGATTATTTGGTTTCAAATGCTAAATTAGAGGCTACAGGTTGGAAACCAGATAATACTTTAGAAGATGGCATTGAAGAACTTTTAAGAGCGTTTAAAATGATGAAAGTTAATCGCTTTGCAAATGTTTAAATAATATTATATAGAAGTTAAGTATATTTTGCTATAATTTTTATAATAAATTATAGCAAAATAAGTAGTAATTCAATGAAAACTATACGCACACAAACTCCTCTTCGTCTCGGTCTAGCAGGCGGTGGAACTGATATAAATTTATATTGTGATAAATATACAGGTTATGTTTTAAATGCAACTATATCTTTATACATACATTGTACTTTGATCGAAAGAGAAGAAGGAAAAATCATTTTTGATTCTCCTGATACAAATTCTTACTCTGAGTACGAAAGTAAAGAATTTTTAGAAAATGATGGAAAATTAGATATTTTTAAAAGTATTTATAATCGCATTGTAAAAGATTTTACAAAAAAACCTTTGAGTTTTTCTTTGCACACTTATTCAGATGTACCAAGTGGTAGTGGATTAGGTGGAAGTTCAACCTTAGTTGTAGGTATTATAAAAGCTTTTGCAGAGTGGCTTAATCTGCCTTTAGGGGAATATGAAATTGCTAAACTTGCTTATGAGATAGAAAGAGAAGATTTAGGCATAGTAGGCGGAGCACAAGATCAATACGCCGCAACTTTTGGTGGCTTTAATTTTATGGAATTTTATAACAATAAAAGAGTTATTGTTAATCCTTTGCGTATTAAAAACTGGATAGCTAGTGAGCTTGAAGCTAGAACTGTGCTTTATTTTACAAATATTACAAGAGAAGCAAAAGATATAGAAGAGCATAAAAAAGGAAAGCTTGGAGATGAAAAATCCCTCGAAGCTATGCACGCTATAAAACAAGATGCTATAAAGATGAAAGAAGCTTTATTTAAGGCGGATTTTGATACTTTGGCGAAAATTTTAGGTAAGTCTTGGCAGTCAAAAAAAATCATTTCAGAAATCGTTAGCAATGATGAACTTGAAAGAATTTATAAACTAGCTATAGATAATGGAGCTTATAGCGGCAAAACTAGCGGAGCAGGAGCTGGTGGATTTATGTTTTTCTTTGTAGATCCTACAAAAAAATATAACTTAATCAAAACTTTAAGCAAAGAGCAAGGTTATGTACAAGATTTTTCATTTACAAAAGAGGGGGTTAAATCATGGAGAATTTAAATTCCTATATAAAAGAACATTTTACAGATTCTATTTTAGTAAAAGAGCAAATTTTAAAAGATGAGAATTTAATAACTCTTATTAAAAATGCTTCATTAGAAGTTATAAAAGCTTATCGAAATGGCAATAAAACCTTACTAGCAGGAAACGGTGGTAGTGCAGCTGATGCACAGCATATCGCAGGGGAATTTGTAAGTAGGTTTTATTTTGATAGACCCGGTATCGCAAGTATTGCACTTACTACAGATACAAGTATTTTAACAGCTATTGGCAACGATTATGGTTATGAAAATTTATTTGCTAGACAAGTACAAGCTCAAGGTGTTAAGGGAGATATTTTTATAGGTATTTCTACAAGTGGAAATAGTAAAAATATCTTAAAAGCTCTAGATCTTTGCAAGCAAAAAGGAATCATAAGTATAGGCTTAAGCGGAGCTAGTGGCGGAGCGATGAATGAGCTTTGTGATTATTGTATAAAAGTGCCTTCAACTTGCACGCCAAGAATTCAAGAAGCACATATTTTAATAGGGCATATTATTTGTGCTATCACCGAAGAAGAGCTTTTCGGTAAAGGTTTTTCTTGCAAGCAATAATACTTTGCGGTGGTTTGGGAACAAGACTTAAAAGCGTTATAAAAGATATTCCAAAACCTATGGCACCGATAAATGATAAGCCTTTTTTAGAATTTATTTTTGAGTATCTTAAAAAGCAAGGCATAAAAGAAGTTATCTTAGCAGTATCATACAAATATGAAGTGATAAAAGAGTATTTTAAAGATGAGTTTTTAGGTATAAAAATAAAATATAGCATCGAAAAAGAGCCTCTAGGAACAGGCGGAGCTATAAAAGAGGCTTTGAAATTTATAAAAAATGAAGCTTATGTTTTAAACGGCGATACTTTTTTTGATATAGATTTAAGTAAATTAAAGCTAAATGGAAGTAAAATTTGTCTTGCTCTAAAACAAATGAATAATTTTGATAGATATGGTACGGTAAATGTTGATGGGCGAGCTCTTGTAATTTCTTTTGAGGAAAAGGTATTCAAAAAGCAAGGTTTAATCAATGGTGGAATTTATCTTTTAGATAAAGATATTTTTAAAGATTTTGCTTTGCAGGAAAAATTCTCTTTTGAAGAATTTTTGCAAGAAAATTATAAAAAACTAAAAGCTAAAGCTCATATTTTTGATGATTATTTTATAGATATTGGCGTGCCTGAGGATTATAGGTTTTTTTATAATTCTCAAGTGTGATTCTATATTATTTTTAACTCTTTTTCTGTGGCAATAATATCTCCTTTATATCCTTTTTCTCTTAAAGATCTTATAATTTCTTCTTCATATAAAGGCGCTGCTATGATAATGGCTTCAAGATCTTTAAAATTTTCTATATTTGGTTCTTGAATGATAATTGAAGAATTTTGTAAATACATTCCTTGTTTTCTTATATCAAGATCAAAGCATTTTTTGATTTTTTCTGAGTTATCAATAAAGGTTATAATAGTATTTCCATGGGCTCCAGAACCATAAATTGCGATATTGTTATAATCATGTAAAAGATTATTTAATTTTCTTATATTTTCTTGAAATAAGGTGTAAATGTTTTTATCAAAAAGTTTAAAATTCAACTTATTTATGTCGCATATATTTGTATTTTTTCTAAAAAATAATCCCATATGTTGTTCTCTATAAAGAAAAATTTCATCTATAAATTCACAACCTAAAGATTGTAAAGTGTTAATTAAAACATTTTTTTGATAATATCCGCAGTGATCATTAAAAATTTCATAAAATCTTCTATATTCAATAAATTCTTCAATATTCGGAACTTCTATATATATAATACCATTGTTTTCAAGTAGTTTAACTACATCTTTTAAAAAGCCTAGAGGTGTATTAATATGTTCTAGTAGATGTCTAAATATAATGAAATCAATTTTATGTTCTAGTCTATCTTTTAAAATATTAAAATTAAAAAATCCGTGTATATGTTTAAGATTATTTATATTTTCCATTTCTAAAGAAACTAAAGATGGATCAACGGTATACATAAATTTTACATTACGTATAAGAGCATTTACCATATCTCCACTTCCTGGAGCAATTTCCAAGCAAATGCTATTTTTATTAATATAATTTAAACACTTATCTTTAATTGTTTTTATATTATTGCTCATGGCTTTTGAGACTATTTTGCGGGAAAAATAGCCTTCACTTTGGTATTCTTTAGAGATTTTATTTAAATCAAATATCGAGTTATAGATGTATCCACAATCTTGACACTGTGTAAAAGTTATAGTGTTGTTACCTTTACAATACCCCCCCCCCGTCATCATTAGTTGTTATAGTTGTTTTTATTTGGGTCGGGTTTTTATCAAGTTTTCCTGAAGAAGTAAAAACATTTAAAGTCTTAAAAAGTTCTTTTTGATCATTTTCACTTTGACATAATGGACAATGCATAATTTTCCTTTCTTAATAATTTTTTAAATATTTTATTATACTAAATTATGTTAATATATTGTTATTGGAAAATTTATTTCAAAGTGAGATTAAGCTAATGAAAATACTTTCGCATCGTGGTTATTGGAAAAACAAGCAGGAAAAAATTCTATTATTGCTTTTAATCGAAGTTTTCTTAATTCATACGGTCTTGAAACAGATTTAAGAGATATGGGGGGGGGTATAGTCATATCACATGATATGGCAAGTGAAAATTGTTTAAAATTAGAAGATTTTTTTAAGCTTTATAAAAAATATAATACAAATTTACCTTTAGCCTTAAATATAAAGGCTGATGGACTTCAAATTCCACTTAAGAAACTTATTCAAAAATATAAAATTACAAATTATTTTGTATTTGATATGTCGGTTCCTGATGCTTTACTTTATATTGATTTGAATTTTAATGTCTTTACTAGACAAAGTGAATATGAAAAAGAGCCTAGTTTTTATGATAAAGCTTGTGGTATTTGGATGGATGAGTTTTATTCACATTGGATAGATAAAAATACCATAAAAAAGCATATTGATAATGGCAAATCAGTTTGTATAGTTTCTTCAGAGCTTCATAAAAGAGATTATAAGAAAGAATGGCAAGAATACAAACAAATAGAAAAAGAGTTACATATACAAGAACAATTAATGATTTGTACTGATTATCCTGATGAGGCAAGGAGGTTCTTTAATGACTAAGATAAAAGCCATTATTTTCGATATGGATGGAGTTTTGATTGAAGCTAAAGATTGGCATTATGAAGCTTTAAATAGAGCTTTAAAACTTTTTGGCATGGAAATTACTAGATATGAGCACTTAACAACTTTTGATGGCTTGCCAACTAAGGATAAATTAAAAATGCTTTCATTGGAAAGAGGGTTGCCTAAATCGCTACATTCTTTTATAAATGAATTAAAACAGCAGTACACCATGGAAATAGTTTATAGTTTATGCAAACCTAGGTTCCATCATGAATATGCTTTATCAAAGCTAAAATTTGAAGGTTATAAAATGACAGTTTGTTCTAATTCTATACGCAATAGCATTGAAGTAATGATGAAAAAATCAGCTCTTGAAAATTATTTAGATTTTTATATTTCCAATGAAGATGTAAAAAAAGGAAAACCTGACCCTGAAATGTATATTAAAGCTATAGAAAGATTAAAGTTAAATCCTAAAGAATGTATGATAGTAGAGGATAATGAAAATGGTATAAAAGCAGCTAGGGCAAGTGGAGCTAATGTAATGATTGTAGAGGAAGTTAACGAAGTAAATTATGAAAATATTAAAAATCATATTTTTAAATTTGAAAAGGAATTGAAATGTTAAATATAGTGGTTCCTATTGCGGGTAAAAGTTATTTTTTTGATAATGAAAAAGATGGTTTTCCAAAGCCGTTTATTGAAATTTGTGGAAAAACTATGTTGGAACATTTTGTTAAAAATTATGAAAATGTCAAGAGTAAACGTTTTATTTTTATACTTAAAGAAGAAGACGTAAAGCGTTATCATTTGGATGATGCAATTAATGTTTTAACTAATAATCAAAGCAAAATTATTATTCTTAAAAATGAAACACAAGGCATGGTTTGTTCTGTTTTGATGACTATTGATGAGATTAATTTAAATGATTCTTTGCTTATTGTTAATATGGATCAAATTTTTGAGTGTGATTTAAATGAAGTTATTTCAGATTTATCTTTAAATGATGCAGGTGTTTTAAGCTTTGAGAGTGTTCATCCAAGATGGGCTTATGTAAAATGTGATGAAAATAATTTTGTTTTAGAAGCTTTTGAAAAAAAACCTGTAAGTAAAAATGCAATAGCGGGATTTTATTATTTTAATAAGGCTAAATTTTTCATAACATCAGCCTTTGATATGATTAAAAAAGATGTTAATTATGAAGGAAAATATTTTATCGCCCCAATATTAAATGAATTAATTTTACAAGACAAGAAAATTATAAATATTTCAATTGATAAAAATCGTTATTTTACTTTTTATTCTCATGCGAAAATTAATGAATATGAAAGGATTAAAAATGCTTAAAAAATTAACTGAAAAATATATTAATGCTTTTAATAAAAAAGATATAAAAGAAGTAGCAAATTTGTTAAATGAGAATTTTGTTTTAGAAGATCCAGTTGTAAAAAGAATAGAAGGCAAAGAAGAATGTTTAAAAGCTATTGAAAATATTTTCAATAGTTGCAAAGAACTAAGCTTTAGTGCTAAAAATATTTTTCAAGATAAAAATACAACTTTTCTAGAATTCATTTTAATGCTTGATGAAACCAGACTTGAAGGTGTGGATATCATAGAATGGTATAATGAAAAAATTGTTGAGTTGCGTGCTTATTTGGATATTCCGAAAGGTTGATTGTGAAAAATTATAAATTAGATGAAATGATTCGTGGTTGGTTTGTGGGAAATTTCGATCCAAGTGTTTTTAAAACTAATAATGTGGAAGTTGGCGTGAAAGAATATAAAAAAGGTGATACCGAAGAAAAACATCATCATAAAATTGCAACTGAAATTACTGTTATTATTAGTGGTAAAGTAAGGATGAATGATAGGATATATTCTAAAGGCGATATAGTGATGATTTATCCAGGTGAAGCTACAGATTTTGAAGCTTTGGAAGATACAACGAATGTCGTCGTAAAACTTCCAGGAGCTAATGATGATAAATATTTAGGAGAATGTCAATGAATATAGTGATTCCTATGGCTGGGCTTGGAAGTCGTTTTGTAAAGGCTGGTTTTGATAAACCAAAGCCTTTTATCGATGTTTTAGATAAGCCAATGATAGTTAGAGTGCTTGAAAATTTAAAATATAAAGGTGCAAGATATATTTTAATAGCAAGAAAAGAACATTTGACTAAAGAAAAAAAGTTAGTTGATAAAATTAAAAATAATTTTAATGTTGAATTTATAGCTATCGATAAACTTACAGAAGGAACAGCTTGTACCGTGCTTTATGCAAGAAAATATATTAATAATGATACGCCATTGATGATAGCAAATTCTGATCAGATTGTTGATGTTGATATAGCTGATTTTATTAATGATAGTTTCAAACGAGGTTTAGATGGTTCGATATTGACTTTTATTGATAAAGAAAAAAACCCAAAATGGTCATTTGCAAAATTAAATAATGATTTGGTAGTAGAAGTAAAAGAAAAAGAAGCTATTAGTGAATTTGCTACAGTTGGGATTTATTTTTTTAATAAAGGAAAAATATTTGTTGAAAGTGCTATAGATATGATTATAGAAAATGATAGAGTTAATAATGAATTTTATACTTGTCCTGTTTATAATTATGCTATAAAAAGCGGTGCTAAAATAGGTATTTATAATATTGATTTTTCCAAAATGCATGGCATTGGAATACCTGAGGATTTAGAAATTTTTAAAGCAATAAATAAATTGTAAGGTTTATTGCATATAATCATAAAAATATTTTAAAATTTTTATGATTATGGGAATATGAAAACTCTACTTATTGATTTAGATGGAACTTTGACAATTGATGAAGAGAATGTAGATTATATTGATAAAAAACCAAATCTTGATTTAATTCAAACTTTAAAAGAGTATAAAAAACAAGGTTTTAAAATCAATATTTTCACAAGTCGCAACATGCGTACGTTTGATGGTGAGCTTGAAAAAATTAAAACTCATACTTTGCCTACAATTATCACTTGGCTTAAAAAATATGATGTACCGTATGATGAGATAATCATAGGTAAACCTTGGTGTGGGTATGATGGATTTTATGTTGATGATAAAGCCATTCGTCCGTCCGAATTTATAAGTTTAAATTATGATCAAATTAAAGAGCTTTTAAAAAAAGAAAATCCTCATAAAGATGGCGGCAATAAATGATACTCATAACTTCTGCAAAATATTCATCTTCTGATTTTACTTTAGAATTTGGAAAAATCTCTCCATCTTTTCTACCGCTTGGCAATAAAAGATTGTATGAATATCAAATAGAGCTTTTTAAAAATTTTAATCAAAAAATTTTTTTATCTCTACCTAGTGATTTTAAGTTAAGCAAATTCGATGAGAAAAAGTTAAAAGAACTTAATGTTGAAATTTTATTTGTGCCAAATAATTTATCTTTAGGCGAATCTGTGGTTTACTGTTTAAATGTTTGTTGTGCGTTTGGTGAAAAACTTTATATTTTACACGGGGATACTTTTTTCAAAGAACTTATATTCAAAGAAAACTCTTTACAGGTTGCAAAAGTTAAGGAAAATTACGATTGGGCTTATTTAGATAATGAATTTAATATACTGTCAAAAACATTAGAAGATGATTTGATTTTAGCAGGAGCTTATAGTTTTTCTCATCCCCAATTTTTGATAAAATGTATAGTTGAAAGTAGTTATTCTTTCGTGGATGGTATGAAAGCTTATTCTAAAGCTTATGCTTTTGATATTATAAAAAATGATACTTGGCTTGATTTTGGTCTTATAACAAGTTATTTTCACTCCAAAAAAGCTGTAAGCACGCAAAGAAATTTTAACAATATAGATATTTCAAATGGCTATATAAAAAAGTCTTCTTCTTGGCAAGAAAAAATAAAAGCAGAGATTAATTGGTTTGATAATTTGCCTAAAGAACTATTTATCTATACCCCTAAAGTTATAACTTATGAGGATAGTTATGAAATAGAATATATTTGCAATAATACTTTAGCAGAATTGTATGTTTTTGGAAAATTACCTAGTTATGTTTGGAAAAGAATATTTAAGTCTTTAAAAGAATTTTTAGACAAGTTGCATTCTTTTAAAAGCAATGATAAAGATATAAATTTTAATTGTAAGGAAAAAACTTTAAAAAGATTGCAAGAATTTAGTAAACAAAGCGGAATTGATTTGCATAAAAATATTGTTATCAATTCAAAATCTTATCCAAGTATTTTGACTTTAGTAGATAAGCTAGATTTTTATATGAACGATATAAATGAATTTTCATTAATACATGGGGATTTTTGTTTTTCAAATATTATGTATGATTTTAGAGCTGGCGTTATAAAAACCTTTGATCCAAGAGGGTTTGATTTTAATGGAAAAATTACTCCTTATGGAGATAAAAAATATGATTTTGCAAAATTGGTTCATTCTGTTTTTGGGCTTTATGATTTTATTATTGCAGGATTTTTTGAGTGTAAAGTTAATAGCGATAATATAGAGTTTTTTATAGAAGAAGATGTAAATATTTTGGATATCCAAAAAGAATTTTTAGATGTGTTTGATATAGATGATAATATTAAAGCTTTGACTTTGCATTTGTTTTTATCTATGTTGCCTTTGCATAATGATTTTAAAGAAAAACAAATGGCTTTTTTAGCAAATGCTTTTATACTTTATGATAAATTTTTTAAGGAGAGCAAATGATTATAATCTTTCCTATGGCAGGACTAAGTAGTCGTTTTGCAAAGGCGGGCTATGATAAACCTAAATATATGCTTGATTTAAAAGGAAATAGCGTATTTTTTCATGCTGTAAATAGTTTTAAAAAATATTTTAAAGATTTTAAATTTATTTTTATATATAGAGATATTGAGAATACTAGCAATTTTATAAAAGAAGAATGTGAAAAATTAGGAATAAAATCTTACGAAAGTGTAAGATTAAAACAAGAAACTTTAGGTCAAGCTCACACAGTAAGACTTGGATTAGATAGGGCAAATATTAAAGATGATGAGAGTATTTTAATTTTTAACATTGATACCTTTAGGCTAAATTTTTCTTTACCTACTACCTTGGATTTTTGTAAAATTGATGGCTATTTAGAGGTATTTGAGGCAGATGGAGAGCAATGGAGTTTTGTTTTAGCTGATGAAAATGACAATGTGATTAAAACTGCTGAGAAAGAAAGAATTTCAAGTCTTTGTAGTAGTGGACTTTATTATTTTAAAAAAACAAAAGATTTTAAAGAAATTTTTGATAGAATGAAAACTGAAAATGATTTTAGCAAGGGAGAATTGTATATAGCTCCTATGTATAATTATCTTATAAAAAAAGGTTTGCTTATAAAATATCATAAAATTTCATTAGATGAAATTGTATTTTGCGGAACGCCTGATGAGTATGAAAGGGTAAAAATTAATGAGAAAGGTTAATTTAATCAAACGTCAAAAATGCGTCATAGATAATACAGAATTAGAGCTTTTATCTAGAGATGAATTTCCTTTGTTTTGTGGTTGTGATGAAAGTGATTTAAAAGATGATTTGATTTGTGAGCAAGAATGGGTTATTTCTAAAGAAGGTGTGATTCAGCTTAAAAATCTTATTCCTTTAGAAATTTTATATGCAAATGGACATGATGCCGGGGTTGTTGGAGCTCTTTGGGAAGAGCATCATAGAGAATTTGCAGATTTTATCATAAAAAGTAATCCTAAGAGTATTTTAGAGATAGGTGGAGGACACGGAAAACTTTCGCAAAATTGCTTAAGTTTAGCCGATATAAAATGGACTATAGTTGAGCCTAATTCAGAAAATAAACATAAAAATGTTGACTATATAGATGGATTTTTTCATAAAGAAATTTTCAACAATAGAAGTTTTGATACTATTACTCATAGTCATACTTTTGAGCATATTTATAACCCTCATGAATTTTTAGAAGAAATTTCCTCTGCTTTGATGGGGGGGGGTAAGATGATATTTTCACTACCAAATATGGAAAAATGGCTTGAAAATAAATTTACAAATTGTCTTAATTTTGAACATACCATATTTTTAAGTGAAAATATTTTAGAGTTTTTATTACAAAAACATAAGTTTAAGATAATTCAAAAACAGTATTTTAAAGAACACAGTATTTTTTATCATGTTTGTAAAGATGAAAGCATCAATACTCAAAATATAGTTTTGAAAAATGAATATGAGAAAAATAAAAAGTTATTTTTAGATATGAAAAAATATTATCAAGAGAAAATTTTATATTTAAATGAAATTTTAGAAAATACTACTAAAAAAGTTTATCTTTTTGGAGCACATTTATTTGGACAATATTTGATCTTTCAAGGTTTAAATATTAAAAAAATTATAAATATTTTAGATAATAATCCAAGTAAACAAGAAAAAAGACTTTATGGAACAAAATTCATAGTCAAATCACCAAAAATCTTAAAAGATCAAGATAACTCCTTGGTGATTTTAAATGCTGGTGTTTATAATGATGAAATAGAAAAAGATATTTTGGAGAATATTAATAATAAAGTTCAAATTATAAGATTTTAATGGAGTGGCAAATGATAGACAATCTTTTTAGTATTAAACAACAAATTAAAAAAGCGATACAATATTGGAAGTTTGATTTAGCTGAGTATATATATGAAACTAACTATTTAAACTATAAGGAACTTAAGGTTGAATATGTTTATTTTTTAATACAAACGGGACAATTGAACAAGATAATATTTTTATTTCAAGATGAGCAAGATAATTTTTTGATTGAAAAGTGTTATTTTTTAAAACAAGATATAAATTTAAAGCAATTGATTTTTTACTTAAAAAATATCGATAATTTAATTATTGGGAATATTGATTTTAGTAATTTATTTACGGACTATTTTTTTGTGAAATTATATGAATTTAATTGTAAATTGAAATATGGTAACATTACAGCAAAAAATATTGAGGAAAATTTTAATTTTATTTTATATCAATCTGCATATGAAATAAGCAAAGCTTATTATATTGCAAAAATAATTGATTATTTTTTAGTTTCAAATAAGAAAGAAGATGAAAAATTCTTTGTTCCATTAGAGTATAATAAACTACCTTATAGTATTTTATCATCTTTGCAAAGAGACTTTCCCTCTCATTATGGCTCGATAATGTATTATGACCTTTTTACTAAAAAAACCAAAGATATTATTAATAAATCTATAACAATAACCCCTATTCCTAAAATTGCCATATGCTTATATGGTTTATTTAGAGGTGATTGGAAAAAAACTTTAGAAAGAACTCTTGAGCAATTTGCCAAACCATTAAATGCAGATGTTTTTATTTTTACTTGGGAGCACTATGCTCAATGGTCCGGTTTTGCGGGAGGTCCTACATGGGCTTGGAGGGTATTAAATGAGGATATTAGAAAAATTATGCCAGATGAATTGAAGAATAATAATGATATGTGGAAATTGTTTCCAAGAGTAACTTCAAAATTATGTGCAGAGTATATGGCTCCTTTGAAATTAGATGATTTAGAGAATATTAAATTAGAATACCCTTGTATAAAAACTATTTATACAGAAAATCAAAAAGAATTTGAACAAAGTCGTACCCCAGATAACCCGTTTAGTGTAAATGGAACTTCATATTTGCAATATGGAGTTTGGAAATCATTTCAATTGGCTCAAGAATATGAATATAAAAATAACATAAAGTATGATTTTGTTGCTATCATTCGAAATGATAGCGAGCCATGCGGAAGCGCCCCTAGTATTGATGATCTTTTAAAACTTAATTTTAATGATGTTTGTGACGATCATATTCCTGCTGGAATGTTTAGCATCGGAAATATCATTGGTAGAAGATTTGCCATTGAAACATTTGCAAATTGGTATCATTATAGACCTTATTTAGAGACATCACCATTGTTTTATTATTCTCCTTTTGCTGCTCATGAATCAGCAATGAAACATTCCTTGGTGCACAATCTTAGAATTTGTAAAGGCTTATTACCTATGATTTATGCTGAAACTTTGTGTCTCAAAGGGATGAGATTGCCTAATATCTCATTAGAATTAAAGCAAGATTTGGAATATTTAAAAAATGATAAAAATCATAGCAAGATAAAGATTCAGGAATTCGAAGATTTTTTTGTTTTTCTTAAAAACTATTTTAAGCCACTTTCAGATAATGCGTATAAATATTCTAGAAATAGTAATGGCGATAATGGTCATTATCATATTCTTGATAACGGTATTATAAAGATCGAAAATTCTTTATCATTTCAATTAGGAAAGGTAATGATAAGTAATTCAAAAACATTTAGCGGTTATATATTAATGCCATTTAAGCTAATTCGTACTATTCAAATATGGAAAAAAGAAAAAAAACATTTTCCTAGCTTACCTTTACATTTTTACTCTGATTATGATGAGGCTTTGAAATTAAAAAATAGTTTTACTTATAAAATAGGAGAATTGTTGATTCATGCCCATAGAAAATGGTATCTAGGTGGATATTTAGAATTTTATTGGAAACTGCTGCAATTAAAACAAAAGTTAAAAAATAAAAAATCTCGGGATAAAATTAAATGACTAATGTTGTATTACTAGGAGAAAGTCATTTTGCTATGAAAAATGGGATACAAAAAGGTTTAAAAGATTCTGGTTGTCATGTTTTGAATTTATCTCTTGGAGCAACTCCTGGAATTCAAAATCTTTATGAAATAATAAGGAATAGACAAATTATTCAAAAAGCAGATTTAATAATTACAGGATCTAATACTCATGATGTTGCTCAATACAATAATTTAAATTTAATAAAACTTTGTTATAGGAATTTAAATTGGCTTTATAAAGAATTATATTTTTTAAATAAAAAAATTATATCTTTTATTTCCCCAATGCCGCAAAATTTTCTTAATCCTGATTGTTTAAATATTGTAGTAAATATTCATAGATTTTTATCTAACTATTATGGTTTTAATTGTATTGATATGCATAAATATTATGTAAAGTCTAATTTGTATAGTTTTCAAATACTGAGAGATGGTGCCCATGATTTTGATTTTATTATGCAAGAACTTGGAAAAAACATAGCAAAAAATTATACTTTTCTTAAAAAACCTAAATCTTTAAATATATTAAATGATAATCCAAAATTTATAATTTTTACACCAGAGGGTAATAAATACTATATTAAAAATAGTTTTTACAATGAACAGATATATGAAATGAACTGTAATACCAAAATAAAATTAAAAGCTGACTATACAGGTTATTTTCCAATTGCTATTCATACTTGGAATTACAATACATTTGATTATGGAGATATAATTATTTCAAATAATAAGAATTTTATATCGAGCAATACTAATGTTTCCCCATATATGTTTGTTAAAGATTTATACAATACGAACTTTCAAATTCAAAACAATACTTTTATTACTGTTTCAAATCTCAAAAAAAATGTAAAGTTAATTTTATATCTATGTTGTTGGCTTCTTATAAAGGTAATTATTATAGAAAGTTACCAGATTCTGAGATTATAAAGTTAAAAAATAAAAATATAACTTTGGAAAAAAATATTGTTGCGACCGTCTTATTCCACCTATACATTTTTATAAAGAAATTATTGATGAATATTGTTTTTATAATAGGCAATTTGTCTTATCGGAAAATCTGTTAAATTTCCAAAATAATTACGGAAAAGCTAAAACAAGAATTCAAAACCAACTTTCTTATAAACTAGGACAAGCTTTGATTATAAATTCTAAAAGTGTATTGGGTTTTCTATCTTTACCTTTTATAATATTAAGTATTGTTATTTCACATAAACAAGAACAAAAGGCTTATAAATTTAAAATAAAGAAAAATTCAAATTTAGCTTTACCTCCTTTAGAAACTTATCCTGATTATAATGAAGCTTTAAAAGAAAAAGAATGTTTTACTTATAAATTAGGAGAAGAATTTATTAAGGCTAGTAAGAATTGGTATGGGGGGGGGTATATCAAGTTTTACTTCAAAGATGTGCCTAGGTTGAAGAGAGAGTATAATAAAAACTAAATTTCATTTCTTTTGGTTTTTATTATATAATTATAATGTATAATAATAACTTATTTTTGTATTAAAAATAAAATTTTTATAAGGAATCTTTTATGCATAATCCGAATTCGGCTATAGAAAGAGTAAAAA
>NZ_JAAMXB010000014.1:0-37830 GCF_011068225.1 Campylobacter sp. CFSAN093229 | reverse complement strand
ATAAAGGAGGATGACGCTAAATACTACCACAATAATGACAACAATGGCTTGAATAAATGCAGCTTTATGAATAGGTTTATTTATAATATCAGCGCTTTCGGTAATACAAGCTGTATAAGCAAAGACTTTAGTACAAGTTCCAAGTCTTTCTTTGCCGTCTAATCCATAAGTAAAAAAGTTATAGTCTCCATGTGTTTTATATGCATTTAGAACAGGAGAATGATCAATGGATGGATTTAATAATTCTTTATTGGTTGCTGCAAATATTTTATTTTTTTGATCAAATAAAAAAGTATTTCCAGGAGTTTTTGCAACTAAATTTTGCAAATCTTCTGATGGTATATCGACACCCAGTACTCCTATCATTTTGCCATCTTTATAAATAGCTTTAGAATACGTTATTACATATTGTTTTAAATTTGTATCTAAATATGCTGGTGTAACAAAAATATCATTTGTTTTTAAAGCTTCTTGATACCAATCTTTTGTCTTTATATCTAAATCATCACGTAATTCAGGCATTTTTGCATCATTAGATTTTTGACTAAGTAAAACTTTTCCATTGTTTAAACCTAAATAAACATTTAGTGCATTTATACTATGACGATAATATTTCAATATTGGACCAACATTGTTAATAATATTTTCTTCAGTGATTAAAGATTGATAAGGTAAGTTCGCGATATCTTTTTCTAAAGCTCTAGTAAAAGATTGATTTGTGGAACGGAAATCTTCAACGGTAGATTGTGTGACTTTAAGTAGATCAGTTTGATTTTTAAGAGCGCTTTCATGTAGTGAGGTTTTTGTAAAATAAAAACTTACAATACCTAGAACAATTAAGGCAAAAATTGCAATTAAATTTGCAATGAGAGAAAGTTTGATTTTAATACTATTCATTATTTTCCTTTTAATTTTTGTTATTTTTAGTATAAAACTAATAATTTGGCTATTATTTTATCACAAAAAAATAAAATAAATTTTTATTTTTATCTTAAATAAGGAGTAAATATGGCTTATACTATAAAAGAAGTAGAAAAAGAAACAAAAATTAGTGCTCATACTTTAAGATTTTGGGCTAAAAAGGGTTTGTTTCCTTTTGTTCAAAAAGATGAAAATAGTGTGAAATATTTTTCAAAAAGCGATATAGAATGGGCAAAATGGATAGAATGGCTTAGAATTTCAGGTATGCCAATAGAACAAATCAAACATTATATAAAACTTTGCTCTTTGGGTATAAAAACTGCCAAAGAGAGACAAGAGATGTTAAAGCAAACAAAGAAAAAATTACAAAACCAGATCAAAACATTAAAAGAAAGTGAAAAAGTTTTAAGCAAAAAGATAAAAATTTATGAAGAAATGCTTGCAAATGAAGTCGATGGATTTAATCCAGAAAGTAAGGACTATCAACCTTGTGATAAATTGCATAAGTTTAAGGGTTGATTTTATATTAAGGGCAAATTTGGGTAATAATATTTTCATTTTTTTTAATAGCATTTTTAAGCTCTAAATTTTTAATATTTTCAAAAAGATCTAAATGCAGTTTTAAAAGCTCATCATTAATCCCATAATACGCCCAAGTTCCTTGACGCCTTACATACAAAAAACCCGCATCTTTTAAAATTTTTAAATGTCTTGAAAGTCTTGATTGACCCATGTTTAAGAGCTCTTGTAGATCACAAACACAAAGTTCTTTGTATCTTAAAAGATGATACAAAATCAAAACCCTACTTTCATCATTGATCGCTGAAATAATGGTTAAAAATTTTTGCATTTTATTTCCTTAAATTAAATTAATAAAAATTCCAAAAGATATAGCCACGCCTAAAATAATCATAACAAATAAAAATAAAAATTTCATTTTAAACATTTGTTTGAGTAAAACAAGCTCAGGCAAAGAACATCCAGCACCAGCGATTAAAAAACTCATAATCACTCCTTGAGAAATTCCCATTTGTAAAAGTGCTAAGCCTATAGGAATAATAGTTTCTACTCTTAAATAAAGGAAAATTCCTAAAAAAGCCGCTAATACAATGCTTAAAATTTCATTGCCATTTAGATATTTTTGTAAAATTTCTTGAGGAATAAAACCATGAATAAAAGCACCGATAAAAACTGCCACAACGATATAAGGTAATAATTTTTTATAATTTTTCAAACTTTCTTTGAATAATTCTTTATAGTTTATCGTTATATTTTTAGACTTATCTTGAGTATTTGTACAGCATGATTTTTGTTTAAAAATAAAATTGCTAGGATTGTGAGCGCTTTGGGTAAAAATACTTGATTTTGTATTTTTAGGGGTATGTTTTAAAAAACTCTCTTCCTTAAATTTAGAAAAAACAAAAGAAATAATAAAGATCAAAAATATCAAAAAAACCACATAAGTCAAACTTAACTTTAAACCAAAAGTTACAAAAAGCATGGAAAAAATAATAGGATTAATAAGAGGTGAAGTAAAAAGATAAGCTAAAGCTACGCTAAGTTTTACTTTCGCTTCTAAAAAAGCTCTTAAAAGCGGTATGGTAGAACAGGAACAAAATGGCTCTAAAGCACCTAAAAATATAGCTTTAAAATAACTTGAAATTTTATCACCAGCAAGTTGTTTTTTAAAAATTCCTTCGTATTTTTGATTCATAATAGAAACTAAAAAAGAAATAGCTATAAAAAGTACAGAAAGCTCAGTAAATAGATATAAAAACTCTTTGAAAGTATTTAAAAAAGACTGCATTTTTTATCCTTATAAAAATATTTTCAAAAATATAACATATATAAATTAATATATCAATATATATTGATATATTAATTTATTTCTTAAACGATATTTTTATAGCTATTTCCCCAATTCTCAAGACTTTTTAAGATGGATTCTAAACTATTGCCTAAAGATGTAAGTGAGTACTCAACCTTTGGAGGAACTTCTGCATAAACTTTGCGTTTGATCAGTTTTGCTTCTTCTAATTCTCGTAAATTTTGTGTAAGGACATTTTGAGAGATGTTTTGATTTTTTGTAGATGAAATGCTTTTTCTCAACTCTCCAAATCTTTTAGTCCCTTGCAACAAATCTCGAATAATTAAAATTTTCCATTTATTTCCTATCAAATTAAGCGTAGTTTCAATAGGACAAAGAGAATGATATTTTTTCATTATAAATCCTTATTTTTTAAAATTATAACATATTTTTTAAAAAATTTATCTCATTAAAATACTAAAATAACACAATACTCCTAAAATAGATACTATATTATAAAATAATATCTACTTGATTTTTAGTAGTAAATATATTTATAATTTCAAGATTGCATTTTTTATGTAAAAATACTTAAAAAGGAGATATTATGAAAATAGCAATTTTATGTGCAAGTGGTAAAGTGGGCAAAGAAATCAGTAAAGAAGCTTTAAAAAGAAATTTAGAACCAGTATGTTTTGTACGCAATAGCTCTAAAATGAATGAATTTTTACCTCAAGCTAAAATAGTACAAAAAGATCTTTTTGAGCTTGATTCTAAAGATCTGATAGATTTTGATATTATTATCGATGCTTTTGGAGAATGGGAAAATTTAAGCTTACATAAAAAGCATATAGAATGCTTGAGTGTAATTTTGCAAGGAAGTAAGGCTAAATTATTTGTTGTAGGGGGTGCTGGAAGTTTGTATATGGATGAGAATCATACTACAAGACTTATGGATATGCCTGATTTTCCTAAAGAGTATTTGGATATAGCTAAAGCAAGTGCGGAAGTATTGGAATTTTTACGCAATGAAAAAGGTTTTAAATGGGTATATGTGAGCCCATCTGCTATTTTTTCACCAGATCTTCCAAAAACCAATCATTATAAAATCATAGGCGAAAAATTTGAAGTGAATGCCAACAATGAAAGTAAAATCAGCTATAGTGATTATGCTAGTGCTATGATAGACATAGTGCTTAATTCTTGCTATGAAAACACACGCATTGGGGTAATAAGCCTATAAATAAAGATTGCCTTATAATTTTAAGGCATCTTTTATTTCTTTTAAATGCTTATTTTGAAGTTTTAGATTTTTCTAAAGATTTTATTTAATATAGATAAATATTTTTATTTTAGGTTATTGACTTAGACCTACTCTCATCTTTTATACTTTTAAAAATATTAATTGAAAGGATAAAATGAAAAATTTAAATAAAGCTTCAAATGCTCAAATTATTCTAGTATTTTGTTTAGGGGTATTTGGGATTTTGAGCACAGAACTAGGGATGATGGGTATAATTCCTATTGTTTCTCAAAATTTCAGCGTAAGTATTTCAGATGCGGGTTGGTGTGTGAGTATTTTTGCACTTGTGATAACTTTTTGTGCCCCTATTGTCCCGCTACTTTGTACAAATTTCAATCCTAAAAAACTTATGCTTATTTGTTTAGCTGTGTTTATCTTAAGCTCGTTAACTTCTGCTTTTGTGAGTGAATTTTGGCAATTGCTTATTTTAAGAGCTATTCCTGCTTTTTTTCATCCTATTTATATAGCTCTTGCTCTAAGTATGGTTACAAATTTGGTCGAAGATAAGAAAGAAATTCCAAAAGCTACAGCTAAGATTTTTGCAGCAGTTAGTGCTGGAATGGTTTTGGGTGTACCTATGACTAGTTATTTTGGTGGAAATTTTAGTTTTAAAATGGCAATGTTATTTTTTGTATTTTTAAATACCTTATCTTTTATAGCAACTTTATTTTTTGTTCCTGATTTTAAAAAAGTAAATTCTGTAAAAATAAGCAAACAATTGCTTATCTTAAGATACCCGCTTTTATGGATTAGCATACTTTGTGTTATTTGTATAAATGCTGGAATTTGGGGTTTTTACTCTTATTTTTCTGATTTCTTGCATAGTGTAGGAAAGATGAATTTTACTTTAATTAGTATTGTATTGGCTATTTATGGTTTTTCAAATATTATAGGCAATTATATAGCCGGAAAGACCCTTGTTAAAAATGCAAATTTTACTTTGATTTTAACACCTTTAATCATGATAGGATTTTATATTTTAATTTTTAGTTTTTATAGTGAAATTATACTTATAATATTTGCCTTTATATTGGGAATTTTAGCAGGTGTGATGAATAACGGCACACATTTTATGATAAGTTATCCCTTTCCAAAGGCTGCTAATTTTAGCAATGGACTTTTTATAAGCGTGGCCAATATAGGATTAAGCACCGGAACTGCTATTTGTGGACTTGTGATTTCTTTGAGCGATACGCGTTATATTATCGTAAATACTATTGTTTTGTTGATTTTAGGAATTATCATGATTTTTGTAAGAAGTAGGATAGAAAAAATGAAATTAAGATTTTAAATTTTTATTGACTTAGAGTAGCTCTCATGTTTTATAATACTAAAAAAGGAGGTAAAATGCAAGAATTAGAAAAAGCAGGAATTCATGGAAGTTTTAAAGGCGATAGTAAATTTTTTAGCAAAAATGTAAAAGTTTCTATGATGTTTAAATCAAATAAGTGGAGAAATTTTAGCGGGGCTTTGGTTGAATTTGAAGCCAGTGCTAGAAGTGCATGGCATACTCATCCTCAAGGACAAACCTTAATCGTAACAGAGGGTGAAATCATCACAAAAGTTCCAGGTCAAAAAGCCTTTATAGCCAAAAAAGGCGATGTGATAAGCTGTCCTATAGGAGTAAAGCATTTTCATGGTGCAACTAATACAAGTAGTGGAGCACACATAGCACTTACAGGTGAGAAAGAAGGTAAAAATGTAGAATGGCTTGAGCTTGTAAGCGATGAAGAATATGAAAATGCCTTAAAAGAAGCAAGAGAGTAGAGAAATTTGTAAATAAAACACAAAATTTTTATAAAAACTTTTATGTTTTTGAAGTATTTTAAATGCTCTTTTTTCACAAACTTTAAAAATTACAAAGGATAAAACCATACAATTAAGACAAAAAGCAAGAGAAATTTTTGAAAAACTCTTAGGAGCAAAAAAGGATCAACTTTTTGCAAGTGATAAAGAGTATTTTATCAATCACATAAATTTTACTTTTGGCGAGAGTTTTGTAAAAGCAAATTTTAATACACAAAAATATTTTTTAATCACCCTTGCTTCTACTTTAGCAGTAGATGGAAAAATAGAGTTTAAAACTTTACTTCAAGGTGCAATCAAGAACGATATAAGTCCTATTGTCATCAAAGAAGTGATTTATCAAGCTACGCCTTATGTGGGTTTTGCTAGAGTATGTGATTTTTTAAGCCTTTGTAATAAAGTGTTTAAAAAACTAAATATCGCCTTAGTTTTAACCCCACAAGGCACCACTACACAAGAAAATCGCAAAATAAAAGGTAGGGAAATACAAAATGCTATTTTTGGTGAAGCTAATATCACTAAAATGATAGAATCTACCCCAGAAGATAAAGCTTTTATAAATGATTTTTTGAGTGCGAATTGTTTTGGAGATTATTATACACGCACAGGACTTGATCTAAAAACTAGGGAGCTTTTAACCCTTGTATATCTTATCTCACTTGGTGGGCTAGATAATCAAGTAAAAGCCCATATACAAGGTAATCTTAACATGGGGCAAAGTAGAAAAGATTTGCTAAATATCATTGCAGCTCTTATTCCATATATCGGTTATCCAAAAGCTTTAAATGCCCTAAATTTGCTTGATGATATTAAAAAGTAGAATGCAAGCAATAAATATTTATTGTAAATTGAGCTTAGAAGTTATTTGTAAATTAGTTTTTATCAAAAAACTTGCAATCATTTTAGTATGCTTTTAAGCTCATTTAGATATTCTTGTTGTGTTTTTAGATTTTCTTCTAAAGAATTTAAAATCTCTTCGCTAGTTCTTAGGATTTTTTCTTCTTTTACATTTGGATTTTTAGCACTTAGATCATAGTTTCTTTCTTCAAGCTCTTTTTTGCTAACAAGCCAAGAATTAGCAGTGGTTTTTCTTTCTTTGTAGCATTTTAGAAATTCTTTAAAATGTCCGTATTCTAAAGGCTTATTTTAGTAAGTTTATAAGGCGGTATAAGTTCGTAGTAATAAACTCCATCGCCTTCACAAATACATTTTTTACCTTTAGAGAAAAAAAGCACATTAGTCTTAACAGCACTATAAGGCAAAAATACCCCACTTGGCAAACTCAAAACGCATTCTAAATTAAAATCATCTAGTAAATCTTTTTTTACACTCACAAAGGCATTTGAATTTTGAAAAAGCACACCTTCAGGCACAATGATCGCACATCTTCCGTTGTTTTTTAAAGATTTTAAAATGTGCTGTAAAAATAAAAGTTCAGTAGCATTTGATTTTATAGGAAAATTTTCTTGAATTTGTTCTTTTTCTTTGCCACCAAAAGGTGGATTTGCAAGTATTACTTCGTATTTATCTTTTTCTGTTATATCTGTTATTTTTTTACTTAAAGTGTTTGTTTTTATGATATTTGGACTTGAAATTTCATGAAGTATCATATTCATAACGCCCATTGCATAGCTAAGCAGAGTTTTTTCTTTACCAAAAAGAGCATCATTTTTTAAAAATTCAAGCTCTTCTACGCTTAAATTTGCTTTTTTGCCTTTGGTTCTGTCTTTATATAAAATATGTAAAAAACTCTCAACTAAAAATCCACAACTACCACAAGAAGGATCATAAATTCTTTCTTTTGGTTTAGGATCTATTACTTCCACCATAGTCTTTATCAAAGGACGAGGGGTGTAAAATTCTCCACTATTTCCACCATCGCTACCCATATCTTTTAGAAGTTTTTCATAAACTTCACCTAAGGCAAATACTTCATCTTCTTTATTAAAACTAATCTCATCAATGATATTTATCACTTCTCTTAAAGTATGTCCATTTGCTATGCGATTGTCTATAAATTCAAAAATTCCACCGATTTTATACTCTATACTTTTAAAATCATCATTATTTTTAAAATTTTTAAGATAAGGAAAAAGCTCTTTATTTACAAATTCAAGCAAATCTGATCCACTTAAAGCATTTTTTACATCAAGTTTGCCATCTTTTTTAGGCGCTGCCCAAACACTCCAGCTAAATTTTTCTTGCAAAATGCTTTTATAATCTTTGCCATCTAAAAACGCTAAATCTTTTAAATTTGTCTCATAATCATCTAAAAATTTTAAAAAAAGTATCCAGCCAATCTGCTCTGTATAGTGCATAGCACCACTTATGCCATCATCTCTTCTTAGAATATCTGTGATTTTATCGATTTTATTTTGCATTTAAAAAATTCCTTTTCTAAAAAGTCTTAAAAGTTCTATATTAATATAATAATTACTTCTACCCATTTTAATACACTCTAATATTCCTAAATTTTCACAAATTTTAAGATATTTTGAAGCACTTTGTCTTGAAATGTCTAATTTTTTTATTAAAAAATCTATCTTTGTATAAGGATGAGAAAACAAAAGCTCCACAAAATCTTTACTATAAAAATTCGTTTTATTTTGTAAAATTTCACCTACATTAGACATCATTTTTTCTATCTTAATAATAGTTTCAATAGTTTTTACAGCGGTTTGCTCTATGCCTTTAAGTATGTATTCTATCCACTTTAAAATATCCCCTTCATCACGCACTTTTTGCAAAAGCTTATAATACTCATCTTTATTTTTTACTATGTAAGCACTAAGATATAAAATAGGAAAATCCAAAAGTCCTTTATATACTAAATAAAGTATATTTATAATCCTACCCGTTCTGCCATTGCCATCATAAAAAGGATGAATGCTTTCAAATTGATAATGTATAATTGCCATCTTTACTAAAAAATCAAATTCATCTAAACTATCATCGTTAATGTATAGTTCTAAATTTCTCATAAGTTCTTGTATATTATTAGGATTTTGGGGTGGTATGTGTTTTATTTCTCCTGTAATAGGATTTTTAAGCATAGTTCCACTTTGTTTTCTAAAACCTGCATTATTTCTTTCTAATCTTTTTTGAATTTCTAAAATATGTGCATTTCTTAATAACTGCTCTTTTTTTAATAACTCATATCCTTTTTTCAAAGCACTTTCATAATCTTTCACTTCTTTTGCTGCTCTTGTGAGTTTGTTTTCATCAACATCAGATAAAAAAAGTTCATCATGTGTTGTGATGATATTTTCTATCTCACTCGAATTTTTTGCTTCTTGTAAAATCAAAGCATTGATTAAAATACTTGGATTTGGTATGCTTTTACTAAGTCCATTTAACTCTGCTAATTTTCTAGAAGCTTTAATGATAAGACTATAAATATTTGCATTTAATTCTATATTTAAAGGCAATTTTTGAGGTATAAATTCTTTCATAATTTTCCAATATGTTAATTTTTTCTAAAAATTTTAACATTATAAAAAAATATGTTAAAAAAATCAAAAATTTTTAACATATCAAGCCAATGTGTTAAAATTTGGCAAATTTTTTAATATTATAATTCTCCCTTAAAAGCTTTATCAAGTAAGGATTGCTTAAGCTCTTCATAATCTTTTAGCTCTTTAGTGTAAAGTTCTTTTAAAGCCTTTGCCTTTTCAAAGACAAAATCTAAATGCTCTGCGATTTGCTCTTGCTCTTTGAGTGGTGGTAGGGGGATTTGTAGGGATTTAAATTTTGGTATAGTAAGTTGCGGAATACTAGAACCTTCACCTTTTGCTATAAAAAAATTCAAACAAAAATATAAATAATGTAAGCATAATATATTTTCACAAGGAATTAAAGAAATAAGCCTTACAATAGGAAAATAAGGTTCTTTTCTAATGCAAACAAAACCTATTGTTCCTCTAGCAGATATAGTTAAAGAAGGTTTTATAATGGTAGCTTTATCTGTATATCCAACTAAACCATTATTATTTACACCATTTGCATAAACAGGGATTTGATTTTTGGCAGTTTTACTTTCTGTGCAGTTTTTTGGCTTATCTCCACCCGCAGAAATATTTTCGCTAATCTCTTCTAGGCTTTTCCATTCCCAAGATTGTGGGAGTTGATAATTTTCTTTAGTATCATCGTTAAGTGGATTAAAAGCCTTTTGTAAAGCACTTTGCATAAGCTCATCAATATTTGCTAAATTTTCTTTTGCTTTTTTGATATTTTCATCAATCTTACTAAAAGCAAAATCCAAAATCCCCACTATCCTTTCTTGCTCTTTTATGTCTTTTGGATAAATAATTTCGAGTTTGGAAAATTCAGTCTTATTGAAAATAGCTAAAGTTGTTTGTGGTACTTTTGAAAATAATATAGACTGAAATTTAGAAGATATGCAATAATAATAATAAATATACTCGGAAATTATATTTTTGTGAGGAATAATTGCGTTTATTTGTTGGTTACAACTCCCAATAACTCTAGTTAGTGCTACTTTACCCAAAGAACCTATACAAACCACAAGAATTGTTTTAGGCGGAAGCTGTCTAGCTTTACCAAAACCCAGTTTTGATAGATTATCTCCAGCATTTTCTAAAAAATATCCTTGCTCGAAATCGCTTGGCTTAAAAAATGGATAATCTTTCCCATAAAACTCAACATTACTCTTACTAGGTGTTGAACCTGTAATGATTTCACCTATCTCGCTAAGCGTTTAACTTCCCAACCCTGCGGTAAATTTGTCATTTTATTTTCCATAGAGCCAAGGCTTGTTTAGCTAAAAAATTTTGATATTGATCAATACTTTTTGTGTCCCAAGTTTTAAAATTATCCGCTATATATCTTGGTAGTTTAAAGCTAGACTTGCTATATATAGAAATTTTTTCTTCGAATTTTTTATCTTTTAATTCTTGATTGTATTTTTTTTCTAATAAAATATAGTTTCCTAATTTATGAACTTTTTCGTTATTTAAAGATGATGGAAGTATATGCTCTATTGTTGCAATTTGTTCATCACATATGCCTCCAGATAAATGCCTTTCAATATTAACAAGTAAAAATTTGACTATTTTTGCATCATTTCCTGAGGTTGCTTTTTTAGAATATATAGAGAAAGATTTTTTAAAGTCATTATCATCAATATCAATTGATTTTAATGCATCTATAATTTCCTTGGTATTTTTATATTTGCTATGAAATATATTGCAAGCAATTTTATTATAGCTAGATTCCAATTTATTTGTTCTAGTTTTTGAAATAGAATATCTAATAGATAATATAGCACAAGCTTTTAAAATTTTTATAAAATCTTGATCATCTACTATTTTTTCTTTAGCAATTAGCAGTAATGGTAAAGATGATTTAAATCTTAATAACTCTAAAATATCAATATAATATTTTGCATCTTGTGCTGTAAAATCATTCCAAGAACTATGATTTGAATTTTGCAAAGCAAGATACAAAGAAGATAATTTATGAAGTTTAGATATAAAATTAAAAGCCTCTTCTGAAGTCTTAATATTTTTTTTAACTTCTTTAAAAAGTCTATTTTTTGTAACCAAATCTATTTGTGAATTTATAACACTTCTTAGAAAATCGGGTATTTTTTCTGTTGAAATTTTATTATTTATGTTTTCCCACATTAAATTAGCTTGATTTAAAATTTCTGGTTCATTTTTAAGTAAATTTAAAAAGTAATTTTTTAATAAATCAGCGGCTGTTAATTCTACTCCTCTAGCATTTAATGTTTGAAATAAAACATAAGCATCTAATTCATTTTGAACTATAATCACAATAAACTTTAATTGTTCTCCTATCATCTCCACATATTCTGCAATTATTTTCCCATCTTCTTCTTGAAATTTTTCTTTAATTTTTTTTGAAAAAAATTAAATGCTTTATATAATAAATAATTAGAATTATCCTCATCTGCTAGAGTTGGTTTATCTGGAATATTCTGATTAATAATATAGTGAGTAAAAAAATTATTATTAGTATTATTTAAAGTAAGTTTTGGAACTATTTTTAATGTAGTAGAACTTTCATAACCTAAATATTTTTTATTAAAAATTTCTTTCCTTTTTTCATTATCTGTTTTATCTTTATCTTTTTTGACCAAATTATCTATATAAAATATTATAGCGGACATAAAAATACTTAAGGTAGTTAATCTTTGTTGCCCATCAATTATATCTATATTTTTGGCATCTTTAGTCTCTTGCAATACTATAGAACCCATAAAATGTGGATAGTTTGATTTTTCTAAATCTTCAATATCACACCATAAATCTTCCCATTGATCTTCACTCCAAGAATAATTTCTTTGATATTTTGGAACACTATAAGTTCTATCTTTACCAAATAAATCATTAAGAGTTAAAGTCTCTGTATTTAAAAAACTATTACTCATTTTCTCTCCTTTCAGTTTAAATAAATCTCCCTTTGTAAATCATCAAAACTTTGTTTTAGAATTTCTAAGCTACCAAATTCATCAGCCAATTCTCTTACATTACCTAAAGAACTAAGCTCTATAAGTGGTTTTAAACCATCATCAAAATCTTTTATGCCGTATTCTTGATATCTATTTAGTAAAAATTCTATAAATTTTATAGCTTTTTCTTTTTGAAAGCGTTTCAAAAACTCACCATTTTCTACTTGTAAAACACGCTCTTGCCTTGTTTTTATCTCGGCATTAAAGCTTAAATGCGCTAAAACATCGTATATATCACAATCTTTTTGAAAAATTTCTCTTAGATCTTTTAAAGCATCTTCATCAACTCCATCATTTGCAAGGGCTTTTAAAAATCTTTCTCTATTTTTTTGATCACTCCAAATTTCACGCAATTTTGCTTCATCATCATAATACTCACCAAACTTTCCTATCAAAAATTCTAAAAATTCTTTAGTGCTAAGTGGCTTACCTTGTGCTCCTACATAAGTAGTTGTGATATCTAAAACCTTAAGTTTTGTGCCTTTTAAGTGTATGGTTACGCTCTTTTTTTCTTTGCTTTCTTCTTTTGTTTGTTTTATATGCTCTTTAGTGATTTTTTCTTTTTCATCTTGCTCTTTTAATTCTTCTATTTTTTCACCATCCCATTTTGGATCATAAAAAAGTTTAGTCGCACCGACAAAATCAAGTATAGTAAAAAAGTCTTTACCTTCATAAACCCTAGTGCCACGCCCGATGATTTGCTTAAATTCCACCATAGAACCTATATTTGCTAGCAATACTATATTTCGCACATTTTTTGCATCCACTCCAGTTGTGAGCATTTTAGAGCTAGTAAGTATGACAGGATAGCTTTTATCATTATCTTGAAACAATTTTAGATAATCAAGCCCTATTTTACCTTCATCACTCGTAACTCTTACACAATAATCATCTCTTTTAACGCTTTTATATTTATCTATAGCTCTTTTTACTTCATTTGCATGAGCTTGATTTGCACAAAAAATTATGGTTTTATCCATAGGATTTATAAGCTCTAAAATTTTCTTAGTGATAAAGTCATTATAGTTTGGTAAAAAGATATTTCTTTCAAATTCACTTTGTTTATAAAAGCCTTTTTCAAGCTCACCTTGTATTAAATCATCAGGATTATAGGTATAACCATCACTCAAATTGTTTTTATGAATTTGACTTTATAAGGGGTTAAAAATCCATCTTCAATACCACTTTTAAGACTATAATCATAAACACTTTCACCAAAATACTCATAAGTGTCTATATTTTCTTCTTTTTTTGGAGTAGCGGTTAAACCAAGCTGAGTCGCATAAGAAAAATACTCAAGTACAGCTCTCCAGCTTCCTTCTTCGTTTGCTCCACCTCTGTGGCACTCATCTATGATGATAAGATCAAAAAAATCTTTTGGGTATTGAAGATAAAATTTGCTCTCTTGTTCTTTTGAATTTGCAGCTAAGCTTTGATAAATTCCAAAGAAAATATTTGCATTTGTTATGATTTTTCCATCTTTTTCTTTATTTCTTCAGCACTAATTGCCTTACAATCACTTTCTATAGGATTAAATTCTCCTAAGGCTTGATCTCTTAAGCTCACTCTATCACATAAAAATAGTATTTTAGGCTTTTGATCTTTGTTTTCTTTATTCCATCTTGCCTCTAACAAACGATAGCACAAATTAAAAGCTATGGTTGTTTTTCCTGTACCTGTAGCAAGAGTGAGTAAAATTCTATTTTTGTTATTTATAATAGCTTCTATGACTTTATCTATTGCTATTTTTTGATAATATCTTAATTCTTTTTGCGGTATATACATTGACTTTTGTGTTAAAAGTCTATATTGCCATTCTTTTAAATTACCAAAAATTCTATCAAAAAGTTCTTTAGGACTTGGAAATTTATCTATGTATTCACCACTATGACTTCTCATATCGTATTCATAAATTTTTTCTCCATTGCTACTATATACAAAAGGCACATTTAAAATTTTTGCATATTCTATGCCTTGAGATAAACCATCTAAAGGATCTTTACTAAATTTTTTAGCTTCTATTATAGCAAGGTTGTTTCCTTCATATCTAAGCAAATAATCTGCAAATTTTCTTTGTGCTCTTTTACCACCTAAAAGCTTTCTACCATCTGTAAAATAATAATTTCTTTTTATATTTTCTTCATTCCAAGAACTATCATAAAGCTTTGCATCTATAAATTTTACTCTAGTATCATCTTCTGAATACAAAATTTTGCATTTTTACCCCAAAGTGAAATTAAATTTTATAATTATAGCATTTATACTAATTTTTAAAAAATTATTTTCACTCTTGACTTATAGCTACTCTAATGTTTTATAATTATAAAAAATCAAAAAAGGAGCAAAAATGCAATACAAAATTTTAGAAAACAATCGCATCGCAAGTAAAGGCTATGCAATGCTTAGCAAGGATGCGAAATTCACACCTTTTGAATTTAGCCGCCATGCTATTGGCGATAATGATATTTTGATTAAAATCCTATATGCAGGTATTTGTCATAGCGATATTCACACTGCAAGAAGCGAGTGGGGAGAGGCTACTTATCCTTGTGTGCCTGGGCATGAGATAGCAGGAGAAGTGATTGCTGTGGGTAAAAATGTGAGTAAATTTAAAGTAGGAGATTACGCAGGGGTTGGTTGTATGGTAAATTCATGCGGAGAATGCGATGCTTGTAAACGCTCACAAGAGCAGTTTTGCGAAAATGGCAAAACCATCTTTACTTACAATAGTTGCGATGTATTTCACGGCAATGAAAACACTTATGGAGGCTATTCAAACAACATAGTTGTAAGTGAAAAATTTGCCATTTGTGTGCCAAAAAATGCACCTATGCATAAGGTTGCGCCTTTGCTTTGTGCAGGAATTACTACTTACTCGCCTTTAAAATTTTCTAAGATAAAAGAAGGCTCAAGCGTTGCTATAGCAGGATTTGGCGGACTTGGTATGATGGCTGTAAAATACGCTGTTAAAATGGGTGCAAAGGTTAGCGTTTTTGCTAGAAATGAAAACAAAAAAGCCGATGCTTTGGCTATGGGTGTAAGCTCATTTTACACAAGCACTGATAAAAACGCCATAAAAGAACGCTTTGATTTAATCATCTCAACCATTCCAACGCCTTATAATCCTGCTATTTATTTGGATTTGCTTAAATTTGGTGGCGAAATGGCTATAGTTGGCTTACCTCCTGTGGAAGATAAAGTAAATATAGGCATAAACGAGCTTGTACATAAGGCAGGTAAAAAGGTTTATGGCTCGCTAATTGGCGGTATTGCTGAAACTCAAGAAATGCTTGATTTTTCTTTAAAACATGGAATTTATCCAGAAACCGAGCTTATCACACCACAAGAAATCGATAAAGCTTATGAAAATCTAACCTCAGGAAAGGCTAAATTTCGCTATGTCATTGATATGACAAAAGAATAATTTAATACTTATCAAAAACCACATCGCTAATGTCAAATCCTCTTTGCTTAGCGATGTTTAAAAGCTCTTTTATACTTTTTTCATCTATTATATTTC
Organism: Campylobacter sp. CFSAN093229; assembly: GCF_011068225.1. Classification (NCBI taxonomy): domain Bacteria; kingdom Pseudomonadati; phylum Campylobacterota; class Epsilonproteobacteria; order Campylobacterales; family Campylobacteraceae; genus Campylobacter; species Campylobacter sp. CFSAN093229. The sequence goes on along the minus strand of NZ_JAAMXB010000014.1, from coordinate 21,980 downwards.
TTGCTAAAATCCAAAGGTATTTTTTATCAGGGCTACCCACAATGGCAACTTTATACTCGCTATCAACAAAAATAATTTCATAATTTACTTTATTAAACAGGTTCATAAAGATGTTAAATCTCACTGCTAATTGCCTATTTGAAACGATTTTTGCCTTGCCTTTTATACTTGAAATTTCATTTTCTTTACTGCAAAAATTCTCAATTTCTACATAAGCAACGCCATTTTTATATTTAAGCTCGTATTTTGCCTTTGAATTTAGCAAGATTTTTGAAAAAAGGCTGGTTTTCTAGCCATTTCAAGCCATTCTCCCATATAATTTTGCAAAGAAAGTTCGCCAATTAATTCAAGCATTTTTTCCCTTTTTGTCTTTCTCGCCCCATTTGCACATAGCTTGTAAAATAGGAATTAAACTTTGTCCGCGTTTGGATAAGCTATATTCTACCTTGGGTGGAATTTGAGCGTATTCTTTTCTGATGATTAAACCATCGTTTTCTAGTTCTCTTAAGGTATTGGTTAAAGTTTTAAAAGATATGGAGCTTAAAAAGCGTTTGAGTTCATTATAACGCACGATTTCATAGCGAAATAAGCAGTATAAAATACTCATTTTATATTTTCCATTAATTAATGCTAGAGTATAGTTAAATCCGCATTCTTCGAAATTGCACTGAGAATTCTCTTTAGTCATTTAACATTCCTTTAGTATAGTATCTTACTTTATTTTCTGTATTGAAAATGATATTATGCTAAGTTATAATTGTATCATAAAATTTAAAAAAGGATAAAAATGAAAAATATACTCTTGCTTAATGGCGCTAAAGAATTTGGAAATTCAAAAGGACAGCTTAATTTAACATTGCATAATCATGCTTTAGAAATTTTAAAAACATTAGGATACGAAGTAGATCAAACTCACATAGATCAAGGATATGATCCTAAAGAAGAGATACAAAAATTTATAAAAGCTGATGCTGTGATCTATCAAATGCCAGCTTGGTGGATGGGCGAGCCTTGGATAGTTAAAAAATATATCGATGAAGTGTTTGGTTTGGGTGCTGGAGTACTTTTTAAAAATGATGGAAGAACTCATGAAAATCCTAGTAAAAACTACGGAAAAGGTGGTTTAGATCATGGTAAAAAATACATGTTTTCTCTCACTTGGAATGCACCTCTTGAAGCCTTTAATGATAAAAATGAATTTTTTGAAGGAAAGGGTGTAGATATGGTGTATTGGCATTTGCATAAGGCTCATGAATTTATAGGTATGAAAGCTTTACCAACTTTTATGTGTAATGATGTGGTAAAAAATCCTCAAGTGGAAAAATATCTAAACGAGTATGAACTACACTTGAAAAAAATTTTTTAAAAAATTTGACTTAAAAATTTCAAGGTGTAACATTGACTCGAACAAAGTATTTGTATATCTTGCTTGTTTTAGCTATGTTTTTATGGGGCTCATCTTGGCCTACTTCTAAGATTTTATCAGCTTATGCTGATACTTCTGTGATTACTTTTTGGCGTTTTTTCTTTGTTTTACTAGGTTCTTTGATGGTATTAGGCTTTTTAAGAATTCCTTTAAGGCTTGAAAAATCTATTTTAAAATGGGTGCTGATAGCAGGAATTTTAAATGGGCTTTATACTTTTGTATTTTTTATTGCCATTAAGCATGGTTTAGCTGGAAAAGGCGGTGTTTTGGTTACAACTATGATTCCTATTTTTTCTTATTTGATATTTATGATAGCGATATTATTTCAAAAAGATAAAAAATCAACTCACAAGATCACAAAGAGTGAAATTCTAGGCTTATTTTTAGGTTTATTATCTGGATTTTGTTTGTTAAATTTAGGGAGTTTAGAAGATTTATTTGGCAAATTTAATATTTTATTTTTAACTTGTTCTTTTATTTGGGCTTTGATAGCAGTGTTTAATCATAAAGCCAAAGGAGCTCACCCTTTGGCGATTAACTTTTATATTAATCTCATTTCTGTTTTAATGTTTTCTTGGGTATTGTTTGATGTAAAAAGTTATGAAATTTTTCATTTTGAATTTAAATTTTGGATCAGTATGTTTGTCGTGGCTTTTTTATCAACTATTATAGGTACTAGTATTTATTATTATGGGATTCACATTTTAGGGAGTGTTAAGGCAAATTCTTTTGTTTTAATCACTCCTGCTAGTGCTTTAATTTGTAGTTATTTTATACTAGATGAGGTGCCAAATGCACTTACCTTGTTAGGTTGTGCCTTGGCTATAGGTGCTATATATTTTATCAATATTTATGGTAAAAAAGCTTAAATCAAATTTTCAAAATCAAGATTGATTTTTTGATCCATGGCTTTAAATTTTATTTCTCTTTGTTTATAAAGCTCTAAAGCTTCTTGCATGCTAATGCTTTGAAATTTAAAGCTAGAGCCTAGCTTAGCTTGTGCGAGTAAGCTTAGATCATTTTCTATAACCGTAGCTATTTTTGTATAGCCTCCTGTGCTTTGTCTTCCTGCCATTAAAATAATAGGAATACCACTTTTTGGCACTTGTATGCTTCCAAAAACCGCAGGATCTGAGATGATATCTGCTGAGTTTTTATGCTCTATACTTTCACTAGATTCTGCGTAAATTGCCATTCTATCGCTTTTTGAACCTACTTTATAAGTAGTATTTAAAAAAGTATCTATGCCTTTTTGAGTAAAAACATCTTCATTTGTTCCTAAAATAACGCGTATAATAGGCTCTTTAGGACTTTTAAAAAGAGGATTTTCACATTCTCTAGCTTCTAAATTAAAAGGTATAAAAGTATTATGAGTATTTAAAATATCATCTTTTTGCAAAGCTCTTCCTTCAAAAATTCCAACTCCCATTTTAGCATCGCTGGATTTAGAGTTTAAAAAACTTTTTACTTCAAAGCCACCCGCTACGCATAAATACCCACGAAAACCTATTTTTGCTAAACCAAGCTCTAAAATATCGCCTTTATTTGCTTTATACACCTTGTAAGTTTTGATTTTTTGATTATTAAGCTTTGCCTCAAATTCAGCCCCACTTAAAACAAAATAATTCTCATCTAAAAATTCGTATTTTCCACCTTTTAAACAAAGCTCAATTCCTGCTTCATCTTGTTTGTTTCCAAGTAAGATATTTGCCATTCTTAAAGCATCTTCATCCATAGCTCCACTTCTTGCTATGCCAAATTTAGCAAATTTTTTTCTACCAAAGTCTTGCAAACTTGAATTTATAGATGCTTCAATGATTTTTATACTCATAAATTTCCTTTTGATAGACTTTTTTAGCAACTTGCTCTTGGATATCGAAAAATTCATCTTTTGAAATGGCTTTAAATTTTAAAAACATACCCGCTTTTAAAAGAGTGGGATTTTTTTCATCTTCTTTATCAAAAAATTCCAAAGGTGTTCTAGCAATGATTTGCCAACCCCCTGGGCTTGATATAGGATAAACTCCTGTTTGCTTATCAGCTATGCCTACACTTCCAGCTTCTATTTTTGCTCTAGGGCTTGAAAGGCGTGGGGTAAAAAGCCTTTCATCTAAACCTCCAAGATAAGGAAAACCTGCCATAAAACCTAGCATAAAAACAAGATAATAAGGCTTAGTGTGAAGAGATATAAGCTCTTCTTTTGAAATTTGATTGTGTTTGCACACAAATTCTAAATCCAGTCCAAATTCTTCATCATAACAAAGTGGAACTTCTATACAAAGACTTGAGTTTTGTTCTGTAAGTTTAATATCCTTTTTAATTTTTTCTAAAAAATCAAGCAAAGAATTTAAAGAAAGTATACAAGGATTAAAATATATAAGCAAGCTTGCATAAGCACTTACCAACTCATCAATCCCATAAATTTCACCTTCTTTTAGGGCTTTTTGCATCCTTTGTTCTGTGCTTAAAACATAGGCATTGATTTGAGGTGAAATTTCTTGCTTAAAACGCAAAAGCAAAGCTTTACTTCCACTAAAATGCACACTAAACATTGCTAAAACCTATATAAAATTTTCCAAAGCACAAATTTGAATTTGTTCTTTTTCTAAATTTTCTTTGATTTTTTTAACAAATTCTAAAGCTTTTACATTATCCCCATGAACACAAATGCTATCCGCTTTTAAATCAATTTCTTTGCCATTTATGCTTGTAACTTTGCTTTCTTTTATCATTTTTATCACGCGTTTGATGACTAAATTTTCATCGTGTATTAACGCTCCTTCTAATTTTCTTGAAACTAAAGTGCCATCATCATTATAAGCACGATCTGCAAAAACTTCATTAGCATATCTTAAACCTTTTTTCTTAGCCGCTTCATTCATAGCAGAATTACTAAGCCCTAGAAAAATAATATTTTCATCAAAACTTGCCACTGCCTCACAAAGTGCTAAGGCTAAATTTTCATCAAGAGCAGCCATATTATAAAGTGCACCATGGGCTTTAAAATGCTGTATTTTCATACCTTTTGCCTTAGCAAAGCCAAATAAAGCTCCTAGTTGATACAAGGCATAGTTTTTAGCCTCTTCAAAGCTTATTTGCATATTGCGTCTTCCAAAACCCAAAAGATCAGGATAAGATGGGTGTGCTCCTATGCAAACACCATTTTGCTTGGCTAAATTTAAGGTTTTATCCATCACACAAGGATCACCCGCATGAAAGCCACAAGCGACATTTACTGAGCTTACAAATTTTAAAATTTCTTCATCCATTCCCAATTTATAGGCGCCAAAACTTTCCCCTAAATCACTATTTAAATCCACTTTGAACATTATTTGACCTTGTATATTTAATTATTAATTTTATTATATCTAAAGAAGAAATTTAAATAAGCTAAAAGTTTTGAAAAATAAATAAAAAAGTTACAATAAGTAAAAATGATATTTTAAGCAGGTTAAAACCTGCTTAATTTTTAGTCTTTTCTTGTTTTTGCATCAATTACAAATAAAGGTTTATCAAGAAGTTTAAAATCAGCAATGAAATTTAAAGTCTTATCGCTTGTTACCCATTTGATAAATTTGCTAGCTTCTGTATAATTTACATTTTTACAATGCTTAGGATTTGTTGCTATAACAGAATAAAAATTTTTAAGGCTATCATCGCCTTCATTTACGATTACTAAGTTTGGCTTGCTTTTTTCATTGGCTTCGTATTTGATATAAGTGCCACGATCGGTTAAAATCACAGCTTTTTTTTCTTCAGCGATTTTAATGCTTGCTAGCATACCTTGTCCGCTTTGTTGATACCAGCTTTGTTTTTCAGGCACACCTCCAAGATTTTTCCAAAGGCTTTTTTCTTTATTATCGGTGCCTGATTTATCGCCTCTTGAGATGAAAGTGAGTTTTTCATTTTTGATAAGTTCTAAGCTTTCTTTTAAATTTTTACCTTTAAATTTAGAAGCTAAAGATTTATCTGCGATGATGATAAAATCATTATACATCACAGGAGTTCTATCTATACCAAAACCTTTTTTTATAAATTCTTTTTCAGCTTTTGGAGAATGCACAAAAAGCACATCAGCGTTGCAATCTTCACCCATTTTTAAAGCCGCACCTGTTCCTACCGCAACCCATTTTAAGGTATTGCCACTTTCTTTTTCATAAAGAGGCTTTAGAGCATCTAAAAGTCCTGTATTGTCAGTGCTTGTTGTGGTTGCCATTTTAAGCTCTGCTGCACTTGCACTTAAAGCTAAAGCAAGGGCTAAAGAAATGATTTTTTTCATTTTTTCTCCTTATAAATTTACATAAAAAAATATTTTAGCATAATTATGCTAAAATTACTTATTTTAAAAAGGATATTTTTGGATTATATTTTTGATGGTTTTAAACAGGCTTTGTTTTTACTTTTCAATGCTGATGAAAGCGTAATTTCGGCTATAAAAACTACACTTTTAAGCTCAAGTATTTCTATAGTTTTAGCTTTGCTTATAGGTTTTCCTTTAGGATTTATCTTAGGCTTTTTTGATTTTAAATTCAAACGCTTTATAAAACTTATCATAGATACTAGCCTCTCTTTTCCGACAGTTGCAGTAGGACTTATACTTTATGCACTGATTTCAAGTCGAGGACCTTTGGGAGAATTTGGACTACTTTTTACTATAAAGGCTTTAATTTTAGGGCAGTTTATCTTAGCACTTCCTATAGTGATCGCACTTTTTTCAAATTTGATAGAAAATATGAATAAAAAACATTTTTTACTTATAAAATCTTTTCACCTAAGTCCTTTAAAACTTGTTTTAATGATGATTTATGAATTACGCTTTGCTTTGATTAGTGTCGTTGCACTAGCTTATGGACGCATTGTAGCAGAAGTAGGAGTAGCGATGATAGTAGGTGGAAATATCAAATACGACACTAGAACCATAACTACAGCTATTTCACTTGAAACCAACAAAGGCGAATTTGCTAGTGGTATAGCTTTGGCTTTGGTTTTAATCCTCATTGCCTTTTGTTTAAATTTCATCACACACAAACTCAAAAGAACATAAAATGATAGAAATTTCTAATCTTTTTTTCAACTATCAAAACAAAGAAGTTTTAAAAATCAAAAATTTAAAACTTGATACAAGTAAAATTAGTATCTTAATGGGGGTAAATGGAAGTGGAAAATCTACATTTTTAAGAATATTAAAATTTTTAGAAGGAGATTTTTCAAAAAATATTTCTTATTTTGGAAATTTCAAACCTAATAATAAACAAAAGCGTGAAATTTATTTGCTTTTTCCAGAACCTATTTTGTTAAATCGTAGTGTAAGGGCAAATTTTTTATTTACCTTAAAAACTTATGGGATTAAAGAAGACATTGAAGAGCGCATAAAAGAAAGTTTAATGCGTTTAAATTTAGATGAAAGTCTTTTAAGTAAATATCCTAATGAACTTTCATCAGGACAAAGTCAAAAAATAGCTTTTGCTATAGCTTTAAGCGTAAGAGCGAAGTATTATTTACTTGATGAACCGAGTGCTTTTTTGGATAAAAATACTACGTTTTTATTTAAAAAAGCTATTCTTAAAATGCATGAAAATTTCAATACAGGTTTTTTAATCGCAAGTCATGATAAACATTTTTTAGATTCTTTAGCACAAAAAAAGCTTTATTTACACAGTGGAGAAATTTTAGAATTTGAAAATACTAATGTTTTTGAACTAGAAAATCAAGGTGTGAAATTTTGTAATTTTATAGATTTTAGTAATTGTAAAAAATATAAAGATTTTAAAAAACCTCCAAGTAAAATTGCTATTGATCCTTATAAAATTTCTTTTTTTAATTCTAAAAATATCCCAAAAAATAATTATGAGTTTATTTTAGAAAAATGTTATATTATAGCACTTAGAAGCAGGAAAAGTGATGTTTTTATAAGGGTAAGTTGTATGGATAAAATTTTAGAATTTGCCTTAGAAAAACAAGAATTTTTAAAATTCGATTTAAAATTATACGAAGAACTCAGTCTTTATTTTTATGAAGATGCAATATGTTTCTTAAATTAACATACATTATAAATTTTAAATAAAATATTACAAATATTCCCATTTTTTATAAAATTTATCTTAATTATTTTTTAAATTTGTATTTAATACAAATAAACTCTTATATAATGTTTAAAAATAACCATAAAGGAGTTTTTATGCTTAATCAAAATAATCAAGAGCTTTTTAAGCCAAGTAAAGAATTTTCTCGTAATGCTCGTATAAAAAATTTATGTGAATACTATGATTTATGCGATGAAGCCAAGGAAGATTTTGAAGGTTTTTGGAAAAGACAAGCACTTGAGAAGATCGAGTGGTTTTCGCCTTTTTCAAGAGTGTTAAATGAGGATAAAGCTCCATTTTATAAATGGTTTGAAGGTGGAACTTTAAATGTAAGTTATCAATGTCTTGATCGTCATATGAAAACAAGACGCAATAAAGCTGCTTTGATTTTTGAAGGTGAAATGGGGGATTATGAAGTTTATACTTATAGAAGATTATTGCATGAAACCTGCAAAACAGCTAATTTACTTAAAAAATTCGGAGTAAAAAAAGGCGATAGGGTTGTAATTTATATGCCTATGATTCCAGAAACAGCCATAGTGATGTTAGCTTGTGCAAGGATTGGGGCTATTCATAGTGTGGTATTTGGAGGGTTTTCTCCTGAAGCCTTAAGAGATAGAATTATAGATGCAGGAGCTAAACTTGTAGTAACGGCTGATGGTGCTTTTCGTCGTGGCAAACCTTATATGTTAAAACCTGCAGTAGATAAGGCTTTAAGTGAAGGGTGCGAAAGTGTAGAAAAAGTACTTATAGTTATACGCAATAATGAACCTATAGAATATATTAAAGGAAGGGATTATGTTTATAACGAACTTGTGAAAAATGAGTCTTATAAGTGTGAACCCGAAATCATGGATAGCGAGGATTTGTTGTTTTTGCTTTACACTTCAGGATCAACAGGTAAGCCAAAAGGAGTTATGCATGCAAGTGCAGGATATATAATTTGGGCACAAATGACTATGGAATGGGTTTTTGATATTAAAGATTATGATAATTATTGGTGTAGTGCTGATGTGGGTTGGATTACAGGACATACTTATGTAGTTTATGGGCCTTTAGCATGTGGAGCAACGACTATAATGCATGAAGGAACTCCTACTTATCCAAATTCTGGGCGTTGGTGGAGAATGATAGAAGAGTATCAAATAAGCAAATTCTACACTTCGCCAACTGCCATAAGAATGCTTCATGCTGATGCACCTGATGAGCCAAGAAAATATGATTTAAGTACGCTTGAAGTGCTTGGAACGGTTGGAGAGCCTATCAATCCTAGTGCTTGGAAGTGGTTTTATGATGAAATAGGGGGAACTAAAAGTCCTATAGTCGATACTTGGTGGCAAACAGAAACAGGTGGGCATATGATCACGCCTTTACCAGGCGCTACTCCTTTAAAACCAGGTTGTGCTACCTTGCCTTTGCCAGGAATTTTTGCAGAAGTTATTGATGAAGAAGGCAATAAAAAAGATGAAGGTGAAGATGGATTGCTTTGTATAACCAAACCTTGGCCTTCGATGATTCGTGGAATTTGGGGTAATGATGAACGCTATATAGAAAGTTATTTTTCTCAAGCTAGAAAAGATGGAAAAGCTGTATATTTTAGTGGCGATGGTGCTTTTTATGATAAAAATGGTTATATAACTATCACAGGAAGAACAGATGATGTGGTTAATGTTGCAGGACATCGTATAGGAACGGCTGAAATTGAAAGCGCTATTGCTAAACATCCAAGTGTAGCAGAATCAGCTGTAGTGAGTATTTTGGATGCGATTAAGGGCGAGTCACTGTTTGCTTTTGTGGTTTTAAGTCCTGCATCCAGTTGTGATCTTGGCGGAGCTATAGAAACTTTAAAAGAACTTAATGACATTTTAAGAGTAGAAATAGGACCTATAGCTAAAATAGAAAAAATTCTTTATACTCCAGGTTTGCCAAAAACTAGAAGTGGTAAAATAATGAGAAGAATTTTAAGAACTATAGCAAGAGGTGAAGAAATCAAACAGGATATTTCAACGCTCGAAGATTCTGGAGTAGTAGAAATCATTGTTAAATTAGCTAAGGCAGAGTTTGAATAACAAGGCAAAAAGAACTTTGCCTTGTTGCATAAAAATTCATAAAAATAAGCTATAATGATAAAAAAATAAAAGGAAATTTTTATGCTTCAAACTTGTATTTTCCCTGCGGCAGGTTATGGGACGAGATTTTTACCTGCAACAAAAACTTTACCTAAAGAGATGTTACCTATCTTAACTAAGCCTTTGATCCATTATGGGGTTGATGAAGCTTTGGAAGCAGGAATGGAAAATATGGGCTTTGTCACAGGACGTGGAAAAAGAGCTTTGGAGGATTATTTTGATATTTCTTATGAACTTGAGCATCAAATTTCAGGTACAAAAAAAGAATACTTGCTTGATGAAATTCGCTCTTTGATCAATCGTTGCACCTTTACTTTTACAAGACAAAATCAAATGAAAGGCTTAGGTGATGCGGTTTTAAAAGGTAAACCTTTGGTTGGCGATGAAGCTTTTGGCGTAATTTTGGCTGATGATTTGTGTGTCAATGAAGAAGGCTTAAATGTTATGGCTCAAATGGTAAAAATTTATGAAAAATATCGCTGCACCATCATAGCTGTGATGGAAGTACCAAAAGAACAAGTTTCAAACTATGGAGTAATTTCTGGAAATTTTGTAGAAGAAAATCTTATCATGGTTAATTCTATGATAGAAAAACCAAGTCCTGATGAAGCTCTAAGTAATCTTGCTATCATAGGAAGATATATTTTAACTCCTGATATTTTTGGAATTTTAGAAAATACTAAAGCAGGAAAAAATGGCGAAATTCAACTTACCGACGCGCTTTTAACTCAAGCAACCAATGGTATGGTTTTAGCTTATAAATTTCAAGGGAAACGCTTTGATTGTGGAAGTGTAGAAGGCTTTGTAGAGGCGACAAATTATTTTTACGAGAAAAGTAAATGTTAAACAATACACTTTTTTTTAAACAAAGTGAAATTCACACTATAAGCTCTTATGCAAATCGTATTAATGATGAGGTAAAAAGTGGAGATATAGGGTATTATCATCTTATTGACACAAGCTTAAGCCTGATTGATGAGAGTTTGGCTTTTATCAAAGACAAAGAACACATAAAAAATATTGTTTTAGTGGGAATGGGAGGTTCAAGTTGTGGTGTAAAAGCCTTGCGTGATATGCTTTTTAATGAAAAAAGCAACCAAAGAGAGCTTTTTATACTCGATAACACAAGTTCACATTCTTTTAATAAGACTTCAGAAAAAATCAAGCTTGAAGAAAGTTTGTTCTTAATCATCAGTAAAACAGGTAGCACTATAGAAGTTGTATCGCTTTTTAAACTTCTTATTGAACATTTTAAACTTGATATGCAAGAATTAAAAAAATACTTTGTTTTTATTACCGATAAGGATTCAAAACTTCATCAAGAAGGTGAAAATTTAGGTATTAAATGCTTTTTTATCCCTGCAAATGTAGGAGGTCGTTTTAGCATACTTTCAGCTGTAGGTATAGTTCCACTTTGTTTTTGTGGCTATAATGCCAAAGCTCTTTTAGAAGGAGCTAAAGCTTGTTTTGAAGATTTTTTTACTCATAAAAAAGATGAAATTTTACAAAAAGCCTATCATTATTGCACACACAAAAATGCCAATATCAATGTACTTTTTTCATATAGCGATGCTTTTAAAGGCTTTAATGAATGGTATATCCAGCTTATTGCTGAAAGTTTAGGTAAAAAGCAAGGCTACAAACGCATAGGTTTAACTCCTATTGCACTCATTGGAGCAAGAGATCAGCATAGTTTTTTACAACTCATTATGGATGGACCTAAAAATAAAACTGTAACTTTTTTAAAAATCAAAGACGCTCAAAAAGCGCCTATTATCCCTGATATTCATTTTAAATTTTTAGATTCTTTAAGTAACAAAGTCAATCTTCACGAACTTTTAAACGCTCAATGTGATGCAACTATGCACGCTTTAATCGCTGAAAATTTGAGTGTTGATGTGATAGAACTTGAAAAACTTGACGCTTGGCATGCGGGATATTTGATGTATTATTATGAACTTTTTACTTCAACTTGCGGTGTTATGCTAGGGATTAACACCTATGATCAACCTGGTGTGGAAGTTGGAAAGTTGATCTTAAAAAATATATTAAATTCTTAATCAAAATTCATTAAAAAAGAGTATAATGATTTTAAGTTAAAATTATAATAAAAATTTTTAATTAATAATAATTATTATTTAAGAATTTTATGTTATAATTTTAAAAATTAAAAAAAGGAGTCAATCATGTCAGTTACAAAACAATTATTACAAATGCAAGCAGATGCTCATCATCTATGGGTTAAATTTCATAATTATCACTGGAATGTAAAAGGTTTGCAATTTTTTTCTATACACGAGTACACAGAAAAAGCTTATGAAGAAATGGCAGAACTTTTTGATAGTTGTGCTGAAAGAGTTTTACAACTTGGCGAAAAAGCTATCACTTGCCAAAAAGTTTTAATGGAAAATGCAAAAAGTCCAAAAGTTGCAAAAGATTGCTTTACTCCGCTTGAAGTCATAGAACTGATCAAACAAGATTATGAATATCTTTTAGCAGAATTTAAAAAACTCAATGAAGCAGCAGAAAAAGAAAGTGATACCACAACAGCTGCTTTTGCGCAAGAAAATATCGCAAAATATGAAAAAAGTCTTTGGATGATAGGCGCTACTTTACAAGGTGCTTGCAAAATGTAATTTAAGGGGCTTTATGCCCCAATTATACAAACTAGGTTATAATATCCTTTTTTAAAGGATAAAATTGAAAGTACTTAATTTTTTTTATGAAAACCACCCTAAATTTGAAGTAAGTTATGAAAGAAAAAATCAAATTTCAAAACCAAATATTATCATAAAAGGCCCACGATTTTGTGGTAAAAAAACACTTATTTTTAATTTTTTATCTCAATTTAAAGCAAGTGAAATTTTGTTTTTAGATTTATATGATACACGCTTTGAAAAACAAAGTTTAGAAAGACTTGCTGATTTTCTGAATGAAAATTTACAAATTAAAATTCTTTGCCTTTATAATTTGGATTTTATCCCTAATTTAGAAAAAATTAAAATTCCCATCATCTTAAGTACAAATATAAAAGATTTAAATATAAATGGGTTTGAAGAGCTTGAACTTGATTATTTTGATTTTGAAGAATTTATTAGTGTAAGTAAGAAAAATTTACCTATAAATAATTTAGTGGGTCTTTTTTTGCAAAGTGGACGCAGTAAATTTGGAGAAAAAAACATACTTCTAAGACAAAGCTTCACTCTTTTAGAATTAGAAATTTTAAAGTATTTAGCTTTAAATTTGGGTCAGCAAATCAGTATTTCTAAGATATTTATAGAACTCAAAAAAAGATTAAAAACTTCAAAAGATAGTGTTTATCAAGCTATAAAAAAATTAGAAAATACTTATGTGATCTATACTTTAAAACATGATGAAAAAAAACTTCAAAAGATTTATTTTAAAGATTTTGGCCTAAGAAATAATCTTTGTATTTCAAAGGATTTTTCACATTTATTTGAAAATTTAGTTTTAAGCGAGTTATTTAAATTTAAAGAAGAATTTTTTTATAACAAATACTTTAACTTTTATAGCCAAATATCTAAAATTGCTTATATTTCAAGTCCAACTTTAGATATTGATTTGATTAAATTACGTGCTAAGAAAATTTTACCAAAGGCTTTAGAACTTGGAATTTTTCATGTGATTTTTATCACTCTTTCAAGCGAGGATAATTTTTTTGAGCAAGGGGTTAAATTTGAAGTCATATCTTTTGATAAATTTTCACTTGGATTTTAGGTGTTGTTTGAGTTTGTATCGTATTTTTCAAGGTTGTATCGTTTGATGATTTTTGTAATAAGATTGATATAATATCCCTTGCGTTCAGAATAAGAATCTAAAGTTTTAATAGCCTCTAGCCCTGTTATCTCTTTGCCTTCGCTTTCAAATTTAGCTCTTACATCGCGAAACTTTTCATAAGCAAAATGACGATTTAAATTTAAAACATAAGAGTCAACACTATCTTGCAGACTATCAAAAATCTTAATTTTATGTTTTTTATCTGGATGTCTTAAATCAGGAATTAAACCTTTCTCACCCCAAGTCCATTCTCCAAAAAGATTGTTTGCTTCTCTTGCGAAGCGACTGGTACCTGTAGCACTTTCAACTAAAGCTTGGGCTATACCCATGGATTTTGGAATTTTTTGAATACGTTTTTTATATTCTGCAAAATCATAAAGATTTTCAATGCGATATTTGTTTTTTATCGTGATAAGTTTTTCAAGATTTATTTGGTTTGAAGTCCTAAAGCCTGTTTTGTAAGCATCTTTAAAAAAGGCTTCGATAAAGGCTCTTTCTTGTTCAATTTTTTTAAAGCTTTGATCAAACATTTCATTCATTTTTATAAAAAAAATTTGTCTTTTTTGATCTATATCAAGTTTGTAATATTCCTCTCCAAATCCACTCTTTAGATCATCAGCAAAAAGTGGGATTAGAAAAAGACTAAGAAAAATTATAATTGGCTTCAAAACAATACTTTACCTTTCCCTCAAAAAATAATTCTTCATTTTTATATGTAAACCCCACCTCTTCACCACTTTTAGGAGTTATTTTAACTTTATTTTGTACTTTTTTATTTAAAAATGCCAGATAAAAACAAGCCCCCATTCCTGTGCCGCAAGCTAAGGTTTCATCTTCAACTCCGCGTTCATAGGTGCGAACTTTTAAATGATTTTCATCTAAAATTTTTACAAAATTAACATTGGCATTATATTTTTGTCTCATTTTTTGACAAAGCATTGTATCAAATTCATCTAAATTTTGACAAAAATGTACTAGATGTGGAACTCCAGTATCGCAAAGTTGCCAAGTTTTTCCTAATTCTTCAAAAGTATTTTGCACGCTTTTTATTTTGCCTAAAGATACTTCAACTTTATTTTGATTTACCTTTGCTTTTATTACTCCTGCGCCAGTTAAAAAACTCATGTTAGGATTTATTTTGTTATTATGATGTGCAAAATGTGCCGCAGCCCTTGAGCCATTGCCACACATAGCAGCCCTTGAGCCATCGTTATTATAAAATTCCCATTCAAAGTCGTATTTTTCATGAGGCAATATCACGATAAAGCCATCCGCACCTATACCCTCATAACGATTACAAAGTTCTTTAGCTAAAGCACTTCTATCTTCTTTTCTATCAGCATTTGTTATGACAAAATCATTCCCACTTGCACAATATTTATAAAATTTCACATTTTTCCTTTAGAAATTTCTTGTATTACTTTAACACATTCTTGCCTAAAATCGGCATAAGAATTAGTATTTTTAATGATAAAATCTGCTTTTTTAAGTTTTTCTTCAATATCTATTTGAGAATCAAGTCTTGCTTTTGCAGCTTCTAAGCTGAGCTTATCTCTTTGCATGATTCTTTTAAGGCTTAATTCTTTAGGTGTGTAAATTACTATGACTTTGCCTAAATTTTCATAAGCACCGCTTTCAAAAAAAAGAGGAATTTCTACAAAAAAAGATTTATTTTCTTTATCTAGAATTTGCATTTGTTCTAAAATTTTAGCTCGAATTTTAGGATGAGTGAAATTTTCTAAGGTTTTTTTAGCTTCTTTGTTGTTAAAAACAATTTCTCCAAGGGTTTTTCTATCGATTTTCTTTTCTTTTGTGAGTAAATTTTTTAAGCTAAAGGGAGAAAAAATCTTTTCAAGTTCTAAAGTATTTTCATCTAAAATTTCATGAGCGATTTTGTCTGCGCTAATGCTTTTAAAGCCTAAAGAATTCGCTATTTCTATAAAAGTGCTTTTACCACAAGCAATTGAAGCGGTTACAAAAAAAGTATTTTTCATCTTATGCCTTATTAAAACTTTTTTCGTTAAAATACCTTTTTAGTTCTTAAAGGAAAATAAATGAAAATTTCATATGAAGATGCAGGCGTAAGTATAGATAATGGAAATGCCTTTGTAGAGGCTATAAAACCTTTGGTTAAAGAAACTTTTAATGATAATGTTGTAGGTGGAATTGGTTCTTTTGCTGGTGCTTTTAGAATGCCAAGTGGTTTTAAAAAGCCTGTGATTTTAGGTGCAACAGATGGGGTTGGTACCAAGCTTCGCTTGGCAATTGATGCTAAAAAATATGATACTATAGGGCAAGATTTAGTAGCAATGTGTGTGAATGATTTGATTTGTAATTTTGCTACGCCTTTGTTTTTCCTAGATTATTATGCTACAGCCAAGCTCGAAGTAGAAGTAGCAAAGGCTGTTGTATCAGGCATTGCCAAGGGATGTAAGATGGCAAATTGTGCATTAATTGGCGGAGAAACTGCTGAAATGCCTGGAATGTATGCAAAAGATGATTTTGATCTTGCGGGTTTTGCAGTGGGTATGGCTGAAGAAGATGAGATTGATAGAAGTAAATTTGTTAAAAATGGTGATATTTTATTGGCACTTCCTAGTTCAGGACTTCATTCAAATGGTTATTCTTTAGCTAGAAAAGTACTTTTTGAAAGTTTAAAATTAAAATTTGATGACAAGATAGAGGGTAAAAATTTAATTGATATTTTGTTAGAACCTACAAGGATTTATGTGCGTGATTTTCTTACGCTAAAGCCTTATATCAGTGCTCTAGCTCATATTACAGGGGGTGGTTTAGTAGAAAATTTACCACGCGTTTTACCTCGTGGTATGGGTGCAACTATACGCAAACATCATCTTAAAACTCCTGAAATTTTTTATACTATAGGACAGGCTGTAGAAGAAAGCGAAATGTATAGAAGCTTTAACATGGGAGTAGGTTTAGTAATGGTTGTAGATTCTTCTAATGTAAGTAAGATTTTAGAAAATTCAGATGCCTTTATTATCGGCGAAATTTGCATTAATGAAGGTGTTGTTTTAGAATGAAAATAAAGCGTCAATACGCTTTATTTTTGTATTTTAAGTTCTATTTTTGTAGTGCTTTGTTCTTTTGGCAAAGGATTGGTTTGTGCTAGATAAAAGGCTACAAGTATATTTACAAGCATAGCAATAAGTAAAAGAGGAGTGGTTCGTTTTATAATATCCATTGGAGCTACTTTTGCAAATCCAGCTAAAGCTATGATTCCGCCTGCTATTGGTGAAGCTGCACGACCTAAACAAGATGCAATTTCTATAGGTAAAACTAGAGTAATAGGCGCAATGCCTAATTTTGTAGCTATATCAGGAGCTAGTTTGCCAAAAGCATTAAAAGCAGCAATTCCACTTCCCATAATCACTGTGGCAAAATAAACTAAAAAGCTTAAAATAGCTATACTCAAAAGAATTCCAAACCATGCAAAATTTCCTGTTCCAAGATTTGAAACCGCGTTAGCAAGGATATTAACTCCACCAAGTGCTTTAATACCTTCAGCAAATACTCCAGCGGCGATGATTATGCTTACGACTGAGATAAAAATTTCAGCCATAGCTTTTAAAATCACCATCATATCTTCGCCTAATTTTCTAGCATTTCTGTGTCTTGCAAATTCAACAAGAAAAACTAAAGAAATGCTTACAAAATTTGCTGTCACAACATCGAGCTTGATAGTAAAAAAATACGCTGTAAATAAAAATACAACAGGTAACCAAGGAAAGAGTATGTAAAAAGTAGGGCATTTAGGATCAATGATTTGCGGAATTTCAACTTCATCATTTAAAACACCTTTTTCTTTATCTCTTTTATCAATCCAAGCAAAATAAAAAGGAATCAAGATGGCAATAACTACAACATAGGCAATCACACTATAAATTTGGTAATTTAAAAAAAGCCCTACGACATTATCACTTTGTCCTACCATATCTGCCATATTGATTGAATTTCCATCTTTTGGACCATAATCAAGTGCAATTAAAGAAAGCACACATACAGCTGTAATAGGACGGATTTTAAGTGAGATTAAAACGGGATAAATACATGCTAACAAAAGCAAAAGCAATCCAGCATAGCTAGAAATGACGATTTTTAAAGCCATTCCAACAACAAAAGTTCCACTTAAAATCAAGTATTTATTTTTTTTCCTAAGGGTTTATTTGCTAAAAAAGCAAGTTTTGCCGAAGCATTGATATGTTTCATATAGGCAGCAAAGCCTGCCACACTCATGATAATAAGTCCTACTCCAGAAAGCTGACTTTTAAAAGTCGTTGTGATAAAAGCATAGCTATCAAGTAAAACATTCAAAAAGCTTGTATGTTCTCTACTTGGAGCTTTTGGTATAGGTGTTCCTGTGATATAAAAAGCAAAAATAAGCAAGATAATACCTGAAAGAAAAAATACAAAAATGGGATTGTATTTTTTGAGTATATAATAAGCAACAACAATTACCGCTAAAAGTGTAGAACATATCATAAAAATTGGCATGATTTCTCCTAAGGTTATTATTAGCTTTTATTTTATTTTAGCTAAAATTTAACTAATAAATATTTTTCATTTAAAATTTTACTTATTTTTTGCATTATAAAATTAATAATATGTATAGTTTGGTTACTGAAAGGTTTATGTTTGTATAAAAAATGATTTTTATATTATAATTATAAACAAATCATAAATATTAAAAAGGATCTAGTGTGGCAAGAATTTTGGCATTTGATATAGGAATAAGCTCTATTGGCTGGGCATTTAGCGAAAATGATGAGTTAAAAGATTGCGGAGTTAGGATTTTTACAAAGGCTGAAAATCCTAAAACAGGAGAATCCTTAGCCTTCCAAGACGCCTTGCAAGAAGTGCTAGAAAACGCCTTGCTAGACGCAAAGCAAGGCTAAATCACTTAAAACATTTAATCGCAAATGAATTTAAGTTAAATTACAAAGATTATCAAAGCTTTGATGAAAGTTTAGCCAAGGCCTATAAAGGCTCTTTAATTAGCCCTTATGAGTTAAGATTTAGAGCTTTAAACGAGCTTTTAAATAAGCAAGATTTTGCAAGAGTGATTTTACATATTGCAAAAAGGCGTGGTTATGATAATATAAAAAATAGCGATAATGAAGAAAAGAGTGAGATTTTAAAAGCTATCAAGCAAAATGAAGAAAAACTAGCAAATTATCAAAGTGTGGGCGAGTATCTTTATAAAGAGTATTTTCAAAAATTCAAAGAAAATTCCAAAGAATTTATAAATGTTAGAAATAAAAAAGAAAGTTATGAACGCTGCATAGCGCAAAGTTTTTTAAAAGATGAATTAAAGCTTATTTTTAAAAAACAAAGAGAATTTGGCTTTTCTTTTTCAAAAAAATTTGAAGAAGAGGTGCTTAGTGTAGCATTTTATAAAAGGGCTTTAAAAGATTTTTCTCATTTGGTGGGAAATTGTAGTTTTTTTACCGATGAAAAAAGAGCGCCAAAAAATTCGCCCTTAGCCTTTATGTTTGTAGCGCTTACAAGAATTATCAATCTTTTAAACAATCTTAAAAATACTGAAGGAATTTTATATACAAAAGATGATTTAAACACGCTTTTGAATGAAGTTCTAAAAAACGGCACTCTAACTTATAAACAAACAAAAAAGCTTTTGGGTTTAAGTGATGATTATGAATTTAAAGGAGAAAAAGGAACTTATTTTATTGAGTTTAAAAAATATAAAGAATTTATAAAAGCCCTAGGTGATCATAGTTTAAGCCAAGATGATTTAAATGAAATAGCAAAAGATATTACCCTTATAAAAGATGAGATTAAGCTTAAAAAGGCTTTAGCAAAATACGATTTAAATCAAAATCAAATTGATAGTTTAAGCAAATTGGAATTTAAAGACCATTTAAATATAAGTTTTAAAGCCTTAAAACTTATCACTCCTTTAATGCTTGAAGGTAAAAAATACGATGAAGCTTGTAATGAGCTTAATTTAAAAGTAGCAATCAATGAAGATAAAAAAGACTTTTTACCCGCATTTAATGAAACTTATTATAAAGATGAGGTAACTAATCCTGTGGTTTTAAGGGCGATTAAAGAATACAGAAAGGTCTTAAATGCTTTACTTAAAAAATACGGCAAAGTGCATAAAATAAACATTGAATTAGCAAGAGAAGTAGGTAAAAATCACAGCCAAAGAGCTAAAATAGAAAAAGAGCAAAATGAAAACTACAAGGCCAAAAAAGACGCCGAACTTGAATGTGAAAAACTAGGCTTAAAAATAAATAGTAAAAATATTTTAAAATTAAGATTATTTAAAGAACAAAAAGAATTTTGTGCTTATAGTGGGGAAAAGATTAAAATTAGCGATTTGCAAGATGAAAAAATGCTTGAAATTGACCATATTTACCCTTATTCTAGAAGTTTTGATGATTCTTATATGAATAAGGTTTTAGTTTTTACCAAGCAAAACCAAGAAAAACTTAATAAAACCCCCTTTGAAGCCTTTGGCAATGATAGTACAAAATGGCAGAAAATTGAAGTTTTGGCAAAAAATTTACCTGAAAAAAAGCAAAAAAGAATTTTAGATAAAAACTATAAAGACAAAGAGCAAAAAGACTTTAAAGATAGAAATCTAAACGATACTCGCTATATCGCAAGGCTTGTTTTAAACTATACTAAAGATTATTTAGATTTTTTACCTTTAAGCGATGATGAAAATACAAAGTTAAACGACACACAAAAAGGCTCAAAAGTGCATGTAGAAGCAAAAAGCGGTATGCTAACATCGGCTTTAAGACACACTTGGGGCTTTAGCACTAAGGATAGAAATAATCATCTTCATCACGCCATCGATGCAGTAATTATTGCTTATGCAAACAACTCTATCGTAAAGGCTTTTTCAGATTTTAAAAAAGAGCAAGAAAGCAACAGTGCAGAACTTTATGCAAAAAAAATTAGTGAATTAGATTATAAAAACAAAAGGAAGTTTTTTGAGCCTTTTAGTGGTTTTAGGCAAAAGGTTTTAGATAAAATTGATGAAATTTTTGTCTCAAAACCTGAGAGAAAAAAGCCAAGCGGAGCTTTACATGAAGAAACATTTAGAAAAGAAGAAGAATTCTATCAATCATACGGCGAAAAGAAGGAGTTTTAAAAGCCCTAGAGCTTGGTAAAATCCGCAAAGTAAATGGTAAAATTGTTAAAAATGGCGATATGTTTAGAGTGGATATTTTTAAACACAAAAAGACAAATAAATTTTATGCTGTGCCAATTTATACTATGGATTTTGCCTTAAAAGTATTGCCAAATAAAGCTGTAGCACGAAGTAAAAAAGGTGAGATAAAAGACTGGATTTTAATAGATGAAAATTATGAGTTTTGCTTTTCTTTATACAAAGATAGTTTGATTTTAATTCAAACTAAAGATATGCAAGAGCCAGAACTTGTTTATTTTAATGCTTTTACAAGCTCTACTGTTAGTTTGATTGTTTCAAAACACGATAATAAATTTGAAACGCTAAGCAAAAATCAAAAAATATTGTTTAAAAATACAAATGAAAAAGAAGTAATCGCAAAAAGCATAGGAATTCAAAATCTAAAAGTATTTGAAAAATACATAGTTTCAGCACTTGGAGAAGTGACAAAGGCTGAGTTTAGACAAAGAGAAGATTTTAAAAAATGAGTTACGATGAAGCTTTTAAAACACTGCTTTAAATTATGGCTATGCAATCATTAGGGCTTGTATTATTAGAGCAGTTTGCATAAGTGGGCTTTTGCCTTGGCTTGGCATAAAGCACGATAATATTTATAATGCCTTTGCACTTTGTGATGATTTGATAGAAGTGTTTAGAGCTAGTGTTGATGATTGTGTTTTAGAACTTGTGGGTGAAAGTGAGTTTTTAAGCAAAGATGATAAAAGAGCATTGATTGGCAATTTACAAAGTAAAATTAATTTTGATGGGCAAAATTATCCTTTAAACAGAGCGATAAATCATTATGTGGCAAATTTTAAAAATGCTTTATTGTATGAAGATGAGCTAAAGATAGTGAAATTTGATGATTGAAGATAAATTTATGCGCGTGCTTTTGATGTTTGATGTACCAACTAAAAGTAAAAAAGAGCAAAAACTAGCAAGTAAATTTAGAAACAATCTTATAAAATTAGGTTATTTTATGCTGCAATTTAGCGTTTATATGCGTATTTGCAAGGGTTTAAGTTCTGCAAAAAGTTCTATTGAAAATGTAAAAAAGATTTTGCCACCTTATGGAAATGTAAGGGCTTTAATCATCACTGAAAAGCAGTTTGATAAAATGGAACTTTTGCTTGGTGGCATAGTTTTTAATGAAAAAGTTAATAACGAAACCAATTTAACGCTTTTTGATATAGATAGTCATGGAGAATTTAAATACAAAAATTCAAATAATGAAGAAATACAACTAAACAAAAAACAAGAAAAATACCATCAGCAAAATTTATTTGAATTTTAAGCGGTTTTAGGGGATTGTAACCCCGCAGAGTCCCGCACTCTTTATTTTAGTCCCTTTTTAAATT
>NZ_JAAMXB010000013.1:0-77838 GCF_011068225.1 Campylobacter sp. CFSAN093229 | reverse complement strand
TCATTGCGGACTTGTTAAATTCTGCTTAACTCGCTTATAAAATTAATAATCAGTTTTTTAGTTTGTAATTAAAAATTTATTTACATGTAAAATTGTATAAAATTTGGGAAGTGATGCATGGAAAAATTTATTGAAAGATTACTTGAAGAAGATATTAAATTTGAAAAAGATGTAAGCAATGGTTTAAGTGATATAAATATATTTGATGCTTTGAATATTGAAACAAAAGAAAATTATCATTCTAAATTTATAGCTTATTTAATTGATATAAACAAGGATCATTATCAAAAAAATTTTGCAAAGGTATTTTTAGAAAAACTTGGTAAAAGTTTAGGAAATACTAAATTTGAAAATTTAAACATAGAAGATATAAAAAGTGTAGAAACAGAAGCCTGCATAAAAGATAATAGAAGGATAGATATTTTAATAACATTAAGTGATAAAAGATATATCATAATAGAAAATAAAATTTATGCAAAAGATCAAAAAAATCAATTGAAAGATTATATTAATTTTGTAAGAAAAAATATCAAAAATATAGAAGATTGTTATAAAAACATATTGACTATATATTTGCATCAAGACGAGTTTGCTAGTCCTAGCGATTATAGTTTGGGAAATTTTACCATAAAGACAAATTTGATTAAAGATAAAAATGAAAATAATGTTAGCTATTATTTGAAGATGGATTACATATGGATTAAGGAATGGATTGATGAGTGTATAAAAACATATGAAGAAAAGTTAACCAAAGATCAAAAATTTATTCTTGATATACAAAACATTATTTTTACTCTAAATCAATACAAAAGTATTTTACAATGGTATATGACAGATGAGTATACTCAAAGAGATGATGTATTAGAATTTATTTTTCAAGACAATATAAAAATGCAAAATTTAAAAAATGCTATGATTTTATATAGATATAACAAAAATAAATCAGAGCTTAAAAATTTAAATGAAGAAAAATATAAGAAAGCTAAAGGTATTATCCAGCATAAATGGAGTAACATCTGCGAATATATAATAGAAGAATTTTTTGATAGTTTTAAACATAAGGAAATTAAAATAGGTGATATAACTTTTATCGGCAATAAAATAGAAGAAAATCGTGTTAATCATGGTGTGTTTATATTTTATCCTATAGATTATAAGAGTGAAAGCATATATCTATGTATATATATTTATTTTAGAAAAAATTACTATGATACTGTTGGTTTGACATTTGAAATTTCAAATGATAATGAAGAAGATATAGAAAATGAAAAATATAAAGAATGTTTAAAATTATTTAAAGATGTAAAAGAAGAAAATGTTAGAAAATATCAAAATCACTATTATTGTGATAAATTAATAAACAATGAAAAATTAGAAGGAGAATACGCTTTTATTTATTGGTTGATTGAAAATCAAAATTCTAAAAAAGATTTTATTCAAATTTTAAATGATTTTTTTATTAAAAAACCTATACAGGAAGCATATAAAGGTATTAATGATATATTAAATTCTTAAAAAATTTTATATAAAAGTAAAATTTGATAAAATACAAAATATTTTTTATAAAGGTTAAAAATGCATTTCACTTTGCTAAATGAAAAAGATTTTTTCAACCCATACTACCGCAAAAAGCAAATCATGCAAAATGAATTTGATATATTTAACAAGGCTTTAATGCAATATCTAGAAAGACTTGAAAGTTCGCAAAGTGAAAATGAAGATTATCTTGTAGCTAATGCACTTAGTCCATTTTTAACCATGTTAAATTTCAAAACTCACATCAAAACCAAGCAAAAAGGCAAAAGTGAGATTGACTTATCCATGTCTAAAGATGAGTTTAGTAAAGACTTAGAAGTTCTTATTGAGGCTAAAAAGCCAAATTCAAAAGAATTTATCACTCATACAAAGGTAAATTCTAAAGCCTTACACGAGACTATTTTATATTATTTTAGAAATAGAGAGTATAGTTTTAGCTTAAAATTTATTATCATCACAGATTTTTATAAATTTTACATTTTTAAAATTAGTGAGTTTGAAGAGCTTTTTTATAAAAATCCAAGTTTTAAAAAACTTTTTGAAGAATTTTGTAATCCAAATTCACTTTTCAAAGGTAATACTGAAGAATTCTATAAAGAAGTAGCCAAACTCATAGAAAATTCCAAAGAAAACTTAAAAGGCTTTTTGATTGACTTGACGTTTTTAAAAGACAAACAAAAATCAAATTTTAAAAACCTAGCAAGTATTTATAAAACTTTTCATAGAGACTTTTTGCTAAGTGAGTTTAACCCCAACGATGCAAATTCACTCAACAACGCTTTTTACAAAGAGCTTTTATACATCTTAGGGCTTTGTGAGAGCAAACAAAACTCAAAACTCATCATCGCAAAAAGTGAAGAAAGTAAAGAAGAGCAAGGCACTTTCTACACCGCTATAAATTCTAAGCTTAAAGAAGAAAATTTTGAAACCATCTTAAAACTTTTGATCTTATGGCTTAATCGCATTTTGTTTTTAAAGCTTATAGAGTCAAATTTGGTGCGTTTTAATGATGATAAAAATTTGAAATTTTTAAATTTCAAAAAAATCCCTGATTTTGACAAGCTTAGCGAACTTTTCTTTGAAGTTTTAGCCAAAGAAAAAAGCACGCGAAAGAAAAGCGAATTTGCTTATCTGCCTTATTTAAATTCTTCTTTGTTTGAAAAACAAAGCATAGAAAACACGCTTGAAATTTCAAGCTTAAGTAATAACTTAAAGCTTTTTTACTATAAAAACACCGTGCTAAAAGATGATAAATGTAAGATCAAAAAAGGACAAGTGGGGCTTTTAGAATATTTGTTTGAATTTTTAGATAGT
Organism: Campylobacter sp. CFSAN093229; assembly: GCF_011068225.1. Taxonomy (NCBI): domain Bacteria; kingdom Pseudomonadati; phylum Campylobacterota; class Epsilonproteobacteria; order Campylobacterales; family Campylobacteraceae; genus Campylobacter; species Campylobacter sp. CFSAN093229. The sequence continues at coordinate 74,988 of NZ_JAAMXB010000013.1, read as the reverse complement.
TTTGATTTTGGTAGCGATGATGAACAAAGCGAAATTCTAAGCCAAAAAGAACTCATAAGCTCAAGCGTTTTAGGAAATGTGTTTGAAAAACTCAATGGCTACAAAGAAGGAAGCTTTTACACTCCAAGCTTTATCACTTCTTATATGTGCAAAGAAAGTATCACAAAAATCGTGCTTGATAAATTTAATGCTAAATTTGATCTTGATGCTAAAAATATAAGCGAACTAAGAAAGTCTTTAAGAAAAGAAGATAAAAAGATACAAAAAGAGCTTTTAAACTCCATAAAAATTTGCGATCCTGCTGTAGGAAGTGGGCATTTTCTAGTTTCTGCTTTAAATTGTTTGCTTAGCATTTATGATGAGTTAAATCTTTTTGATGAAGAATTTTACCTAGAAGTGCAAAATGATGAAATTCTCATCACAGATAGAAAAGGCGAGTTTATAGAGTATAAACGCCCAAGCACACCTAAAGATAAAGCTCATCTTATACAACAAGAACTTTTTCATACCAAAAAAGACATCATAGAAAATAATCTTTTTGGGGTTGATATCAATCCCAACTCTTGCGAGATCACGAAGCTAAGGCTTTGGATAGAGCTTTTAAAACACAGCTTTTACCAAAACTTTGATGATGAGAATTATCACGATCTTAAAACCCTACCAAATATCGATATAAACATAAAATGCGGGAATTCTTTGGTGTCTTACTTTGAAATTGATAAAAGCCTAAGTCACTATCCAAACATCAAAGAACGCATGAGCAAATACAAACGCATAGTAAAAGACTATAAAGAGGGTTTTTACACTGATAAAAGTCAAATCAACCAAGAGATAAAAAATCTCAAAATGTCTTTTAAAAATTTCTGCTTTGCGGATAAATTTAAAAAAGAAATGAAAATCTTTAATGATAAATGTGAAAAATACTCTAAAAAATACGGAAATTTCTTAGCTATAGATGATGAGAATTTAAAATTCTTTGTTAGTGCAAATTTGACTCTTTTTGACTTTGATGAAAAAGAAGCCACAAAAGAATTTAAAAAACTCAAAGAAGATTATAACGCCATTTTTAACCTAGAAAGCAATCATCCTTTTGAATGGCGTTTTGAATTCCCTGAAATTTTAGATGATGATGGAAATTTCAAAGGCTTTGATCTAATCATTGGCAATCCGCCTTATATAAGACAAGAAGAGCTTAAAGAGCTAAAACCTCATCTAGCTAAAAACTATAAAGTTTATAAAGGCACGAGTGATATTTATACTTATTTTTATGAATTAGGATTTAACGCTTTGATAAACGGGGGGGGGTATTGAATTTCATAACCTCTAACAAATACACGCGTGCAGGATATGGGGAAGCTTTACGTGAATTTTTGCTTAAAAATGTAAAGATTTTAGAATACACCGATCTAAATGGTATAAAAGTTTTTGATAGTGCTACCGTGGATACTTCTATACTTTGTTTTGAAAAATCAAAAAGCAAAGATAATAAATTCAAATACCTTTCTTTAAACAATGAAATTTTAAAAGCTTGTGCTTATGACATTGGTCTATACAAGGACTTTAAAGAGCTTTCGCAAAATTCTTTAAGCAAAGAAAGCTTTACTTTTAGTGATGAAAATACCAGTGCTTTAAAGGCTAAAATTGAAAAAATTGGCACTCCGCTTAAGGACTGGTATGGGCTTAACATATATCGTGGAATTTTAACAGGCTATAATGAAGCCTTTATCATCACTACTGAAAAAAGAAACGAAATTTTAGCAAATTGTAAAGATGAAGCTGAAAAAGAACGCACCGTTAAACTCATACGTAAAATGCTACGCGGACGCGATATAAAAAGATATAGTTACGAGTGGGCGGGACTTTGGGTGATAAATACTCACAATGGTTATAAAAGCAAAAATGGAGAAAAAGTAGAAACGATAAATATAGAGCATTATCCTAGTTTAAAAAAGCATTTTGATGAATTTTATCCACAACTAGAAAAAAGAGCTGATAAAGGCTTGACTCCTTATAATCTTAGAAATTGTGCGTATATTGAAGAATTTGAAAAAGAAAAGATAGTGTATCCGTGTATAATGTCAAAAGAACCTTGTTTTTCTTATGAAACAAATAATTCTATGGCTATGGCTCCAGCCAATATTATAACGTTAGAACCAAATATTTTAAAATATTTAATTGCTTTTTTAAATACTGATTTTATATATTTAATGCTTAGAAAATTTTATATGGGCGGTGGTATAGAAGGTGAGTTAAAAACAAATAATTTAGAAAAACTTCCTATACCAAAAATAAATTCCAAAAATGAAAAATTAGTCGATGAACTTATAAATTTAGTCGATGAAATTTTAAAAGCCAAAGAACAAGATAAAAACGCAAATACCCAAGAACTAGAAAATAAAATCAATTCCATCGTTTATAAACTCTATAACTTAACTGAAGAAGAAATAAAAATCATAGAAGGGAAATAATATGTATAAAGGAAGAGATGATTTAATTTCACCAGAAGAAGCAGAAAAAGGCGTTGAAATAGTTTCTAAAATATGCGGAGTTGATAAAGAAAAAATACATTATCCGACCGTGGAATGCAATGGTGTAAACATAAGTAATCAAGAATTTGATTTTTTTTCTACGGGCTTGTTAGATACAGATTTTAAATATGAAATTAAATTCACTAACTGCAAATTTGGCTGTCTTGAATATTTTTGCTTATATAAAACAAGCAATAGCTTTTTAATTTTTGAAAATTGTGAATTTGATTATATATGCTTAAATAATGATTTGGTTACCAATAATACATTTGAATTAAATAATAAATTATATTTTTTTGATTGTAAATTTAATGAGAATATTGACATTGGAAAAGTTAATATTAATGCTGAAATAAAATTTAATGGTTGCATTTTTAAAGATGTTTTTTATTTTAATGTTAAAGAATATTTGGCAAGTATTAAAATAAAAAATTGTACTTTTTATAAATCATTTTTTATGTTAGGTTCTTTTAAAAATGAAGCTCGTTTTGATAATTCTATATTTAAAGATTACGCTGATTTTCATGAGTGTGAATTTGAAAAAACTGCTAGTTTTTATGGAGTGAGATTTGAAAAAGCTCCAAATTTCAGTGCTTGTTATTTTAAAGAACCAAAAGCTGTAAATTTAACAAATGTAAATATAGACAAATTAGATTTTAAATCATTAGAACAATATATAAAAGATAATTATCAAGATGGAAATTATAAAAACGCAATTAAAAATAATGAAAAAATACAAAAAGATGAAAAAGAGCTTTATAGGATTGAAAATGAGCATAAATTAAGATGTGCTAAAAATTTAAAAGATTCTTTTAGGGTTATAAAAGATGTTTTGATAAATCAAAATAATACTTTAGAAGCTCAAGAATGGCATAAATTAGAACTTTATGCGAAAGAGAAAGAATTGGAAATTCAATTAAGTAAAAATAAAAATGACAATTTAAAAAAAGAATCTAAAAATCAAGTATATAATCCTAAGGATTATGAAAAATTTAATTATTCAAAAATTATATCTCTTATAATATTTTTATTAAAAACAATTGGATATTTATCTGTAAATATATTAATAATTATTGAGTTAGTTTTGGTCGCTCCATTTTTTACAATAATGTTTTATTGTGTTTATGTTGTATTTTTTATATATAAAATTTTGACATTTATTCTAAAATCATTTTATCCTTTAGATATAAATAAGTTTATAATCTTTTGGAGGATAAAATTTAATAAAATTAAAAGAAAATTGATAGTTTCCGGAAGAAAGATGCTAGATTTTACTTTGTGGTTTGATTGTGTTTTGTTGCAAGTTTATAGGAATACTAGCAATCACCATACAAATTTCTTAAAAATTTTAAATTTTACGATTTTAATGATTTCATTGTATGCTTTTATGGGTTTTGTATTTTCAAAAACCATAAATTTTATATCATCCTTTAATTCAGTATCGATAATTATAGCAAATTATTTTATTTTGTTTGCGTTGATTATGGTGTTTTTTAATGTCAAAAGACAATTGTATCAGCAAGGCAGTATTTTGTTTTTCGGTATTTTTGGCATCTTTATAATATTGATGATGTCGTTTTTATTGCCTGTATATATTCCAACCTTTTGTTTCTTAGTTTATTTTGCAAGTATATTATTTTTCTATCTTTTATTTCTCTGCGAGATTAAACTTTTTGTTTTTATTTTAAGATTGGTAGCTTATGGTTGTTTGATTGTAGTTATTATTTTAAAACCACAACTTATCAATCCTTTTGTAGGAATTTTTTCATCAGATAAGCTTTATGAAAGTCAATTTGAAAAAAGTTTAAATGATTTAAATGCGAGTGCTATTGTAAATCTAGCAAGCATATTGCAAAATGATTTTAATCTCCATTTAAAAGATCAAAATATTTCTTTTACAGAGTTAAATTCAGCTAAAGCTTTGATAATGGCAAATAAAGAAAAATTAAAAGAAATTTTATCTAAAGTGTATAATGATAAATATGAAAGTGATTATAAAAAGGTTTTAAATGAACTAGAAAATAACACATCAAATGTAAAAAATATCATAGAAGAGATAGACAATAAAAACAACAATAGCGTTGTATCTGCTCAACTTAATAAATTTTTAAAATTAAATTTTAGTCAAGAAATAGATATTTTATATGCGATAAAAAGTAATTTTTCTATATCTGAAAAACTATCACCTGAGCAAATGGCTCTTTTTGATCAAAAAGACAGTCAAGATAAATTAAAAAGTGTCTTGGCTCTTTTGAAATTTAAATCAAGTTTTGAAGGGATTTTAAAGATTATAAATCAAGACGAGATTACAGAAAACACCATAAAATCCACTGGTGTTTTATATGGCATTATACTTTTGCTTTGTATATTTTCACTCCAAAAAACCGCACGAAAAAATTCCATAGTGCCAAGCTAAGCCTTAAAGCTTAGCTTGAAATTTCATCATCAGTCTTTTAAGTAGTATTCTATAGTAGAAACCACTCTTATGGTTTTGATGTAAGGGGTGTTTTTATCCCTGTTGCTGATGCTAAATTGTCCTTGAGAAGCCTTTTTTATCTTGCCAAGATGGCTATTTGAGTCTTGTGCGAATTTTATCGCCGCATTTCTGGCATTGAGCGTTGCTTCTTCTATCATTTGTGGTTTTATCTCGTTTAATTTTGTATAAAGATATTCTATTTCATAATTTTCTATTTTTATCACTATACCCTCTTTGCCAAGCGTTGAAATTTTTTCTAGTATGCTTTTTCCAAGTTTAACATTTTTAGTATAGATGAGTAAATTTCCCGTGCCCACATACCTAAAGCTTACTATATTATCATTTCTATAAGGATCGCTTAATTTATCTATGATATTTGGGGCATTATAACTTATCTCATCAGCCCTTACACCTTGAGCTTGCAAAAATCTAAGTATATTTTGCTTATCTTTTTCCAAATCTTCATATAAATTTGTAAGATTATTATTTGATCTTGTAAATTTTATAGGAAAGATAAGTGTATCCGCTTCTACATCTTTTTGACTTAGACCTTTTACGCTTACACTTCTTTCAAGCGTTTTAAAGTCATTTAAAGCCTTATTAAAACCAAAGGCTAAAATCAAACTTGCCAAAACTATGGCTAAAGCCATAAAGATATTATTTGTTTTCATTTTTTATCCTTTATTTTGATTAGAAAATATATCATATTTGCAACCAATACGCAAGCACACATTACAAAAGCAAGGATTATTGGTGTATTTGCATTGATAGCTCCAACCACGAAGGAGATAAAGCCTGCAAAACCAAATTGCACCGTTCCAAGCACCGCAGAAGCAGTTCCGCTATGTTCTCTAAACCTTGCCATGGCTAAAGTCGTGGTATTGGGTGCGATGAAACCAAGCATAGCGATACTTGTAAAAATACTAAGTTCAAAAAGCAAGAAATTTGGGTGAAAAAAGGCATTTACAAGTAAAATCACAGTCGATATAAACATTATCATCAAAGCTTTTGTTAAGATCTTTTCGCTTTCGTATTTTAAAACCAATCTCGCATTGATATTTGCACAGATGACAAAACCTAAAGCATTTGCCCCAAAAAGCAAAGCAAATTTTTGCTCACTTAAGCCAAAAAACTGCGTAAAAACAAAGCTTGATCCCGTGATATAAGCAAACATCGCCGCCAAAGCAAAAGAAGCACATAGTATATAAACTAAAAAGCGTTTATCGCTTAAAACAAATTTGTAGCTTTTCATCGCTTCATGATGGGAAAATTTTTTGTTTTTAAGATGAGGTGCGGATTCTTTTAAGCCAAAAAGTATCATCAAAAAAAGCAAAATTCCCAAAGCAAACAAAGTCGCAAAAATACTATGCCATGAAAAATACTCTAGCAAAATTCCCCCAAAAGTTGGCGAAAGCATGGGAGCAAGAGAACTAAAAACCATCATCAAAGCAAAAATCCCTGCAGCTTCTTTGATCTCAAACAAGTCATTGACAATAGCCCTTGCGATAACCACACCTGCACAACCCCCAAGTGCTTCAAAAAATCTCAAAGCGATAAAAGCATAAATATCATCGATGATCACACAAAACAAACTCGAAACGATGAAGAAAAATATCCCTACCAAAGCTGGAATTTTACGCCCAAAAATATCACTTAAAGGCCCATATATAAGCTGTCCTAAAGCAAAAGCGATAAAAAAACTTGCGATACTAAGTTGGGTTAAAAAAGAATTAGTTTGAAAACTTTGCTCCACATGAGAAAGTGCAGGCAAATACATATCTGTAGAAAGCGGTGCTATGCTTGACATCAAAGCAAGGATAACGATGAGTTTAAATTTAGCAAAGCCGTGAATTTTGGTGTGTTTTTGCATTTGTAATCCTAATTATTTTAAAAGAATGATTTTAACAAGTCAATCTTAGAATAATCTTTGTTTTTCTATGTTAAATTTAGGGAAAAATTCTAAGGAAATTTTATGCAAAATTTAAACCAAAATGAACAAATCAAATGCCCAAGTTGTGGAAGTTTTATCGATATCAGTACTGCTTTATATGCTCAAATTTTAGATAAAGCTAAGCAAGAAATGCTAAAACAAAAAAAAGAATTTGATGATGAGGTAAATGCTAAAAGAGCTGAATACACCAAAGCTTTAAATGATTTAAAAGCTCAAAAGATAGAACAAGAAAAACTCATAAGCGAGCAAGTAAGCCAAAAGCTTCTTTTGGAAAAGCAAAAATTTGAACAAGAACTTCTCACGCAGAAGCAAAATTTCCAAAAAGAATTCAGTGAGAAATTTAACAAAGAGCATGAAAATGAAATGAAAATCATGCAAGAAGAACTCGAGAAAAAAAGCAAAGAGCTTAGCGAGTTTTTAAGCATAAAGGCTGAAAATGAAAGACTAAAAAGAGAGCAAAAAGAAAATGAAGAAAGATTGAAATTTCAAGCCAAAGAAGAGGCTTTTAAAGAATTTAAAGAACAAGAAAACAAAAATTTGGAATTTGAAAGAGAAAAAATGCGTCTTGAATTTCAAAAAAGCACTCAAGAGCAAGATCTTAAATACAAAGAACTAGAAACGAATTTTAAAAGCGTAGCCCAAAAGCTAGAAGACGCGCAACGCAGGATAGAACAAGGCTCACAGCAACTCCAAGGCGAAGCAGCTGAACTACTCATAGAAGAATACATACAAAGTGAGTATTTAAGTGATGAAGTAAAAGAAGTGCCAAAGGGCGTAAATGGAGCTGATTGTCTGCATATAGTAAAGGATAATTTTGGAAATATTTGCGGAAGTATTTTATATGAGAGCAAGCGCACTAAAGAATTTAATAAAGAATGGCTGGATAAACTTAAACTAGACAGTATAGCTGCAAAAAGTGATATAGCGGTTTTGATCACAAAAACTATGCCAAAAGATAAAGAAAAAACGCATTTTAAAGAAGGAATTTTGATCTGTACTTTTAATGAATTCAAAGGTGTTTTAGCAGTGCTTAGAGAAAGCATTATAAACGCTTATAAACTCAAAAATGCCCTGCAAAACAAAGATGAAAAAAATCACATTTTATACGAATACTTAAATTCTAAGGAATTTAACACGCAAATCACTTTTATACTCAAAACTTACCAAAATATGAAAGAAGAGTTAGAAGCTGAAAAAAGGGCTTTGCAAAATATATGGAAAAAAAGAGAAAGAGCTATAGAAAATCTAAGTTTTAATTCCACTGCCATAGTGAGTTCTTTAAATGCGATATTTAGCGATTTACAAGGTGGAAATTTGATAGGCGAAGAAGGGATTAAAAGTCTTGAAAATTTAGCCAAAGATGAGGATTAATTTTGGGCTAAGCCCAAAATTAATCATTCTCCTGGGAAGTGATTTGGATTTTTCCAAGGTCCGTATTTTACTTTTATGTATTCTTTAGGGTCTAAATTTTGTTGTGGTGAGGCAAAATACTCAGGTTTTAATGAAGGGGATTTGCTATAAGCTGTATCAAGTCCTGCACGATTTTCTGTAGTGGTTATAGGCATTCTTACAAAACCTGTATTGACATAAGCTGCTATATCTAGTGCATCTTCATCGCTTAATATAGGATTATCTGCACTCGCGCCAAAAGGCATGGCTGATTTTAAAAATCTTGCTAAAAATGGTATCATAGCCATGTGTCCACCATCAGGATAGATAAGTAAAGATGGATATAAATGTCCGCTACCTTGTTCGTAATTATCATTTTTTACCCCAAGTCCTCTTTCGCCATGACAAGCAACGCAATTTTCTTCAAAGAGTTTTTTTCCACGCACAGGGTCAGCTGGGCGATTTGGAAAATTCATCTTAGCAAAAAAATCTCCTTCAAGCTTTACGCCGTCTTTGATGCCATAAGCTTCTTTTAGCCACTTAAAATAAGCTAAAATTGCTTTCATTTCTTTAGAATCATTAGGAAATCTATGAGAGTCAGTTCCACCCATTCCGCGAATTCTATCTTCAACAGAGATGATTTTCATCGTTTCTATGTCAAGTCTTGGATAATTGTTTAGGACATTTAAAAATGGAATAACATATTTTTTTGTCCCTGGTAAACCATTGCCGTCATTGTCCATGTGACAGGAAATACAGTTTACTTCGTTGCTTGTCTTTTTTAGCTTGCTATAGGGTCCTAGAGTACTTTCTGTCTTGCTTAAAAGCTCTATGCCATAACGGATTAAATCCCCTTGCTTACCTTTTGGAACATCATTGATGCTTAAATTTTTATTTGGCCATTCTTGCACAGGTCTTTTGGAAAGTTCCTTAAAATACTCTACTCCTTCCTTGTCGCTTAATTCTTCTCCTACTTTGTAATCACTCACGCTTTTAGCACTAAGACTCAAACTAAGACATAAACCAAGCAATAAAATGTGTTTTTTCATGATTTTCCTCCTTTTTATTTGCAGTTCAAATTGATTTTAGTGTATTTTTTCTTAAATATTAAGCATAATAAGAATAATTTAAATAAAATTAAATTTTAAAGTGTTACTAAAAGTAATATATTTTTAAAGTATATAATTAATATTTATTAAAATTTTATAATATTAACTTTATGTTAATTATTTAAATAGTTTGTTTTTTATAGAGTTTAGATTTTCTTCTAAATTTTTGAAATTGTTTTCTAAATCTTTTTTTATATCTATAAAGAAAGGATTGCTTAAAGTAGCGATAAGATAATGATTTTCTTTAGAAAAGATATGATTTAAAGTGAAATTTTTATCTTTAAGTTTGATATAAATTTGGTCTTCGTTTTCAAAGCTAGGATTTTTGTTTGCACTTAAAATTTCGAGTAAAATTCCGCAAAAAAAGCGTTTGTTTTCGTCCAAAAACTGAATATCATAAATTTTAAAATCCTTAAATTCAAAGCAGTTTTGACTTTTAAATTCTTTCAAATCCTTTGTAAGCCCTAGTTTTAAAAAGTCTTTTTGGCTTAAACTTTGCTTTTTAAATTTCGCCCCAAAACGACGCAAAAACAAATTTAAAGCATCAATTTGTAATTCTTTTTGTGCGAGTTTTAGTTTTTTGGCTGTAAAACGAAAGAAAAAAACACCTACAAAAACAGCTAAAATCACTGCGATTAAGGCATCTCTTATAAAAACAAAGGCTAAAAAACCTACAAGTAAGGCTTCGATAATGCTTAGGAATTTTAAGATTCCTAAGCGTTTAAGTATATAAAGTCTATTATTTTCTAAGCTTTTTAAATCCATTAAGATTTTGCTTTTTCCATTCTTTTTCTTTGAGTTGGATCAAGATAGCGTTTGCGAACACGCACATTTACAGGCGTAACTTCTACAAGTTCATCTTCTTCTATCCACTCTAAAGCTCTTTCAAGGCTTAATTTTCTAGGTGGCACAAGCTTGATTGCATCATCGCTTCCACTCGCTCTTACATTGGTAAGATTCTTTCCTTTGATAGGATTAACATCTAAATCATTTGGACGAGAGTGCTCACCTATAATCATACCAGTATAAACTTTAGTTTGAGGCTCTATGAAAAGCACTCCACGCTCTTGAAGGTTAAACAAGGAATACCCCAAAGCCACGCCATTTTCCATAGAAATTAAAGCTCCATTATTACGCTTTTCAACCGCACCGCTAAAAGGACGGAATTCTAAAAAGCTATGATTCATCACACCTTCGCCTTTAGTATCGGTTAAAAATTGGCTTCTAAAACCTATAAGTCCGCGTGCTGGAATTTCAAACTCAAGTCTTGTTTGTCCATCGCCTGTTGGTGCCATAGTTTTCATTTCAGCTTTTCTTTTGCCAAGTTTTTCTATTACCGCACCGCTAAATTCCTCAGGCACATCGATAACTAAATGTTCAAAAGGTTCTGTTTTAACTCCATCTTCAACCTTTACGATAACTTCAGGTCTTCCCATACAAAACTCAAAACCTTCACGACGCATATTTTCAGCTAAAATAGTGATTTGAAGTTCGCCCCTACCGCTTACTTTAAATTTGCCTTCGCCTGTGCTTTCGTATTTCATAGCGATATTAGTTTTCATTTCAGCTTCTAAGCGTTCAGCGATTTTATTTGAAGTTACATGTTTTCCTTCAGTTCCTGCTAATGGGCCATCATTTACAGAAAATACTATACTTAAAGTCGGCTCTTCAATGTGTAAAGGATCAAGTGGCATAGGATTGTTTGGATCTACAACGCTATCACCTACATCTAAAGCTTCAAAACCTGCTATAGCTACGATATCTCCACTTCCTGCTTCTTCAATATCCATTTTTTCTAAGCCCATAAAGCCAATGAGTTTTGAAATTCTACCATTTACTTTGGTGCCATCAGCTTTTGCAAGCATTACGCTTTGGTTTTTCTTCACAACCCCATTGAAAATTCTAGCAATGCCTATTTTACCTACGAAATTATCATATCCTAAAGTGAAAACTTGAAGTTGTAAAGGATTGTCATTTGTGCCACTTGGTGCTGGAACGCGTTCAAGTATGGTTTTAAAAAGTGGCTCCATATTATCACTTTCATCGTTTAGATCAAGCTTAGCATAACCATTTTTTGCTGCAGCATAAACTATGGCAAAGTCAAGTTGCTCATCGTTTGCATCTAGGGCTACAAAAAGATCAAAAATTTCATTGATCACTCTTTCAGGATCAGCAGCTGGTTTGTCGATTTTGTTGATTACAACTATAGGTTTAAGCCCTAAAGATAAAGCTTTTTTAACCACGAATTTAGTTTGTGGCATAACGCCTTCTTGAGCATCTACTAAAAGCAAAACTCCATCAATCATTTTTAAAACGCGTTCTACTTCTCCGCCAAAATCAGCATGCCCTGGAGTATCTATGATGTTGATTTTTGTACCTTTGTAATTGATCGCTGTGTTTTTTGAAAGTATGGTAATACCGCGTTCTTTTTCTATATCGTTGCTATCCATAACGCGTTCTGAAATTTGTTCTCTTTCGCTAAAGGTGCCTGATTGTTTTAACAATTCATCTACCATAGTGGTTTTACCATGGTCAACGTGAGCTATAACTGCTATATTTCTAATGTTTTCCAAATTTTCTTCTCCAAAGCTAAATTTTTAAAAGCTTAGATTATACAAAAAATTAACTTAAACTACAAAGTATCAAAACTTGGAACACTTCTTGCTTTAAAAACTTATGAAATTAAAATTTTAAAAAGGAAGTTAAAATGTCAAAACCATTAAATGAAGAGATTTTTGTTGAATTTAAAAGCGATCTAGCTGAAAGAAAAAATGAAGTTTTGCTTCAAGTTTTAGAACTTTTAGAAACTTTTAGATCAGATAAAAACGAAAAAATGGCAAGAATTTCAAGCGAGCTTACAGAAATTTTAGAAAATGAAGAAAATTTAGAGAAAATTTTAAATGCTAAAAATTTAGAAGAGCTTTTAAATATCTTAACTGCTTTAAATGAAAATAAGATGATTAAAGTATATGAAGATTCTTATTTGAAAGAAAAATTTCCTAATGTAATGGTAGATAAATTTTTAAAATAATTTTTTGAAGGAAAAGTGATGTCAAATTTAGCTCCGCAAAATGATGTTTTAAATCTTACGCCGAGTAAAACTTCTACTACTAGCAGTTCTTTTAGTAAAACTAGCAAAAATAAAGAACATGAAAGTAGTGATAGTAAAAATTCAACTCAAGATGATACAGAGAGTTTTTTAAATTCTTTGCTCAATTCTATCGATGAAACTAATGAATTTTTACCTGATCATATGAAGATCAGTCAAAAAGAAGTTGTTAATGAAGCGATGAACAGACTTCAAAAAGGAGCTTTTGATGAGAGTGATAAGATAAGCATTTTCGAATCTGCTTCTTTTATGCAAATTCTTTCTTTGTTGGATAAGCTAAAAACAGATACAGCAGATGTTAAACTGGCAAATCTTTCTACTCAACTTTCAAGTCTTATTAAAACAGAGGCTAATTTTAATGCTTTAAAAGGCGCATCAAATCTTAGTGAGCTTTTGGACATAGCTAAAGATTTGGGTTTAAATGTAAAAAATATTAAAGTAGATCGTCTTCTTGATCTTAAAGCAACTTTTCCAAATTTAGATAAGGCTGATTTTTTTAAGGGTGCTGTGGATAATGTTTTTAAAGAAATCATCAATAATAAAATTTCCAATGTGAGTAAAAATTTAAATCACAATTTACAAAATACAACTCATACTACAAGCACTCATTCTACGCAAAAAACAAATTCTAAAGATAGTGGTTCTTTGCTTTCTCAAACTTTAAAAAATTTAGACTCCATACTTTCATCCAAAGAAAGCAAACACGAAAAAAATGATAAAGTTAAATCAAAAATAGAAGAAGATGTCACAGATGCTAAAAATACTTTAAAAAATATCAAAAATGATGAGTTTACAAAAAATTTAACAGAAGAGTTAAATATAAAAGATAAAAAAAACCAAGATAACTTAAATAAAGAAAACACAAAAGATGTAAAAAATAATGAGCAAATAAAAAAAGATGAAAAAGAATTAAACAGCTTAAATAAAGATAACAATCTTAAAGATTTGATTAAGGATAGCGCAAAACAAGATAAAAATTCAAACAAAGAACTAAAAGACAATGTAAGCACTCAGGATCTTACAAGTCTTAAAGATTTAAACAAAGAAAGCAAAGACTTAAACAAAGATTTTAATAAAGAGTTAAATAAAAATCAAGAAAAAAACAATTTAAATCAGGAGAATATACAAGATCAAAATAAAAATTTAAAGAACAATAATCAAAATTTAAATCTTGATAAAAATTCAAATAAAGAAATTGTCAAAGATACTCAAAATTTAGCTTCAAATTTAACACAAAAAGATTTTAGTTTAAATAAAGAGCCTAAAAACAACAACAAAGAAAATAAAGATATAAAACAAAATTTCTTTGATCAAAAATTAAATTTTGAAAATTTAAATAAAACTCAAGTAGTTCAAAACAAAGAGAATAATGCAAATTTTAATAACAATACCAATAAAGGAACTTTTACTCAAGAGCAAATAAAAACGCACAGTGAAAATGTAGATAAAAATAGTTTAGATGAGTTAAATTCTTTAGTCAAGGACTTAAATAAAGTAACACAAAACAATGCTCGCAATATCACTCCTAAAGAGACTTTGCAACATTTTTCACAAGATTTAAAAGAGGCTGTGGATCAATATAAAGCGCCTATTACTAAACTTAGCATCACTCTAAATCCTAATAATCTTGGAGAAGTGGAGGTAACTTTGATACAAAGAGGCAATAACCTTCATATCAATTTCAACTCCAATACCAATGCAATGAATTTATTTATCCAAAATCAAGCCGAGTTTAAAAATTCTCTTGTAAATATGGGATTTACTGGACTTGAAATGAATTTTAGTGATCAAGGTAAAAGAGAGCAAAATCAAAATCAAGGAAAAAATCGTAGTGGATATGGTTTTAAAGATGCTTTAGATGGAAAAAATGAAAGTGAAAAAGTCAATCTAGAGCTTGTTTTAGCGAAGTATTTCTAAGTTGGAACACTTATTGCTTAAATAATAAAAAACTAAATAAAAAGGAGTTTATAATGATATCATCATCGGATTGGAATTTAAATACTGCTGCTACAACTTCAGGTACTACTTCTTCAGGAAGTACTAGTGGAACAACTGGAACAGATTCAAGCAGTAGCTCAGGAATAGTGAGCAATCCAAATGCTACCTTAGATAAAGATGCGTTTTTAAAACTTCTTTTGATAGAGCTTCAACATCAAGATCCAACAGATCCTATGGATAGTGATAAAATGCTTACACAAACCTCACAGCTTAGTGCACTTGAAATGCAACAAAATACCAATACAACTATGCAAAAAATGGTTGAAACTATGGAAAAACTTTCCAATTCTTTTAGCACGAGCATGAGTACTGCAGCAGTGGGAGCTATAGGAAAAATGGCTACGGTAAATGAAAACAAAGTCAAATTAACAGGCGCAGATGAGGTTATTGCACTAAAAATGTATTTGCCTGAAGATTCGGATGATAAAGGAATCACCTTAGAGGTTTATGATAAAAATAATAAGTTGGTATTTAGTGAAAAAAGTAATGAGGGAAAAGAAGTATCAAAAGGTTTATTTACATTAGAGTGGCCTGGTAGAAATAATGATGGTGTTTATGCTGGGGATGGAGAGTATAGTGTTAAAGTGGTTTATAATAATAAAAACGGGGAAAAGATCACTGCAAATTATGGAACTTATCCTATAGAGGGTATTAAATTTGTTGATGGGGTTGCTTATGCAAAAATGGGTGGTCAATATGTAAGTTTTGATGATATTGGTGAAATTAGTGATTATAAACTTGGTTCATCTTCAACTTCCGTTGGAGATAGTTCAGGTGGAGACTCAAGTGATGGAGATTCTTCTAATTCTGGATCCACAGAAGAAGGCGACAAAGAGGAAAAGGCATAAGCCATGATGAATTCATTTTATAATGGAATTTCTGGAGTTAAAACAAATAGTTTTGGTATTGATATTTATGCAAATAATATAGCTAATGTTAATACTACAGGTTTTAAGTATTCTGATACTCAATTTAAAGATATTTTTTATAGCACCATAACTACTCAATCAACTAATCCTGCTCAAGGTGGATATGGCTCAGGATCAGCTTCTTCTAATGTGGTTTTTGAACAAGGTTCTCTTGTGGCAAGCGATAGCGAATTTGATGTGGCTTTACAAGGAAAAGGATTTTTTGGGGTTTTGGGGGCGGATGGTAATGCTTACTATACTAGAAATGGATCGTTTAAAAGAGATGCAAATGGATATTTGGTAGATTCTTATGGAAATTTTGTTTTAGGAACAATGAACCCTGCTTTTACCGGTATCAACTATAGCGATAGGGTTGCGGGGCTTATGGGGGATTATCTTAACACAGGAACTCCGGTAAATAATGGTTTTACCGTAAATTCAAATAATTCTTTCAGTATAGGCACAACTGCTTCTCAAGGGGCTATTAAAGTACCTGTGAATATGTATTTACCTCCTCAAGTAACTCAAAATGTAAAATGGAGTGGAAGTTTAAATACTAACACAACAACAGAAGTGGTCAAAGTAGATCTTGATCCTGGTAAATTTAACATTACAAAAACCGAAGATGGAAAATATGTAGTTAGCGGTAGTGTTAGCAAAGAAGATGTGTTTAGTGCTAAAGTGGGTGATAGGATCATTTTAAATTTCACTGACGATAATGGCGTAAAAAAAAGCTTTGAAGCAACTTTAGATGAAAATCTTAATTTTAAAAGCAATGAGCTTGATTTAAAGGGTTTGGATGAAAATAGCATCAAGCTTGATACAGCTCAAATTTCAACAGAACAACAAAAAGCCAATAAAGATATTTTAGAATCCCCTATTTATAATGCAGATGGAAGTAAAAGTACTTTAAGGGTTACGCTTGAAAGGGTTTTGCCGCAAGAAGGCGATAATATACAATATAAAGCCATTGCCCAAATTTATGATTCTAATGGCAATGCCGTAGGCAATCCAACTGAAGGAAATATGGTTTTTGATAAAAATGGTGCTTTGCTTCAAAATAATATTACAAGCATTGCAAACCCAAATGGCGGAACAATTAATATTGATTTAGGCTCTCCTTATGATGCTAATAAACCTGGTTCGGGTTATAGTGGGATTTATATTAAAGAAGGCGTTGAAAAAAATGTAGTTACACAGCAAGATGGTGTAGCCGAAGGATTTTTTAAACAATATGATATATCTGATGATGGAAGTATTGTAGCGCAATTTAGCAATGGTAAAAATGCTATAGTTGGAAAGCTTGCTTTATATAATTTTATCAATGAGCAAGGATTGGCTGCTATGGGCGATAATATCTTTGCTGCAACAGCTAATAGTGGTGATGCAAGTTTTATTATGAAAAATGGACAGATTGTTAATACAGCTAAATTTAAAGGTGGTTTTTTAGAGCAATCTAATGTTGATTTAAGTGTAGAGCTTTCAAATCTTATAGTAACTCAAAAAGCCTTTGATGCAAGCTCAAAAAGCATTACCACAAGCGATCAAATGATACAAAAGGCTATTAATATGAAAAGATAATTTTTAGGAATTATCTTTTTCTAGTTTTTCAAAAATAATTTTAATTTCTTCTATATCGCTTTCGCTATAATCATGACTTGATTTAATATAGCTTGCTTGTTGCCCTTTTTCAAGGTATAAAACTTTTTCATAATCTTTTAAATTTATTTGATGCTTTAGTTCAAGCTCAGTGTTTGTTTTAGGATAAAATTTTAAAAAATTATCCTCTCCAATATTTTCGGCTTTTATGTATATTTTTACATTATAAACCATTTCATCTAAAAAATTTAGCTTTGCGTCAATATGATATTTTAATTTTATAAGTTTTTTATACAAGACACTAAGATGATTATATTTTTTTATGATATCACGATAAAGATTTGAAAATTTCATATCTATAGCATTAAGTTTTTCAGTTTTTTGAAGTTTGATAATCTTGATTTGATTTTTGATTAGATAATCATAGTAATTTTGCATTTGACTTATGATATTATCAAGTTTACTCTTTGTTTTAAGGCTTAAATTTGTAAGATTTTCAGTTTCTGAGTTTGATTTATTGTTAATAAAATCTAGTGGAGAAATTACAATATTATTTTTAAATTTTATATTATTTGTTATGATTAGATTTTTTTTGGGATATAAGATATTATCTGCTAATAAATTGCAAATATAAATATTTTCTGCTTCTATTTTTCCACCCATGCAGTTTTCAACAAATACATTTTTGGCTATAACTATCCCGTTTTCTAAATTTTTTATATACACAGTATCAGCTTGCAAAGTTCCTTTGTGTGTTGTAATAAAAATATCTTGTGCAAAAATTTCGCTTTTTGCATGAGTTAGGCCTTTGATGCTGATATTTCTTCCATAAAGTTTTGTCGCTCCAATGCTTCCATTTACTTTTATGTCTGAAGCTTGAACATTTACAATGCCTGATTTAACAGCATCATCATTTATATCAAAATTAGCGATTTCTAAGTTTATATTTTCATCAGTATTTGTTCTGATTGAACCGGTTGTTTTAAGTCCTACTTGTGATAATTTTAAATTATTTGTAACACTATATCCTGATCGGTCTTTATTTAAAAATCCATAATTTGCACTAAAATATTTAATTCTATCTTCTAGTTCTTCTGTATAAATGCTTTCATCTTTTATGATAAAAGGATTATCAAAAAAAGCTATTGGGTTTAAATGAAGGATTTCTCCTCTTAAATTTCTACCTTCTTTTCCAAGAATTCTATAAATGTATTCAAAAAGTAGCTCATTTTTTTCAATAGGTTTACAGTAGCTTCCTTCATCATAGCTAATATTTTCGTCAAAACATTCTTCGTTAACATCTCTATGATAAATAATTTCATCGCTTTTATGTTCAATCTTATCTACACCTTTGGCAATTTCAAGCTCTATTTCTTTAATAGATGGATTTTTTTGTATTGATAAGATAAAATCATCAATCTTGTCAAATAAATTTTTATCAAGTCTTAAGATTAAAAATTTTTGCTTGATCATTACTTTATAAATATTTTGCAAAATGTCAAATTTTAAATTTGGATAGTATTTAAAATTATCCAAAAAATTAATATCGACCTTAAGATAAGTTAAACTAGGATTAGATTTAAGCTTAACCACGAAACAATTTTTTTGTGTTTTTGGATAAATTTCTATAAGAAATTTTTGCACCATGGTATTGTAATTTTTTACAAAAAAATCATCCGCATAAAATAAGTCAAAATCCTTTCTTTCATAAGTTTTTGTTTTTGCTGGTTTTATATTAGAACACAGAAGTTTAAAATCTATAATTCTAAAATCAAGAATTTGATCTGTGCTGGCTTGTTCATATTTTAAACTTTCAAAAGGATTGAAAGTTTCTAAAGTTTTTATTTCATAGCTTATCATTACACTCCTATGTTTTCGAGGATATGATTTAACATTTCATAATTTTGATTTAAATCAATATGATCTAAATACACTAAAATTTGTCCACATTTTTCACATTTTAAAGTATTTTCTTTGCTAACAAGTTCTTCGTGTATGGTTTGTGGAACTGCATGAGTACGCAAATAACAGTTGCAAATATAATCATAGGTTTTTTCAGTCTTTAAATCTTGCCTAATTGATTTTAATTTTATGTATTGCTCTAGATTATAATGAATCTCTTGAAGATGTAGAGCTTTTTTTGTGAAGTTAGCTATCCATAAATCTTCAATAGCAAAATGATCTAAAATCCAATCTTTGGTTAATATGGAAAGTTCTTGAGACATTTTTACAATATTATCTGAATGCTCTAAAAGTTCTTTAGTCTTTTTTAATAATATTTGATGAGATTTTCTATGTTCTTCAATCAAAGGAAAATCAATGCTTTCCATAAATTTTTCTTCATCTTTGAAATGAATTTTTACATATTGGAATAACTTTGTAAGAATTTGTTTTAAATCATTTTTGTGTTGCACATCATTATCTTGAATTTTTAAAGCTAAATCGTTTGCAATTTCAGCAATTTCAAAAATTAGTTCGTGTTGTTTATCTAATTGTATGTTTTTAATGCTAAAATCTTTACTCCATTTGATTTCCATGATTTTTCCTTAAAAATTTATATAATATATCATAATCGTATTTCCTTGAAAAAAACAATAATTTTGCAAATTAAATTTAAAAATTTATATAAAATATAACCAATTTGTTACATGTTTATACATTTTTATATTTAGTTTTTATAGCTCAACACTTTTTAAGTATATTATGATATAATTTCTTTGCCTTTTCTTAGACCTGTGCAATGCTATTTTTAAGCACCGCTTCAGGGTGGGAACACAGCAGAGCACTTGATTTTAGTGTGTGCCGCAGTTATCTGGGGAAGGGTTTTCTTCATTTAAAATTCCCTATTTATTTTTCAATCAGGCTAGCTTCTTTATAAAGTAAAATTATGTATATTTGTAACAATAAATTAAAAATTTATTTAAAAATTATAATTTTAAGATTTATTAAAATATTGGTTAACTAGAATTTAAGCATTGTAAATTACATTACCAATATCAAAGGATAAACAATGGATAGAAAGAAAATTCCCTTGTTGGTGCTGTGTATTTTAATTGCAGCTGTGTTTTGGCTTATACCTGCTCCTGTAGGTTTGGAAGATAATTCTTGGCATTTTCTTGGGCTTTTTATTGCTGTGATTATGGCAGTGATTTTACAAGTAATGCCTTTGGGGGCTGTTTGTATGATAGCTATTGTCATAGTAGCTCTTAGCGGCATTACCACTACCCAAAGTTCTGTGCGTGCTACGCATATAAAAACTCTTGAGGGAATTGTTTTAAGAGATAATTCTAATATCTATAAAACAACTATGGATGAGGCAGTTGAAGCCGCTACTTTGCAGGCTTTAATCAATGCTAATATAAGTAGAAATTTAAAAGCAAAAGTTGATGAAATTTTAAAATCAAGCACAGATGTAAATTATCAAATTGAAAATCTAAGTAAAAATTTATACCAAAGCTACTTCAAAAACTTCTACGCAACAACTTATTGATGAGACTAAAATTTCAGCTTTAAATACTTTAGCACTTGATTTTTTATCTCAAAAGAGTATAGATGAAAAGGTAAATACTGCTATATCAAATTTAAAATCTAAAACGGGTATAAAAGACGCTTTAAGTGGTTTTTCAAATTCTCTTATTTGGCTTATAGTTATTTCTATTATTGTGGCTCGTGGAGTTATTAAAACAGGACTTGGAGAGCGTTTAGCTTATCATTTTATCAGTATTTTTGGTAAAAAAACCTTAGGTATTGCTTATTCTATAGCTTTTTGCGAAACCATTTTAGCTCCAGTTACTCCTTCAAATACTGCAAGAGCAGGGGCTATCATAAATCCTATAGTTCGAGCTATTGCAAGAAGTTTTAAATCTACTCCTGAAGATGGAACGCAAAATAAAATAGGCACTTATCTTTCTTTGGTAAATTATCAAGCTAATCCTATTTCATCAGCTATGTTTATCACAGCTACAGCTCCAAATCCTTTGGTGGTTGATCTTATAGCACAAGCTACAAATTTAGAAGTGCATTTAACTTGGGGGCAATGGGCTTTAGGTATGTTTTTACCTGGTATAGTTGCTATGCTTTTGATGCCTTTGGTGCTTTATTTTCTCTCTCCGCCAGAAATTAAATCCACGCCTAATGCTTCCACTTTTGCTAAAGATAAATTGAAAGAACTTGGAAAAATGAAAAATAGTGAAAAAATAATGCTCAGTGTTTTTGTCTCGCTTTTACTTTTATGGGCTGGAACTTTGGGCTTGTTTTTTGGAATTTCTCTTGATGCGACTAGCGTGGCTTTGCTTGGATTGTCTTTGGTGTTAATTAGTGGAGTTTTAACTTTTGGGGAAGTTTTGGCTGAAAAAGCTGCTTGGAATACTTTAGTATGGTTTTCGGCTCTTGTAATGATGGCAACTTTACTTGGCAAACTTGGTGTTACTCAGTTTTTAGCTGAAGTTTTAGGTGAATTTGCTTCCGCTATGGGACTTGGGGAAATTTCTATTATGATATTTTTAAGCCTTGCTTTTTTATATACGCACTATTTCTTTGCTTCCACTACAGCTCATATATCAGCAATGTTTTTTGTTTTTTATAGTGCAGGAATTGCCTTAGGAGCACCACCACTTCTTTATGCTTTTATTATGATAGCTTCAGGTAATGTTATGATGGCATTAACTCACTATGCAACAGGAACAGCTCCTGTTATTTTTGGAATAGGCTATGTAACTCTTAAAAAATGGTGGAGTATAGGTTTTGTGATTTCCATAGTTGATATAGTAGTGATGATAGCTGTTGGGCTTGTTTGGTGGAAAATTTTAGGATTTTATTAATAATTTCTAGGAATTAATTCCTAGAAATTATTCTATAAAACCGCTTGCTATGACTTTATCATGATCATAAAAGACTGCCATTTGTCCGCTAGCAAGTCCATAAACAGGATCTTTTAGAGTGATTTTTGCACTTTTATCTTCATAAATTTCTACCTTACAAGGTGTAGATTTTGAACGATAGCGGATTTTTACTTCGCAATCAAGCTCTTTAGTATCTATAAAAAGATTGATATTTTTTAGCTTAAATTCACTGATTTTAAGTTCTTCTTTGGTTCCTACGATGATTTGATTTTGCTTAGGATTGATTTTTAAAACAAAATGTGGTTCATGTGCCCCACGCACTTCAAAGCCTCTTCTTTTGCCTATAGTATAGTGCATATAGCCCTCATGTTTGCCTACTACTTTTCCGCTACTATCTAATACTTCTCCAGGAATTTTTGTATCCATAAACTGATCTAAAACTTGCACATAAGTATCTTCAACAAAGCAAATTTCAGAACTTTCCTTTTGAGTGGCAAAAGATTTTAAAACCTCTATAGTGGAAGCAAATTTTTTCACATCTTCTTTTTTCATTTCGCCTAGCGGAAAAATAAGATATTTTAAAGCTTCTTTATCTGCACTAGCCAAAAAATAGCTTTGATCTTTGCTTTCATCTACTGCGGTTTTTATTAAATTGTTTTCAAGTCTTGCATAATGCCCTGTGGCAAGTTTTTCACAACCTAAACTTTTAGCAAATTCTAAAAGTTTTCCAAGTTTGATAAAACGGTTGCATAAAGCGCAAGGATTTGGTGTTTTACCCTCTTTATAAGTATCCACAAAAGGCATATAAACTTTGTTTTTAAAATCTTCTTGTAAGTCTAAAATATGATAAGGAATTTGTAAAAAATTTGCAACTTTTTCTACTTTTTTGATATTTTCTTCGTGGTAATTTGGTTTGCCATGAAGCTTCATATAACAACCTATAACTTCATGACCTAAATTTTTAAGTTTATAAGCAGTGACTGTACTATCAACTCCACCGCTCATAGCGACTAGAATTTTCATTAAATTTCCTTTAAAGTATTAATTATAAAATCCAAGTCGTCAGTGATCTTATACTTTAACTCATCTCCTTTAGAAATCACTTCAAGTTTGAGTAAAGAATTTCTGACGAACTCATCAAAACCTCGCCAAAATTCACTCCCAAACAAAATAATAGGAACATCTTTTTTAAATTCTAATTGTTTTAATGTAAGAATTTCACACAATTCATCAAGTGTTCCAAAGCCGCCTGGGAAGATCACAAAAGCTAGACTCTTTTCAATAAGAGCCATTTTGCGTATGGCTAAGCTCTCAAAAGTAATATTATATTCTACAAAATCATTAAGTTTTTGCTCGTGAGGTAAAAATATATTAAACCCTACAGAACTCATTGAATTTGTATTATTTTTTTGTGAAAAAGCACCTTCGTTGGCTGCACGCATAATGCCTCCACCACCACCACTTATCACACAAAAACCATTTTGAGCACATTTTTGTGCCAAAATTTTAGCCTGCTGATAATAAAAATTATCTTCTTTAAGTCTTGCTGAACCAAAAAAAGTAACAGCCTTTTCTAGCTCGGGTATATTTTCAAATTTTTCAACATCTTTTATGATTTTTGTATCCATCAAATACCTTTTTGGCAAAACTATAAAAAATGATTATAGCTAATTTTTTTAAATTTATAGAGTAATTTTATCTTAATTGCTCTAATCTTTCTTTTTTAGATCCGATTTCTGTAATTTGAACACCAAAATTACCATCGACAATTACTACTTCACCATAAGCAATTCTTTTATCTCCGATTAAAATTTCAAGCGGATCGTTTGCAAGTTGATTAAGCTCCACAACTGAACCTATATCCATAGTTAAAACATCTTTTAAAAGCATTTTTTTATTGCCTATACGCACACGCACAGGCAAACGAACATCCATGATAAGATTGATATTTTTAAGTTCTTCGCTAAGCATTATCGCTTTTTCTTCAGCGTTGTGATTAGAATCAGTGCTTGTATTTCCTGTTTCAGCAGGTTTACCACTTAGGATGTTGTGAAGTGTTTGATCCATGGCTAAAGAAACTTGTTCTTCTAAATCGCCTATTTTTACATCATATAAAAATAATTTTTTAAAATCTTTAAAATCTACGCTTTCAGGCACAAATTCACAAGATTCTATACTAAAATCCATTTTTGGAATGTCTTTTTGAGCTCCTAAAGTTGTAGAAAATGCTGAAATGATATTTTGGATGGCTTCTTTAGCTGCATCCATTTCATCAGGACCTAGTTTATCGTTTTTGGTGATCTCTTCTTCGCCCATCATCCATTCACCAATAGCACTCATTAAAACAGCACCGGCTAAAATTCCTATTTTTCCACCATTTGCTATATCAAATATAGCATACACTAAAGGTGCTTTTAAAGTATCACTTGCATTGACATCAAATTCTTTATATTCGCTAAATTCAGCACTTTTTCCTGTTAAACCTTCAATGGTGCTGATGCATTCATTTGTAAACATTTTTAAAAAATCATTGATCATATTTCTTCATCCTCCTCTTCAGGCTCATCATAAACACTAGCTTTAGCTTTACGTTCTTCTTCGTATTTTTCCAAAATTTCTTTGATTTCATCTTTATCTGTGCGTATGAGTTCTAAAATTTTAATAGATTTTCTAAAACGATGCAATCCAATTTGTGCTAAGAAAACATCTTTTTTATCGATGCTTACTATAGCTTTATCATCTGCTTCTCTATCAAGTCTTAAGATATCGCCTTGTTTAAGTTCTAAAAATTCATGAACATTAATTAAGGTTTTTCCTAAAATTGCCTCATATACCACTTCAGCACGACCGATTAAAGTTTTAAGTTCTTTGTTGCGTGATTTTTTGGCTGAGGTTTCACCCATCATAATGTCGCGGTTTGCCAAACGGCTTAATATACTTTCTAAATGCACTACAGGATAGCAGATATTTACCATACCACTTGAATTTCCTATGATGATTTCCATTACTACCATGATAACAATCTCATTTTGAGATACGATTTGCACAACATTTGGACTTGATTCTTTAGCTTCTATACTAGGATAAATTTCAGTTACGGTAGCCCAGCTTTCTTTAAGTCTTTGCATAATGATACGCAAAATAGAATCAAGCAAATTAAGCTCAATATCCGTAAGCTCACGCGAAGCTTCATAGCTATCGCCTTGACCACCTAAAAGCCTGTCTATCATAGGAAAAGCTATGCTTGGATTGATTTCTAAAACACAGTTTCCATCTAAAGGTTTGATAGAAAAAACGTTAAAACTTGTTGGGCTTGGCAAAGACATTAAAAACTCTCCATAAGTCATCTGATCGACTGAATGAAGTTTAGTTTCAACAATACTTCTCATCATTGATGAAATTTGAGAGGCTAAATTTCTTGCCAATTTATCATGTATGCCTTTAATCGTCCTAAGTTGTTCTTTTGAAACTCTGTTTGGACGCTTAAAATCGTATACAACGATATTTCTTTCATCTTTTTCATCTTTTGAATTTGAGGCTATGGGTGTGTCGGTGTTATCATCGACAACTTCAAGTAGAGCATCAATTTCTTCTTGGGAAAGTATCTCAGCCATTACACCAGCCTTTCTCTAAGTTTTTTAAGAAGTTTTTTGTGAATTTGTGAAATTCTGCTTTCACTGATTTGTAAAATTTCACTGATTTCTTTTAGGCTTAATTCTTCATAATAATAAAGCTGAATAATTAACTGATCGCGCTCTTTAAGATCATCTAGCACTTCGTGAATTTTTTCTAAAAGTTCTTCTTTTTCAATTTTTTCTAAAGTATTGTCTTCGTTATAAAGTTCGATTTGCTCATCAATGGGCAGGGTATAGCTAATAGCATGAGCTGTTCTTACTTCTTTGATTTTTTCTACATCTAAATCAAGTTTTTTGGCTAGATACTCATCATCAGGTTCGCATTCATTCTCAAGGAAATATTCATCCATGATTGCATCAATATCTTTAATAATTTTGCGATTATTGCGACTCATTACATCAAGACTTCTAAGATAATCAAGCATAGAGCCGTTAACTCTTTTTCTTGCAAAACCCCAGAAGTTATCATTTTGTTCTTTATTGTAACGGCGTGAAAGCTTTATCATTTCTTCAACGCCTATGCTAATAAGATCATTAACATCTATACTTGAAGGCAAGCGTTCTTTTAGTCTAAAAGCCATAGCACGCAGAGCTGGCATGTAAGAAAGCACAAGCTCATCTTGCTCTTTCTTTAGCATTTGTGCATAAGCTTTAGGCGGTTCTTTTAGCATTTCTTCGTCTTTCTTTGGATTCATTTTTCTTTAGCTCTTCTCTTTCTTCATTGAGCTTTTCTAAAATTATATCCATTTTCTTTTCACGAATAACTAAATCGTTGATAATATTATTGCTAGTTTTTTCATAATCGTGTTTATTAAAGATTCTGCCACTAATTTTCTTTACATCTATAAAATTCATAATAGCAATATGAACAAAAACATAAAACATAAAAGTAATAAAACAAGTAAAAATCAGTATATCAAAGGCTTCATCTATACTAATAATGCTAAATGCAAGTCCTATAAAAAATCCACAAACAGTGAAAAATGCTACGTAATTTTCTGGCCTCATAATCTCTTCTCTTTATTGCTAAAATCTTTCAATAATTTTTCTAAAAAAACTTGAAAAACTACGATTTGAAACATTATCAAGCACTTTCCGTTCCAATCTATATAAAAGCTTGGAGGCTAGGGCTTTAAGCTCATCACTTGAGGCTGTGTTTTCATCGCTAAATAAAGTTCTTTTTTTAATACTACCACTTACATCTTTAGAAGCGCTTAAATGACCTAAGAATTCTAAATTTAAAGGATTTTTAATGTTTGCATCTGCAACTTTTTTAATATTTTCAAAAACTTTTAAAGCTTCATTTTCATTTTTTACAACATTAAAGAGCATTAGTAAATTTTCTTTTGTCTTAGAAGTTGTTTTTATGGTTGCATACGCATCGGTAATTGCTGCAGGATCAGGAACGGTTACTACTATAACTTCATCAGCCATTTCTAAAAAATTTAAAATATTTCCACCAATACCCGCACCTGTGTCGATAATAAGAAAATCAAGCTCATCTAAAATACTTGCTTGATTTAAAAATCTCTCGTAAATATTTTTATCATTATATTTTAAAATCTCATCTCCACTTTCGCCTGGGATGAGCCATAAATTTGGCTTAACTTCTATTAAAATATCTTCCAAAGAACATTCTCCGCGTAAAACATGCAAGAGATTTTTTTGTATGCGTACATTTAAAATGACATCCAAATTTGCCAAGCCAATATCAGCATCAAAAAGCCCAACTTTATAGCCATTATTTGCTAAAACATTGGCTAGATTTGCGCTAATCGTACTTTTTCCAACGCCACCTTTTCCACTTGTAATAGCTATAAAATGAGTGTTTTGGGATTTTTTGGTTCCATTTTGACTCATGAGATTGCGAAGTTTATTTGCTTGGTTATTCATTATTTTTTCCTTTGTTAAACCCTTCTAAAATACAATGAACTAGAAAATCACTATTGGCTACTTCTAAATCATCTGGCACTTCTTGTCCTGTAGAGAAAAAGCTTAGAGGAATATTTGTTTCATAAATAAGAGAGAAGATATTTCCAAAAACCTTTGTTTCATCAAATTTAGTAATAATCAAAGTATCAATATTTAAGAATGAAAAATTTTTATAAATTTCCATTAAATCTTCATGTTTGGTGTTTGCAGAAACCACTAAATTTACATCAATTTCTGCATTTGAGTGCATTAAAAATTCTTTAGTTTTAGCAAGTTTACTTTGATCGTATTGTGAATTTCCTATAGTATCAACTAAAATTACTTCGCAATTATTTAAGCTTTTTATCGCTTCATCTAAATCCTTTGGTTCTATGCTATCAATAATAGGAAGTTTCATCATTTTTGCATACTGAAAAAGTTGCTCAACCGCACCGATTCTATAAGTATCAAGCGTAATAATACCTGTTTTATAACGCTTATCTCCATAAGCATAGCGAAAAGCTAACTTAGCTAAGGTTGTTGTTTTTCCGACTCCTGTTGGGCCTACTAGCATCATGATTTTTTGTTTTTTTATATCGCTTTCAACACGACAAGGCAAGATATTTCTTAAAAGTGAGTGAAAATATCTTTGAACCGCATCTTTGTTGGTTTTCATAGCAGCTGGCATATTTTCTATAGTTGCTTTCATAATCGCTTCTAGATGATTTTCAAGCATTCCACTTTCTTTGGCTTGTTTATAAATACTTGCAAATTCAGGAGGTATCATAAGATTTTTTCTAGCTTCAGCTTTATCGTCCCACATCATATCTGCAAGAAGATCTATTTTATCGTTAAGCTTGTTGATTTGTTTTTCAAATTGCTTTTCAAAATTTTCTATTTTTTTATTATAATTTGGATTAGGGGTGTAATTTTCTAAAGGTGTGTTTGTGACTTTAGAAATTTCATTGCTAACTTCACTTAGTTTTTCTTTAAAATCATCAAAGCCTAGAGTCTTATTTTGATGAGGGTTGATTTTGTTTTGTGGAAAATCTTGATAGGTCTTTTTAGCTAAGTCATTGTTTTTTACAGTGTTTAAATTTGTATTTAAGCGAGTGTTTGAGAAATCCAAGACTACATCTTCATCTTCTTGAGGGATTTGAGATCTAATTTTTTCTTCTGCAAGAGAGGTAGAGGATGGTTTTGGCGAGCTTTTTTTTGCAGGTAAAGATTTTCCTTGTTTTTTTAAGTGTTCTTCATAGTCGCTTTCTTCTATGGCTACCATAACCTCATAAAGCGCACTGCGATTTAAGGTTTTAGGACGAATTTGTTTATTTGTTATAATTAAAGCTTTATCTCCGTAATCTTCTTTTACTTTGGGTATAATTTGTTCTGTATCTTCAACGGTAAAAGTATGTATAAGTTGTCCCATTTATATTCCTTATATCATGCCTAAAGGCAAAATTACACTCACTCTTTCTTTAGCCCCTTTATGAGGCACCTCACACCACTTATCACGCTTGACTTTTTGTGAAAAGTATAAAAGATCTAAATCAAGCGTTCTAGGAGCGTTTTTGAAAGTTCTCTTGCGTTTAAATTTTACTTCATAATAAAGTAAAACTTTCAAAAGTGCTCGTGCATGCAAATTAGTTTGTATCAACATAACAGCATTGGTAAAATCTTTTTGCTCTTTAAAACCAAAGGCTTCATTTATCAACATAGGAGATGTGGATAAAATTTTAAATCTTTTATCATCCATCATTACTCGAAAAAGCATATCAAATCTTTTTTTTTCGGGCTCTATATTGCTTCCTAAGCCTATAAGAGCTAAATATTTAAAAGATCGTATATTTTGACTAAAAAAAGGAAAAAAACGACTTTTTTCAAAGTGTTTTACTCCTTGAATTTTTAGCATTATTATTTATTCGTTTGTTGTGCTTGTTGCATCGCGCGCAAATTTTTTATTTGTTCGCAAATTTGAATTATACCCATTAAAGCCAAGTGATAGCCAAAAGGACCAAAACCAACAATAGTTCCAGAACATACAGGCGCTATAAGACTTTTTTGACGAAATTCTTCTCTGCGATAAACATTGCTAATATGTACTTCAATTGTAGGTAAAGCTACTGCTGCAATAGCATCGCGAATAGCTACTGAAGTATGAGTATAGCCTGCTGCATTGATAATAATTCCATCAACTGTTCCAAGGCATTCTTGAATTTTATCTACGATTTCACCTTCAAAATTACTTTGGAAAAAGTCAAGTTCTACATTGTTTTGCGATGCTGCAAGTTTCATTTGCTCATGAATTTCTTCCATTTTCATAGCACCATAAATTCCCACTTCTCTTACGCCAAGCATATTAACATTTGGGCCTTGGATAATCATTATTTTCATGGATTTAACCTTAAAAATTTATTTTTAACCTTTTATTATAACATTTTAAAAATAAATTTTTGCTACAATGTAATTTTTGAAAGGAAAATCGTGTTTATAGCTGCTGCAAGATATCTTTTTTTATGCGATGAAGATTTTACAATACTAGAAAATCAAGCCTTTGTTTTTGAAGATAAAATTTTAGAATTGGGTGAATTGGATAATTTAAGAAAAAAATATCCCAAGGCTAAAATTATCAAAACACCTAAAAATTCGGTTATTTTACCTGCTTTTATAAATCCTCACACACACTTAGAATTTAGTGCAAATTCAACAACTTTACATTTTGGAGAATTTTTAATTTGGCTTAAAAGTGTTATAAATTCTCGTTCCATGTTAAATGCGCAGGCCAAAGAAGAATTAATACTTCAAAGCATTAAAAAAATGCAAAAAAGCGGTATAGGCACTATAGGTGAAATTTCAAGTTTTGGGAGTGATTTAGATCCTTGTTTAAAGGCTAGTCAAAAGGGTATACGTGTAGTATTTTTTAATGAAATTTTGGGTACAAATGAAAATCAAGTTGAAGATAAAAAACAAGAATTTTTAAAAAGATTTGAAAATTCTTCGAAATTTAAAAATGATTTTTTTATCCCAGCAATTTCGATTCATTCTCCTTATTCAACTCATCCTAGTTTGGCTTATTTTGCTCTTGATTTAGCTAAAAAGCAAAATTTACTAGTTAGTACGCATTTTTTAGAAAGTAAGACTGAAAATATCTGGCTTAGAGAGTCTAAAGGGGGTTTTAAAAAATGGCTTGAAAATTTCACACTTCATCCTAAGCCTCTTTATACACCAAAGGATTTTGCTAAACTCTTTAAAGGAATAAGGACTCTTTTTACGCATTGTGTTTATCTAAAAGAATATGAATGGTTAGATAAAAATTTACATTCTATTACACATTGTGCATTTTCAAATCGCCTTTTAAGTCAAAAAAGCTTAGATTTAAAAACAGCTTTAAAAAGTGGATTGAATATCCATTTAGGAACCGATGGACTTAGCTCAAATATTTCATTGTCCTTACTTGATGAAATGCGCGCGAATTTGCTTATACATAAGAATTTTGATTTATTGGAGTTAGCTTCTAAGCTTTTGCAAATGGTAACACTTTATCCTGCAAGGGCTTTAAATTTAAATTTAGGAGAGCTTAAAAAAGGTAAAATTGCTGATTTTAGCGTATTTGAGCTAGGAGAATGTGATAAAAAGCAAGCTCCTTTGCAGTTTATTTTAAATGCTAAGGAAGTGGATAAATTATTTATAAAAGGAAAAGAATGCAAATTTTAAAATCATTTTTTAAGGCTTTAGGGCGTGGAATAAAATTTATCAATACTTATTTTAAAACCTTTGTTTTATTGTTGATTGTTATATGGATTTTAATGCCTAGT
Organism: Campylobacter sp. CFSAN093229; assembly: GCF_011068225.1. NCBI lineage: Bacteria > Pseudomonadati > Campylobacterota > Epsilonproteobacteria > Campylobacterales > Campylobacteraceae > Campylobacter > Campylobacter sp. CFSAN093229. The sequence continues at coordinate 43,719 of NZ_JAAMXB010000013.1, read as the reverse complement.
GTAAATTCAAGCTCCAATCTTGCAAATTTAGAACGCATTGATTTAAAGGGTGAAATTTTTGATAGCTCTGCGGTTTTAGAAAAAATTATCAATGCTAAAAATGATAGCAATATCAAAGGAGTGCTTTTTGTTGTAGACTCTCCTGGTGGAGCTTTTGCTCCTAGTATGGAACTAGCTCTAGCTATAAAGGATTTAAAAATTAAAAAGCCTGTGCTTGTCTATGCAAGCGGAACTATGGCAAGTGGAAGTTATTTAGCAGGAGTTGGAGCAAATAAAATTTTAGCCAATCCGGCAAGTTTTATAGGCTCTATCGGTGTGATTATGCAAGGAGCTGATTTAAGTGGATTGGCTAATAAACTCGGTATTAAAGAACAAACTATTCAAGCAGGTGAATTTAAAAGTGCTGGAACTTTTGCAAGAGCTTGGAATGAGAATGAAAGAAATTTTTTACAGGGTTTAATTGATCAAAGTTATGATCTTTTTACAGGTTTTGTTGCTAAGGAAAGAGCATTAGATCTTAACAAAAAAGATCAATGGGCAAATGCAAGAGTGTTTTTAGCTGCCAAGGCTAAGGAGCTTGGTCTTATAGATGAGCTTAGTAATTATGAAAATGCTAAAAAGGAGCTTGAAAAACTTGCTAATGTTTCAAATCCCGTTTGGAAAGAAGAAAATAAGATTGATAAATTTCTTAACCGCCTAGAAGGACAAGCATCAAACTTGATAAGTAAAAGCTTAATCGAAATCGCTTATAAGGCTAATAGCAGTTTTATAAACGCTAGATAAAATATATAAATATTTTTATTTAATTTTTGTAATATTTTTATGCAATAATTATTTATATTTTAGATAAGGAGTAAAATAATGAAAAAAAATATTGTTTTTTTTGAAGTTAAAGGTGGGAGTGATAAAGGTGAAGATGGTTATAGAAAAGATACTATACCTATGGTAAATGCCTTAAAAGCTAAGGGTTGGAATGCTGAGTGATTTTTTTTGAAGTGAGTAAAAAAGATGAAATTTACAAATATGTGAAAGAAAATTTTGATGGTTATGTTTCTCGCATCAATCCTGGCAATCTTAAAGAAGAAAATGAGTATTTTGATATGTTAAGAAAACTTTGTGCTGATAAGCTTGTAGGTATGCCTCATCCTGATGCTATGATAGGTTATGGTGCTAAAGATGCACTTACAAAATTAGCAGATACTGATCTTGTTCCAAGCGATACTTATGCTTACTATGATATTAAGACTTTTAAAGAAAATTTTCCAAAAAGTTTGGCTAAAGGTGAAAGGGTTTTAAAGCAAAATCGTGGTTCTACAGGAGAGGGAATTTGGCGTGTGAGTGTAGAGGGTAGCGTTAGTGGAGATAGTTTGCCTTTAAACACAAAAATCAAGTGTACGGAAGCTAAGGATAATCATGTAGAACATAGAGAGCTTGGGGAATTTATGGATTTTTGTGAGCAATATATCATAGGTGATAATGGTATGCTTGTGGATAGACTTTTTTACCGCGCATTAAAGAAGGTGAAATCAGACTTTTAATGCTTTATAACACTCCTGTAAATGTAGTACATAAAAAACCAGCCGAAGATGCCGATGCTTTTTCTGCTACGCTTTTTAGTGGGGCAAAATATCGTTATGATAAGCCAGAAGATTGGAAAACTTTGGTGGATATGTTTTTAGGCGAGCTTCCTAAGGTAAGGGAAAGATTAGGCAATTACGACTTACCATTGATTTGGACGGCTGATTTTATTTTAGATACTGATGAAAAGGGCAATGATAAATATGTTTTAGGCGAGATTAATTGTTCTTGTGTAGGCTTTACTTCTCATTTAGAGCTTGCTGATGAAGTAGCTTCAAATATTATTAATATTGTAAGTAAAACTAAGGCTTAGTTTTTAAGTTTAATGTCCATTTTATTATTGAAAAATGGACATTCTTTTTCTATTGTTTTTAAGTTTGAGCTATATTCTATTGGGAAAAAATTTTCACAAAATGAGCATTTTGTATCTTTGGTTAGTATAGGATAGGAATAGTCAAATTTATCCAAAATAAAATATTTTATTTTTTATCCATTAAATTTCCTTCTTTGACTAACTTATACTTTATTTATTATTTTAACGCATAAATAGTTAATTAGAAATTTTCTGAATATTTTTTATAAAACTGTATGGCTTCTTTACATTTTTTACATTTAAATTTTACACCCTTAAGTTGAATTTTTGATGAATTCCAAAAGGTACATCATGCATTTGTCCTACGCATTCACATGTATAAAGATAAACTGCATTTTCATCATCTTTTTCTTCTTTGACTTCTTCAAAGCTTACCTCCCCCATCATCTTCAGAAGCTAAAGAAGATCTTCTGTATTGTTCAACTTTCATATCTTCATAGAGTATATGTTCTAAAAGCAATTTTTTAGAAACTGTGTAAAGCTTCTCTTTTAAATCATTAGTGGTTTTTATGTTTTGTATAAGATAAGACATATCATGAATGATATTTTATACATGATTTTGTGTTCATTTAAACAAGGATAATGAATTTATTGCATATAATCTTCTTCGTTGCTAAAATGTTCTTTTATTATAGTTAAAAAGTTCTATTAAAATTTCTTTTAACTCATCTCTTTGAACAAATTTATAAACCATATTTTCTATTTTTGCTGCAAGTTCAAAAAGTTTTTGGTGTTGAATGTCAATCATTGTGTCATGAATACTGTATTTTTCATTCCAAGTTGGAATTAGTTTATCCAAAAGCACCTTCTTTAATTTTTGTATTTAAAATTAATTTCATATATTTGAGTGAAATATTATATTTTATTAAAATATTATTAATTGAAAATTATTTATTTTATTTATATTTGTATAATATAAAAAATATATATAATTAATATTAAAAATTAAGACTTACTGATTCTAGTATAGAATCAGTAAATAATAATATGTGCAATTTGTGGCCCATGAACACCAAAAATAGTGATAAGTTCTATATCTGCTGTTCTTGAAGGCCCTGCTATAAATAAGATATTAGTAGGTAAGATTTCATTTTCTTTTTTTACCAAATTTAAAGCCTCGCTAAGACTTTTAACAACATTTTCTTTTTTAAGTAGCACTATACAAAGTTTAGGTGCAAGGCTTAGCATTCTAGGTTGAGTTTTGCTTGAAGGTACAAGTGCAACTCCGTGAGAGCTTACCCCTGCTCTTGCATGAATGATGGAAAAATCACTATGAAAAACCTCAGATCTTAAATTTTCGATTTCTTTATCAAAGCAAATCTTTTTTTCTGCTTTGATTTGTTCTAAATTTAAATTTAAATCTAGCCCATAAATCATACTTTTAAAGTCATATTTTGCGATAATTTCATTGATTTTTTCTTCTAAGGTATCTTTTGTAGCATTTTCAACGATGTATTTGTTATCATTCATTTTTTGTTTCATTTCTGCAAGCATATCTTGGGTGGTTTGGATATGTTCTACAGGATCTATACTTTCAATGCGTGTGAACGTTGTTTCTTTGTAAGCTTTTTTAAGATGTTCTAAAATACTTGCTTTACTTTTGCTTGAAATTTCATCGATTTTACTCATAGCTTACTCCTTCTAGTTTTTGCACTTCTTTATAAAGATCCATTTTAATTTGAGGTAATTCTTTAAAAGCGTGCCATTTTTTAATCACAGGTAAAACGCTTGCGAAATTTTGTACCGTCCAGTTGAAATAATGTGCTTTTGAAAGTGAAAAACGCCATTTATTGCCATTGGTTGCGATATTTTTAAATTGTTTAAAAGCAAAGGCTTCTAAGGCATTGCGATGAACATTATTTGCTCCTAAAGGTGGATTTTTACCTTGTCCTATTTTATCACATCTTAATTTGCGAATAAGATCAGCCAAAGGAATTTGCACTGGACAAACTTCAGAACAACGCCCACAAAGTGAACAGAAATTTAAAATATCTCCTGTATGATCTATACCAAAAATATTAGGACTGATTACTTCTCCTATAGGTCCTGGATAAGTGGTTTGATAGGCATGTCCGCCGATTTGATCATAAACAGGGCAAAAATTCATACAAGCCCCACATCGAATACAACGCAAAGCCTCATAATAATCCTCATGAGCTAACATTTTAGAGCGATTGTGATCAAATAAAATCACATGCACTTCTTTAGGACCATCTAAATCCCCATTTTTTCTAGGGCCTGTAATGATATTATTATAAGTTGGTATAAATTGTCCTGTGGCTGAAGGAGTGAGTAAAGAAACCATAGTAGCCGCATCTTCAAAGCTTTCCATGACTTTTTCTATGCCGCAAAGTGCGATATGAATATCAGGTGCTGTAGTGCACATTCTACCGTTTCCTTCATTTTCTATAAGCCAAAAAGCTCCTTCTCTTGACATGGCAAAATTGACCCCACTAAGTCCAAGTTTTAAGCCTTCAAAATCTTTTCTTAAATGCTCTCTAGCTACCGCATTTAAACTTTCAGGTTCATTGTTTTCTAAATTCGCTCCTAATTTTTCTTTGAAAATTTCTCCGATTTCATGGCGGTTTCTATGTATAGCAGGTACAACTATATGTAAAGGAGGCTCTTCATTAAGCTGTAAAATAAGCTCTCCAAGATCGGTTTCTATAGCTTTTAAACCTTTTTTTTCTAGGTAGTGATTTAGGCCTATTTCTTCGCTTGCCATAGATTTACCTTTTAAAAGCTTGGTAATATTTTTTTCTTTCATGATTTCATAGACGATTTCACAGGCATCTTCATCACTACTTGCCCAATGCACTTTAATGCCATTTTTTGTAGCATTTTTTTCAAATTCTAAAAGCCTTTCTTCTAAACTCATTAAGGCATTGTTTTTAGCTTGTTTAGCTTTAGCTCTTAAACCCTGCCAGTCTTTAAATCTAGCATTAATAACATTGAGTCTATTTTTTTGTAAAGTATGCATGGCAGTCATTAAATTTTCTTGCATTTGCTTGTCATTGAGTTTAATTTGAACGATTTGTTCGTGAGGAATTTTTTGACTCATAGTCTTTCTCCTTCCAAACGTTTAAGTAAAAAGTCATATAAATGTATGCCTTTTATATCTAAACCCATTCTTTTCATTGTGCCATCTATGTTTAAAAGACAACCCCCATCGCCACTGATGAGATATTTTGCACCGCTATTTTGTATATCTTTAATTTTACTTCTTGCCATAGCATTTGAAATTTCAGGCTCTTTTACTGAAAAAGTTCCGCCAAAACCACAACATTCTTCCTCGTATTGAAGTTCTACTAATTCTACATTTTTTAGTTTTTTGATAAGATTTTTACTCGCTTGTATGCTTTTTTGCACTCTTAAAGCATGGCAATTAGAATGCCAAGTTACTTTTATAGGTGCACCTTTATCTTCATAATCTACTTTTAAAACTTCATCAAGGTATTGTGAAAGTTCTATGACTCTAGAGCTAAAATCTTTGACTTTAGAAAATTCAGGTTTGTTTTTAAAAAGTTCTTTATAGTCATGACTCATCATACCCGCACAAGATCCGCTTGGCACAACGATGGGGTAATCTTTATCAAATAAATCCACATTATATAAAGCAATCTCACGACTTTCATCGAAATAACCTGAGTTAAAAGAAGGTTGAGCGCAACAGGTTTGATTTTTTTTAAAAATCACTTCAATACCTTCACGCCTTAAAAGTTTTATTGCATTTAAAACGCTTTGTTGCATAGCAGCACTTCCTAAGCATGTGGCGTAAAAATACACCTTTTTCATCATCTCTCCTTTTGGGATAATTTAGGATAAATATTCTAATCCTGTAAAAATAAAAGCAAAGTAAAATTTCCAACAAATATTCTAAAAACGAATATTTGTTGAAATAAAACTTAAATTTTTAATTATTTCACTATAACTTCAGGGATGATTCCTTGTAAGAAAAAAGCTATAATGCAAGTCCAAATTCCTATTAAAACAATAAAAGCTACAGAATATTTTAATGTGAATTTGAAAAGATCAGATTCTTTTCCTACAAGTCCAACTGCTGCGCAAGCTATAGCAATGCTTTGTGGACTGATCATCTTTCCAACGACCCCACCTACTGAATTAGCTGCTAAAAATAAAGCTTCACTAACACCTAGTTTTTGAGCACTTACTTGTTGCAAGGTTCCAAAAAGTAAATTAGCACTTGTATCAGAGCCTGTTAAAAATACCCCTATCCAGCCAATGATTGGTGAAAAGAAAGAAAAAGCATCACCTGTATGTGCAAAAGCAAGCCCTAAAGTAGTGCTCATACCACTATTTTTAGAAATAAAAGCAAAAGCCACAACTAAACCTATGGTGATACAAGGTATAGCCATTTCTTTTAAAGTAGCCCAAAAGCATTCTGCTGCATCTTCAGCTTTGATTTTTAAAATAGCTATACTTAAAAAAGCTGCAAGCAAAATCGCTGTTCCTGCTTGAGCTACGGTTTTTCCATTGATTAAATCTATGCCTAAAGCCAAAGATAAAGGCTTAGCTTCTCCTATGCCTGTGATAGAAGGGCTTAAAATTCCAGTTGTGATATTGCTAAATTGTAAAGTAATGCTTGTATAGCTTAAAATTCCATCCTTATCAAAGAGAGCTTTAAACCAAGGTTGTGTCCAAATGATAATACAAACAATGAGTAAAATAAAAGGCGACCAAGCTTTTAAAATTTGATTAAAGCTTAGAGTGTTATCTTGAGTGAAATTGCTTTCATTATCAAATCTAAAAATATTTTTTGGTTTCCAAAATTTTAAAAATACAGTTGTAACCGCTAAAGAAACTACAGCTGAGATAATATCAGGTAATTCTGCTCCTAAGTGATTTGAGCTTAAAAATTGAGTAGTTGTAAAACTTAGTGCCGCAACTAAAATAGCTGGAAAAGTTTCTTTAACGCCTTTAAATCCATCCATTAAAAAAACTATGAAAAAAGGTATAGCAAGACTTAAAGGAACTAGCATTCTACCTACCATAGCAGAAACTGAATGCTGTTCTATGCCGACAAGATTTGCCATAGCAATAATAGGAATTCCCACCGCACCAAAAGCAACAGGAGCGGTATTTGCGATAAGACAAAGTCCTGCAGCTTGCAAAGGACGCAAACCAAGTCCTACTAAAAGTGCAGCAGTTATAGCCACAGGGCCACCAAAACCTATAGCACCCTCTAAAAATGAACCAAAACAAAAACCTATTAAAATCACTTGAATTCTATGATCTGGAGTAATGCTCATCACGCTTTTTTTAATGATTTCAAAAGAACCCGACTTGATAGAAAGTTTGTAAAGAAAGATTGCCGCAATGATAATCCAAGCTATAGGCCACATACCATTTGTAAAGCCTTGAATAAAACTTGCGCCCACTAAATTCCAAGGCATTTTATAGGCAAATAAAGCTACCAAAGTAGCAAGTATAACAGTTAAAAAACCTGCTTGATAACCTTTAAGTTTTAAAACAACCAAACAAACTAAAAAACATAGTATAGGTAAAAATGCCACTAAAGCACTTAGCCAAATGTTTGAAAAAGGGTCGTAAACTTGTTGCCATGTTAAAATTTGCTCCAATTTTTCCTCCTTGATAATTATTTATGTATAAATTTATTGTAACAAAAAATTAAATTAAAATAAAAAAATTATAGAGTAAAGTAAATTATATTGTGTTGTTATTGATTATTTTGTGTATTTTTGTAATATCATAAATATTAAATAAATATAAAAATAGAACAAGAAAAAATCTTATTCTAAAGGGGTAGAAGCTGTTAAAGATGGAGTTATAATCATTAGTTCGTTTACTTCATAAAAAATTAGGATCTAAGGTGCAAGGGGCTATTCTAAAGCGTTTTTGTGTAGGAATATTTGGATTAAAAAGTTACCATACATTCATCAGATTCCAAAACTAAAGAACAAATTTGCACAGCTGAAGTTGTTGTTGGCATTATAGAAAATACAGTTTCTAGTTTACTATCTTTTAGATTATCTTGACAAGATTTTGCTCCAAAGGTTCCATCTTCTAGAATGGCCAAACAAAGATCGCTTTCCTGTGGATTTGTAAATTGCACATAACCAAAAGGAAGTTCATTAGCTAATTTATCTTTTTGTTTTAACTCATTGCTTAAAACAATTTCTTTAATATTCCAATTTTGATCAATAGGATCTTTTGAGATATCTCTAAAGGCGCTTAAAAAAATTCCCGTTTCCAAGCTTCTTATAGAAACCATTTCGGTAAAATCTTTCAAATCTCCAGTAGGAGTTGCAAAGGCTAAAGTTATAAACATAAAAAATAAAGCAACAATTTTTTTCATATTTTTTCATATTAAATGTCCTAAAATTTTCTAAAATTAACTGGAAAATGATCTTAAACTTACAAGCATCAAAATCACAGCTAAAAGTGGTGGAGTATAGGCTTGTTGTCTGTTTAAATTTCCTGTAATTGCATAATCAAGAGCCCCTCCGTTTGCTTGAGTTGCACTAGTTGGAAAAACCACTCTAATTTTATTTGCTAATCCTCTATCCACTGTATTTGTTTATAGTAGAAGGATCACGGTTAAAATCCCCTGCTATCATCCAGTTAGCTTGAGGTATATTTACAAAATGTGTATTTACGGGCTGTGATAATTACTCCTACATCTGTTCCTCCATTGGCTAAAGCATAGATATTGAAAAAAGCATCACTTCCATCGCGAATTCCTATAATGGGCCTTGAAACTATAGCTAAATTTACACGATTAGCTCCTACATCAACGCGAGAATAATAAATTAAAAACCCTATCAGGTCTTGAAAGAGTCCTCAAATTCTACTCATATTCATCAATAGGCGTTCCACTTTGTTGCACATGGCGTCCTATTGGAGTGGCTATTCTTAGTAAAGTTCCTATTTCTTGTATCATTAAGATATCTAAGGGGTTTGCTCCACTTGCAAGTTGTCTTATTGCATTATTGTTGATGCTACTAGTTAAAGGTGGGGTAAATAGGAGTAATAAGTACTAAATCAGCATTGCTAATTAAACTTGGAATTTCTTGATTGGTAGGAAAAATAGGTTCAAGTCCTAGTTTTAAAGAAAAAGAATTAGTATCTTCAAATTCTCCAAATGAACGCCCCAAAGGATTTACATTTTCAAAATTTAGAAGAACATGCATTAAAGAAAAAAATCATAAAAAAAATAAAAACTTTAATTTTTTGCATTAAAAACCTTGATTATGTATTTAAATTTTTTAAGAAAATAATAACATAATTTTCATTATAATTTTCCGCTTCTTAAAATGTTTTATTTTGTTGTTTTTAAAGGTAGAATTTACATGCATCTTAAACACTTATATTTTAGTATTTCTCAAATTTTTAATTTTTACAAAGAAGGTTTTAAAAATTTAACTCTTGGAAAGACCCTTTGGAAAATTATCTTTATCAAACTTTTTGTTATGTTTGTGATTTTAAAACTTTTTGTTTTTGATGTAAATTTTAATTCTATTTTTAAAAGCGACAAAGAAAAAAGCACTTTTGTACTCAAAAATCTTACACTCGAAGGAAAATAAATGAACGAACTTAATAGCGTTGATTGGTCAAGAGCGCAGTTTGCTTTAACTGCACTTTATCATTTTTTGTTTGTGCCTTTAACCTTAGGCTTATCTTTTATCATTGCTATCATGGAGACTATCTATGTAAAAACTAAAAATGAAAGATGGAAAAAAATCACCAAATTTTGGCTTTCATTATTTGCTATAAATTTTGCTATCGGTGTAGCTACAGGTATTATAATGGAATTTGAATTTGGAACAAACTGGGCAAATTATAGCTGGTTTGTGGGAGATATTTTTGGTGCACCTTTGGCGATTGAAGGTATTATGGCATTTTTTTTAGAGGCTACTTTTTTTGCAGTTATGTTTTTTGGCTGGGATAAAGTAAGTAAGGGTTTTCACTTACTTTCAACTTGGTGTGTGGCTATAGGAAGCAATCTTTCTGCTTTTTGGATTTTAGTGGCAAATGGTTGGATGCAATATCCTGTAGGAATGAGCTTTAACCCTGATACAGCAAGAAATGAAATGCAAAGCTTTTTTGAAGTAGCACTTTCTCCTGTGGCTATTTCAAAATTTTTACATACCATAGGCAGTGGTTATGTGATTTCAGCTTTATTTGTAATGGGAATTTCAGCTTGGTTTATGTTAAAGGGACGCCATATTATAGAGGCTAAAAAAAGCTTAGTTGTAGGAGCTAGTTTTGGTTTGGTTTGTTCAATCTTTTTATTTTTCAGTGGAGATGAAAGTGCTTATCGTGTAACTCAAACTCAACCTATGAAACTTGCAGCTATGGAAGGGGTTTATCAAGGCGAACATCGTGCAGGGCTTGTGCCTTTTGGAATTTTAAACCCTAAAAAAACCATAGACAATAACGAAAGTGTGTTTTTATTTGACATTACTATACCTTACGCTCTTTCTATACTAGGAAACCGTGATCCAAATTCTTTTGTTCCAGGAATTGAAGATTTGATCTATGGAAATGAAAGCAAAGGTATAGAACCTATGCAAAATCGTATCGATAGAGGAAAAATCGCTATACAAGCTCTAAAAGACTATAAACTTGCTAAAGAAAACAATGATACAATAGCTATGGCAAATCACAAATCCATTTTAGAAACTCATTTTAAAGATTTTGGTTATGGATATTTAGAAAAACCAAGTGATACTATTCCGCCTGTGGCTTTAACTTTTTATAGCTTTCACATCATGGTTGCTTTAGGAAGTTTTTTCTTTTTACTTTTCATCGTTACACTTTATCTTACTATGGCAAATGATATTGAGAAATTTAGAAAAGTACTTTGGGTGTGTTTGTTATCCATTCCATTGGGTTATATCGCCGCTGAAGCAGGCTGGATTGTTGCTGAAGTAGGCAGACAACCTTGGGCAATTCAAGACTTACTTCCCGTACATATCGCAGCAACACAACTTGGAAAAGTCAATGTTCAAATTTCATTTTGGATTTTTGCAGTGCTTTTTACAGCCTTATTGATTGCAGAAGTTAAAATCATACTTACTCAGATTAAAAAAGGTTTTGACGCATATGCAGGACATACTCCACTTATGGGCAAAGGAGAAAAATAATGTTTTTTGGTTTAGAACTTGAAGGTTTGCAAATTTATTGGTGGTTGATTTTAAGTTTGCTCGGTGGACTTTTAGTTTTTATGTTTTTTGTCCAAGGTGGACAGACTTTAATCAATGAGCTTAGCAAGGATGAGCTTGAAAAAACCATGCTAGTCAATTCTTTAGGGCGTAAATGGGAGCTTGGTTTTACAACTCTCGTACTTTTTGGCGGAGCAGCTTTTGCAGCTTTTCCACTTTTTTATAGTACAAGTTTTGGTGGAGCTTATTGGGCTTGGCTTTGTATTTTATTTTGTTTTATTTTACAAGCTGTGGCTTATGAATATCGCAAAAAAGAAAATAATGTTTATGGCTCTAAAACCTATGAAATTTTTCTTAAAATCAATGGATATTTAGGTGTGTTTTTAATCGGAGTTGCAGTAAGTAGCTTTTTTAGTGGTTCTGAATTTATCTTAAATGAGCATAATTTTGTTTCTTGGCAAAATCCTTTGCACGGCTTAGAACTTTTACTCAATCCTTTTAATTATCTCTTAGGCTTAGCTTTGGTATTTTTAGCAAGACTTTTAGGCGCAGCGTATTTTATGAACAATATCAATGATGAGAATATCAAAATAAGAGCTATGAAAAAACTTATGATCAATAGTATTTTATTTTTACCTTTTTTCTTAGGTTTTTTAGCGTGGATTTTTTTAAAAGATGGTTTTAGCGTAGATGCCAATGGAGTTGTAAGCATGAGTGCGAATTTGTATTTATATAATTTCTTAAATCAAATGATTTTTGCTATCTTGCTTGCTATCGGTGTGATTTTAGTGCTTTTAGGTATGGTTCAAGGAGCAAAAGGTTGCTCTAAAGCTATTTTTACCCTAGGACTTGGAACGGTTTTAACGGTTTTTGCTTTATTATCAAGCATTGGTTTAGGTCAAAGTGCTTTTTACCCATCTTTAAGTGATTTGCAAAGTTCTTTAACTTTAAAAAATGCAAGTTCAAGCTATTATACTCTAAGCGTCATGGCTTATGTATCTTTACTTGTACCTTTTGTTTTAGCTTATATTATCTATGTTTGGAATGCAATGGATAAAGTAAAAATCACACGCGAAGAAATCGCAAACGATGATCACGCATATTAAGGAGAAAAAATGTTACATGCTTTGTTTTTATTGGCTTGGCCTTTAGTAATTTATCTAAGCTATAAATTTATAATGCTAAATATCAATCAATTAGAAAAAGATAGCAAACTATAAAGCAAGATAAGATTTAAACCGATATAAGTATAAATCTTTTCAAAATATTGCAATTTGCCCATTTTTGGGCATCTTTTAATCATAAATCTTTTAAAATTATAATTTCTTTACGATTTTGTTGAATAAAACCTTCTTTTTGCATCGTTTTAATAATTCTTGAGATAACCTCTCTTGAACTGCCCAAATGTAAAGCAATTTCTTCATGCGAAAGGCTAATTATTTTATTTTTAGCTTTTGCTTTTAAAAATTCATTCAATCTTACACTAAGCGGAGTAAAAAGGGCTTGTTCTAAAATATTTACTAAAGCATTAAAACGCATAGCCATAAGCTTTAAAACATAATCATAAATTTTAGGATACTTATCTTTTAACATAGTAAAAAGCTCTTTTGGTATTATTAAAATTTCGCATTCTTGGGTACTTTGAATAAAAATATTATAAGCAATTTTTTCAAAAACACAATCTTGACACATCATACAAGCATCATTTTTGTTTAATTCAAAAATAGTAATCTCTTTAGCCGTATTTGACATAATAAAGGCTCTAAAATTTCCACTTAAAACAATCACAAAGCCCAAACATTCATCTGCTAAGACATTTACATCTTTAGGAAGCTTTTTAAAATATGCTTGTTGTATTATTAAATTTAAATTTTCTTGATTTAAGTTATAATCTTTAAAAAAATTGCTAATAATTTCTTTTTTATCTATAAAAACTCCTAAAATTTCTTAAGTGACTTTATCACTGAAATAAATTTTTATTTTTATTATACTTCTTTTACAATTTAAAACAAAGGAAGAAAAATGTCAAATTTAGAAAGAAGTTTAAGAATTATTATAGCATTACTTATTTTTGCTGCGGGAATTTATTATTCATCGTTTTTTGCATTAGCGGGGCTTATCCCATTGCTTACGGCGATATTTAAAGTTTGTCCTATTAGGGTTTTAACAGGCAAACAAGCTTGCCCGCTAGGATTTTGCCCTATACCAAAAAAGAAAAATTAATCTTTTAAAGCTTCATTGGCAGCATCAAGGGCGTGAATAAGGCTTGTGTCAAAAATTTTAATATTTGTATCATTTTTGGATATTAATAAACCAATTTCAGTGCAAGCTAAAAGCACTCCCTTTGCCCCTTTTTCTTGTAGTTTATTTATAATATTTAAATATTTTTCTTTAGAATCTTGCTTGATTTTACCTTTGCAAAGCTCATTAAAAATAATATCATTAACGATTTTTATATCTTCATCACTAGGAGTAATAACGCTAATATTTTCTTCAATCAGCATTTTTTTATAAAAATCCTGAGTCATTGTGTATTTAGTACCCAATAAACCAATTTTTTGTATGTTTTCTTGTTTTAAAGCCTTAGCAGAACTTTTTGCAATATGCAAAATAGGGATATTTATATTTTGTTGAATTTCATCAAAAACCTTATGCATAGTATTAGTTGCAATTATTATAAAATTAGCCCCTGCAAGTTCTAATTTTTTAGCACATTGAGTCAAAATTTGTGCAGCTTCTTGCCATTTATCTTGGCTTTGTAAATTTTCTATTTCTTCAAAATTAACACTGTAAAGTAAAATTTTTGCAGAATTTAAAGATTTTAATTTATCATTTATAGCTTGATTTATTGTTTTATAATAAGTAATAGTGCTTTTAAAACTCATTCCGCCTATAATACCAATGGTTTTCATTTTTCTCCTTAAGAATTAATTTTTGAGTTATTTTATTACAATATATTTCATAGAAATATGATTTATTTTTAAATAAATAAATATATTTTAATATTTTTATTAAAATTTAAAATAATTTTTTAAACTATTTTCCAATCTATAGGAATTTTACCAACTTTTTTTAAAAATTCATTAGCCTTTGAAAAATGCTTACAACCTAAAAATCCTGTTCTAGCTAAAGGGCTTGGGTGGGCTGCTTTTAAAATCAAATGCTTAGTATTATCAATCAAAATCTCCTTGCTTTTTGCGTAATTTCCCCAAAGCATAAAAACAAGTCCTGATTTTTCATTGCTTAATTTATGTATTATAGCATCACTAAATTCTTGCCAACCCCACGAACTATGGCTAGCTGCTTTATTTGCTTCAACGCTAAGAATAGAATTTAAGAGCAAAACTCCTTGTTTTGCCCAAGAGCTTAAATCTCCGCTTTTTGCTGGAGTGATGTTTAAATCATTTTGCAATTCTTTAAAAATATTTTTAAGGCTTGGTGGGATTTTTACATTTTTTGGAACCGAAAAACTAAGCCCCATTGCTTGATTTGGTTGATGATAAGGATCTTGTCCTAGGATAATAATTTTAATTTCTTTTAAAGGACATAAATTAAAAGCATTAAAGATTAAATTTGCAGGCGGATAAATAATTATATTTTGATTAATCGCATTTAGGTATTGTTTTTTGATTTCTAGAAAATATTTTTTTTGAAATTCGTCTCTTAAAAATTCTTTCCAGTCATCATTTATTTTAATCTTATCTATGTTTATTGTAATTTCTTCCATATTATCCCTAATTATTTAAATTATTAAAAATTTTATTCTAACAAAAAAGCTTGCAAAAATATATTAATTTTTTTTGAAGTAAATAAAATTTTTTATATTAATAAAAATTAAATATAAAGACATAATAGGATATAAAAATACTTAATTTATTGTATTTGAAAGTAGTTTTCTTATTAACCAATTATTAACTAAAAATGCAATATCATTATTTTATGATTTAAATCAAAAATTTTTGATTTTAAATTAAAATACTTTTATGAAAGGTTCAAAATGGGAACAAGAAAAGAACATGATTTTATTGGGGAATTAGAAATCTCTGATGAGGTTTATTATGGAGTGCAAACTTTTAGAGCTGTTGAAAATTTTGATATTTCTCATGATAGATTAAAAGATTTTCCTCGCTTTGTTAGAGCTTTGGCTAGAGTAAAAAAAGCTGCAGCTATGGCAAATCATGAATTAGGTCTTTTGGATAAAAATATCCAAGATGCGATTATTAAAGCGTGCGATAAAATTTTAGAAGGCGGATATTATGATCAATTTGTAGTAGATATGATCCAAGGAGGTGCTGGAACAAGTACAAATATGAATGCTAATGAAGTTATAGCAAACATAGGACTTGAACTTATGGGTCATAAAAAAGGTGAATACCAATATCTTCATCCAAATGATCATGTTAATTTAAGTCAAAGTACTAATGATGCTTATCCTACAGCTTTACACCTTGCCTTGCATGATTATTTAAGTGATTTGGCAAAAGCTATGGAACATCTAAAAAAAGCTTATGAGAGAAAAGCTGAAGAATTTAAAGATGTTCTTAAAATGGGTAGAACCCAACTGCAAGATGCTGTACCTATGACTTTAGGTCGTGAATTTAAAACTTTTGCTGTAATGATAGGCGAAGATATACAAAGAGTATTAGAAGCTAGAAAATTAATTTTAGAGATCAATTTGGGTGGAACTGCTATTGGAACGGGAATTAATTCTCATCCTGATTATCCGAAGGTTGTAGAAAGAAAAATAAGAGAAGTGACAGGTTTTGAATATACTGTGGCTGAGGATTTGATCGAGGCGACTCAAGATACGGGAGCTTATGTACAAATTTCAGGTGTTTTAAAACGTGTTGCAACAAAACTTTCTAAAGTATGTAATGACTTAAGACTTTTAAGCAGTGGTCCAAAATGTGGTCTTAATGAGATTAATCTTCCAAAAATGCAACCAGGTAGTTCTATCATGCCAGGTAAGGTAAATCCTGTTATTCCTGAAGTAGTTAATCAAGTTTGTTATTTTGTTATTGGAGCAGATGTAACTGTAACTTTTGCTTGTGAGGGTGGACAATTACAACTTAATGTTTTTGAACCAGTTGCAGCGTATAGCTTATTTAATTCTATTGTAATGCTAGAAAAAGCAATGTATACTTTAGCTGATAAATGTATAGATGGTATTACTGCAAATGAAAAAATTTGTTCAGACTTTGTCTATAATTCAGTAGGTATAGTAACAGCTTTAAATCCTTATATTGGCTATGAAAATTCAGCTTCTATAGCTAAAGAGGCAATGAACACTGGAAAAAGAGTGGCTGATATTGTACTTGAAAGAGGGCTTTTAAGTAAAGAACAAATTGATGAAATTTTAACTCCATCAAATATGCTAAATCCTCACATGGAAGCTAAAAAATAGCACTTAGAAGCTAAATTAGCATTTAGGATTTTAATATGGATATAATGATAATTTTGCAAGTAATCGTCCTTTTTGGGGCGATTTTTATCGGTATTCGCCTAGGCGGTATTGCTATAGGTTATGCTGGAGGATTAGGTGTAGTTATACTAGGACTTGTTTTAGGTATGAAACCTGGTAATATTCCTTGGGATGTTATTTTAATTATTGCTGCAGCTATTGCAGCAATTTCTGCTATGCAACAAGCAGGTGGACTTGATTATATGGTAAGGGTGACAGAAAAAATTTTAAGATCAAGCCCTAAATTTATAAATTATTTAGCTCCAGCTTGTGGATGGTTGCTTACAATCTTAGCAGGAACAGGAAATGCAGTATTTTCTTTAATGCCTGTTGTAGTCGATGTTGCAAAATCTCAAAACATAAAACCTAGTGTTCCGCTTTCGTTAATGGTTGTTTCTTCGCAAATTGGAATCACTGCTTCTCCTGTGAGTGCAGCTGTGGTTTATATGAGCGGCGTTTTAGAGCCGCTTGGATGGAATTATCCAACTTTAATTGGAATTTGGATCAGTACAACTTTTATAGCTTGCATACTTGCAGCTTTTATAGTGAGTTTAATCACTCCTATGGATTTAAGCAAAGATAGCGTTTATCAAGAACGCTTAAAAGCAGGACTTGTTAAAGATGCAAGATCTATTTTACATGGTGAAGATAAACCAGGTGCTAAACTTTCAGTAGGAATTTTCTTGATCACTGTTTTGGCAGTTGTACTTTATGCAACCGCAATTTCAAGCAATATTAAATGGATTGATCCTGTTGTGGTTCCAAGAGATGCAGCTATTATGAGCTTTTTACTTACTGCAGCAACTTTGATCACTTGGCTTTGTAAAGTTGAACCAGGTAAAATTCTTGACACTAGTGTATTTAAAAGCGGTATGACTGCTTGTGTTTGTGTTTTTGGTGTAGCATGGCTTGGAAATACTTTTGTTTCAGGATATGAGGCTGCTATTAAAGAGGTAGCAGGTGATTGGGTAAAACAAACTCCTGCAATGTTAGCAGTTGCGTTTTTCTTTGCAAGTATGCTTTTATATTCTCAAGCAGCAACCGCAAAGGCCATTGTACCTGTAATTATCACCGCTTTAGGAATTTCAGCAGCAAATCCGCATGATTCTTATATGCTTGTAGCTTGTTTTGCAGCAGTTTCAGCACTTTTTGTGCTTCCAACTTATCCAACCTTACTTGGCGCTGTGCAAATGGATGATACAGGAACGACTAGAATTGGTAAATTTATATTTAATCACTCTTTCTTTATACCAGGAGTTTTAGCTATTGCAATTGCTGTAGCATTAGGCTTTGTATTAGCTCCTATGCTTATTTAAATCAAGCCCTAGGTTTTCCTCCCTAGGGTTAATTTTTTCATTAGTTTTTAAGTATATACTACGCTATAATATTCATTTTTAATTTTCTTTAAGAAAGGAATTTAATGGAGATAAAAGTTGGGTTGATTTTTTCAGGTATTGTTTGCCTTTTTTTAACAGCCTGTGTTAATCAGGTTAAACAAAATACAACATTTGAAAATGCTTTAACACAAAAATATTGTGGTGATGATTTTTTCAATCAAAATTTAGAAAAAATTAAAAAAAATGATGATGTCATTTATACAGGATTAAATGCAGGTTTGATTGCTAGAAATTGTGGTGATTTTAACAAAAGTAATGTATTTTTTGATGCTGCGGAAGAATCTTATAAATATGATGTGGATTTAGAAAATGTAGGCTCTAAAGCAGCTAAATTTGTTGGTACAACCTTGCTTAATGATAATACGGTAGATTATGATGGTTCTTTATATGAAAGAATTATGGTTAATGTATATAAAGCTCTAAACTATATGGAAGAAGATGATTATGAAAATGCAAGAGTTGAGTTTAATCGTGCTTTAATGCGTCAAGATAAGGCAAAAGAATATTTTGCTAAAGAAATTGAAAAAAATCGTGCCGATTTAGAAAAGGCAAAAGAAGATAAAAATTATGATAAAAATATGAATGAAAATTCAAAAGTTATAGAAGCGCAATATGACAACTTATTTAAAGAATTTGATACAACAAAAAATTTCATAAATCCTTATGCGACTTACCTTGCTTCAATATTTTTCTTTATGGATAAAGATTATAGAAAAGCTGCAGATTTATTTAGAGAAGTAGTTATTATTTATCCAAAAAATAAAACTATCAAAAAAGAGGCTAAAATTTTTAAAGAATATGCCACAAAAATAAAAGTCAAAAAAGCTAAAAAATATGTTTTTGTAGTTTATGAAAATGGATTTGGTGTAGTTAAGGATGAATTTGCTTTAACCTTACCTTTTATAGTGGATAAAAAAATTATTAGCACAAATATTGCTTTACAAACCTTGAAAAAAAGGGAAGCTTCTTTTGCAAATTTAAATATAAATGGTCAAAATACAAATGATTTTGTAGATTTAGACAATATTGTCGCTACTGAATTTAAAATAAATATGCCTGTAATGATTGCTAAAGCCTTAGCTCAAACTATAATTAAAACCACTTTAAATGTAGCTGTTGCAAATAATGACTCTACAGGTGGATGGCTAAGTCTTGCAACAGCAGTAGCAACTGCTGCAACCAACAAAGCTGATGTGCGTTCTTGGAGAGGTTTGCCAAAAAGTATTGCCATAGCAATAATAGAAAACGACGGAAATTTAGAAATCAAAGATCCACAAGGCAATATTTTGTTTCAAAAATCATTGGATAAAAATAAAAATGCTCTTGTGATAGTGCGTTCTTTTGCTCCGTATTTACCTGCAAGTGTTGCTATCATGGAAAAATAAGGCTAAAAGATGAAAAAAATTATTTTATTTATTTTAATGTTTTTACTTAGTGCTTGTGCACCAAGTTATCAAATAAATTCAAATCAAAATACTGTAATTTTAGGTTCAAATTTACCAAAAAGTTTAGTAAAACAGTTTCAAAAGCGTATAAATAGCAATGGTTATTTAGAATTTGAAGTGATTTTACGCAGTACTTTTGCTAAAGATTTAATTTATAAAGTGGATTGGTTAGATAAAGATGGTTTTGTGCTAAGAGATGTTTTAAATGAGGACTATCAAGCCCTTAGAATTCCAGCAGGACAAGAGGTGATTCTTCGTAAACTTGCATCTGATACAAGAGCGAAGGATTTTAGATTAGAAATTAAAGTAAAAAATTAATCTCATTTTAGGAAGGATAAATCATGAAAAAAACAAAAATTTTAGGAACAGCTCTTATTGGAGCTTTGCTTTTTAGTGGTTGTGCGCAAACAACTTATACAGATGGAAAGGCAAGTCAGGTGAAAAAAGGCGATGCTTTAACCTTGGGTCTTGATAGACAAGATTTTGAAAGTGCAGCTGAAACTATGATAAATAGTATGTTAAGCGATCCTGCTTTTGCAAATATTAAACCAGGTACAAGAAAGGTTATTGCTATTGGTAGGGTTGTGAATGATACCCCACAAAGAATCGATACTGAAAAACTCACCGCAAAAATCACTTCTGCATTAAGAAAATCAGGTAAATTTGTTCTAACTTCAGCAGTTGCTGCAGGCGGAGCACTTGATAGCATGAGTGAAGATGTAAGAGAATTAAGAGATAATGATGAGTTTAATCAAAAAACCATAGCAAAAAAAGGGACATTGGTATCGCCTGATTTTTCTCTTGCGGGTAAAATTAGACAAGATAATGTAAAACTTAGCAATGGTAAAACTCAAGTAGAATACTTTTTCTTGCTAAGACTTACTGATTTAACATCAGGTTTAGTTTATTGGGAAGATGAACAAACTATTGATAAAACCGGTTCTAGTAAATCAGTTACTTGGTAAAATAAAAATTAATTTATGAATAAAATTTTTAGCTCAAGTGTTTAGCTTGAGCTTTTTTTATGATTTTTAAAAGGATATGAAATGAAAAAAATATTATTTATCGGCTCTTTAGTTATGGCAAGTTTACTTTATGCACAAGGTTCCCAGCCTGTAGAAATTACACAACAAGATATAAATACTCAAAATGAAATGTCTGACGCAAGTACTAAGGATATTACCCCAAAATCAATTGAAGATTTTTTTGAAGAATTTGCCGATAATTTCGGTATAGAATATGGTATAACCAAAGATGAAAAAACTTTTTATACAGGAAAAAGTACTGTTGCTGTAAATGATACTGATCCACAATTTGCACAAGCTTTACAAAATGCTTATCAAAAAGCAATGTTAAATTTACAAAGCGAATTTATAAGAGATGCTTTTGGAAGAATTGCTACAAGCAAGATTCAAAATTATGAAGCAGATAATTCTACTAATGCTAAGGAATTTGATGAATTGCCAAAAGGTGATAAGGTTGATCAAATTTTAAATAAACTTACACAATTAGCTGGTGCTCAGCTTGATAAGGCATTAAAAGATTTAGGTATAGATACAAATTCTTTAAGCGAAGACAGAAAAAAGACTTTATTAAAGCAAGAATTTCTTAATAAAACTATGACAAATGCCATAGGTTCTATGAGTGGACTTGTTCCTGTACAAACTATAATTATACAAAGAAGGGGTGAGTATGATGTAGGTGTTATTGCTGTTATTTCCAATAAAACTCGCCAATTAGCAAAAGATATGGCACTAGCAAGACAGAGTGCTATTAAGGGTAAAGGCAAGGCAATAAGTGAGTATCTGCCAAAAGATACAAAAGGCTTTTTAAATGAATATGGAATTCGCTTAGTTTATGATGAAAATGGTGCGCCTATTATTTTAAGTTATGGAAACTGGGGTTATGTAGCAGATCCTAGCAATGCTAAAAAACAAATATTTTAGAAGATAGAGCCAAAGAAACAGCACTTACTATGGCTGATGCTGCTATTATAGAGTTTATTAATACAAATTTAAGTCTTAAAGATGAAAGAACAACTGGTGATACTTACGAGGAAATCATCAAACAAAGTATTAATGTTAATGATAGTTCCACTCAAGAACAAACTCAAAACATAACAAATATTATTGATAAAGTAAATAGTAAAATAAAAGCAAGCGCAAGCGGTAAAATTCGTGGTATTCGTACTCTTAAAAAATGGAGCTATACAAGTGAAAATGGTATTGAACATGTATGAGCTGTGAGATTTTATTCTTATGAAAATTTAGCTAACACAAATGAGGCTTTAAATTCAAAGTCAAATGCAACAAAAAATGAAGCTAAAAAATCTTCTAGCATACAAAGAAGCTCTAATGTTGTAAATAGTATGGATGATTTTTAAAGGTAAAAGATGAAAATAATTAAAATTCTTTTTTTAGGCTTATTTTTAAGCCTAAGTCTTAATGCTAAAGTTATAACCACAACTTCAACAAAATCAAGCACAGGCGAAGGCACAGGCTTGACTAGGGAAGATGCGATAAACAATGCTATTATAGAAGCTATAGGAAAAATGAGTGGAGTAAGCATCAATTCTCTTAAGAAATCTAACACTAGCGTTTCAACTGATAATTCAGATTCAAATATACAAGATAATTACAGCGAGCAAATTTCAAAAGCCACCAAAGGTAGAACTGATACTTATGAAATCAATAGTGTTGAACAAGATGCAAATGGTAAATATACAGCCAATGTAACGATTTTTAAAACCACAACAACAAAAAAGTATCAAGCTCCAGGTTTAAGTGCAGATAATAGAAGAAGTATTACTGTTTTTGATTCTACTCCAGATGCTGCAAAAAGAGGTATAGGCTCAGCTTTGCAACAAAAAATCATTTCTGATTTATTGCAAAGTCGTAAATTTAATGTTTTAGACCGTGATTCTAGTGGCTATTATGAAATGGAAAAAGCTTTAATCAAAAGTGGCGACGCAGCTAGCGATGAAGTTTATAAACTTAAAAATGTGTTAGCAACAGATTATATTTTATTGTTTTCTATTTCAGGACTTGAAGGTAAACAAAAAACAAGCAATTTAACAGGAAAAAGCAAAACTGAAATTGAAGTTATCGTAGATTATCGTGTGCTTTTATTTGCTACAAGACAAATTAAATTTTCTAATACTTTAAGTATGAAAGTTAATATTAAAGACAATAGTCTTAGTGCCAATGAAGCTGCGCTCAAACAAATTGCAAATCGTATTGCAGGAGATATTTTAAATGCAATTTATCCTTTGAAAGTTGCAAGCGTTGAAAACAATGAAGTAGTATTTTCTCAAAGCTTAAATCAAGGTGATGTTTATGAATGTTTTGCTCTTGGGAAGGTTATAAAAGATACTTATACAAAAGAAAATACAGGAAGAGCAGAAAGCAAAACAGGAAGTATTGAAATCACTCGCACAAGCCCTAAACTTTCTTATGCAAAAATCACAGAAGGTAGTGTAAAAGTGGGCGATATTTGTAGACCTTTAATTGGTAGCAATAGTGGAAATGGCTACACTATAGGTCGTGATGCAAATTATCAAACCCAAGAAGGTGGCGGAGTAAATCTAGGCTTTTAAATTTTTAGAGTTTGATTTTTCTCAAACTCTAAATCCTTTCTTAAATTCATCAAAAATTAAAGAAAAATTTTGTAAAATCGAAATTTTATTAAACCACTAAAGCTTTTAAATCCGTTATTGCGGTGCTTTATGGTACTACCAATTTATAAGGAAAAGCAATGTATGCTATTATCAAACACAGCGGAAAGCAATACAAAGTAAGTGTTGGCGATGAGCTAAAACTAGATCACTTTGAAGCTGAAAGCAAAGCAAGTATTGAAGTAAGCGAAGTTCTTGCTATCAATGATAAAGAATTAAAGGTAGGTGCGCCTTTCGTAGCAGGTGCAAAAGTTGTTTTGGAAGTGATCAATCACGGAAAAGATAAAAAAGTTGTGATTTACAAAAAAAGACGCAGAAAAGATTCTAAACTCAAACGCGGTTTTAGAAGACAATTTACTCGCGTTGTAGTAAAAGATATCAAAGCTTAAGGAGTAAAGAATGGCACACAAGAAAGGTCAAGGCTCAACTCAAAATAACCGCGATTCTATAGGTCGTCGTTTAGGTGTTAAAAAATTTGGTGGCGAGTTTGTTAGAGCTGGAAATATCATCATCCGCCAAAGAGGAACTGCAACTCATGCAGGTAACAATGTAGGTATGGGAAAAGATCATACTATCTTTGCTTTGATTGATGGTTTTGTAAAATTCGAAAGAAAAGACAAAGACAGAAAAAAAGTTTCTGTATATCCTGCATAAGTTTTTAGGACGCTTTTTAGCGTCTTGAAAACTTTAAATTTATAAATTTAACTTCTTTTATTTACTCAAATTTAGCTTTATAAATTTAAAGTCAAAGGCAATTTAAATGTTTATTGATAGTGTTAAAATTACTTTAGCTTCAGGCGATGGTGGTAAAGGTGCTGTAAGTTTTCGTCGTGAAAAACATGTTCCACTTGGTGGCCCTGATGGGGGAGATGGTGGAAATGGTGGTGATATTATTTTCGTATGTGATAATAATACCCACACTCTTGTAAATTTCAAAGGCAAAAGAGAATTACGCGCACAAAATGGTGCTGGTGGAATGGGACGCAATAAAAATGGCAAAAAAGGTGAAAATTTAGAACTTATAGTGCCTGAAGGAACGCAAGTTATCGATGCGCAAACTAATGAAATTTTACTCGATCTTACCAAAGAAGGACAAAGAGAGCTTTTTTTAAAAGGTGGAAAAGGCGGACTTGGCAACACTCATTTTAAACACGCCACCAATCAACGTCCTGATTACGCACAACCTGGTATAAAAGGAGAAAGTCGCTTAGTCAGACTTGAGCTTAAACTTATCGCCGATGTAGGACTTGTAGGTTTTCCAAATGTAGGAAAATCTACCCTTATAAGCGTTGTTTCAAATGCAAAACCTGAAATTGCAAATTATGAATTTACTACCCTTACTCCAAAACTTGGACTTGTGGATGTAGATGAGTATAATTCCTTTGTAATGGCTGATATTCCAGGGATTATCGAAGGAGCAAGTGGGGGTAAAGGCTTAGGACTTGCTTTTTTAAAGCACATAGAAAGAACGAGCTTTTTGCTTTTTGTACTAGATCCTATGAGAGAAATGCCTTTAAAAGAACAATTTGTAGTACTAAGAAAAGAACTTGAAAAATTTTCCAATGAACTTTTTGGGCGTAAATTTGGCATCATGATTTCAAAAAGTGATAGTGTTAATTTAGGAGAAGAATTTGCCGAGCAAATTGCTTTAAACATTAATGAGTTAGAAAATTATCTCAAAGAAATAAATAATCCGCAAAGCTTTTTAATCAAAGTCTCAAGCCTTGAAAAAACAGGACTTAAAGAACTTAAATTCATGCTTTTAGAAGAAATTAAAACTTTAAGAAATAATAAATAAAAATTTTAACAATCTAGGAAGTGTTTTATATTAAAAATTTCAAACACTCCCTATTTTTTCAAAAAATAACTAGTTTATATGAAATTTTGGCTAAAATTATAAAAATTTTTTAAGGAATAAGCATGAAAAGAATAGTTGTTAAAGTGGGTTCTCATGTGATTAGCGAAGAAAACACTTTAAGTTTTGAGCGTCTTAAAAATTTAGTCGCATTTTTAGCTAAACTCATGGAAAAATATGAAGTGATTTTAGTAACTTCAGCGGCTATTTCAGCAGGACACACCAAACTAGATATCGATAGAAAAAACCTCATTAATAAACAAGTTTTAGCCGCTATTGGACAACCTTTTTTAATCAGTGTTTATAACGAGCTTTTAGCCAAATTTAATAAACTAGGTGGACAAATTTTACTTACAGGTAAGGATTTTGACTCTAGAAAAGCTACTAAACACGCAAAAAATGCTATCGATATGATGATAAATTTAGGAATTTTGCCTATTATCAATGAAAATGACGCTACAGCTATAGAAGAAATTGTCTTTGGTGATAATGATAGCTTAAGTGCTTATGCTACGCATTTTTTTGATGCGGATTTGCTTGTGATTTTAAGCGATATTGATGGATTTTATGATAAAAATCCTAGTGAATTTAGTGATGCAAAGCGTTTAGAAAAAATCACTCATATTAAAGAAGAATGGCTACAAGCAACCATAAAAACAGGTAGTGAGCACGGAACGGGTGGTATAGTAACCAAACTTAAGGCAGCTAAATTTTTACTTGAACACAATAAAAAAATGTTTTTAGCAAGTGGCTTTGATTTAAGTGTGGCAAAGACATTTTTATTAGAAGATAAACAAATAGGTGGAACTTTGTTTGAGTGATTAATTTATTAAATTCTCTTTTAAAATCAAATAAGTTATAATTAAAACTTTTAATTTCACACAAAGCGAAAAAATGAAAAAAATTAT
Source organism: Campylobacter sp. CFSAN093229 (assembly GCF_011068225.1). NCBI lineage: Bacteria > Pseudomonadati > Campylobacterota > Epsilonproteobacteria > Campylobacterales > Campylobacteraceae > Campylobacter > Campylobacter sp. CFSAN093229. Next base: position 17,883 of record NZ_JAAMXB010000013.1, on the reverse strand, counting down.
TTTTATGGGTACTCCATCTTATGCAACTTGTATTTTAAAAGCACTAGTAGAAAATGAAAATTTTAAACTCGTAGCACTTTTTACCCAGCCTGATAAAGCCGTAGGTAGAAAGCAAATTTTAACTCCAAGTGATACTAAGGCTTTTTTAAGTCAAAATTATCCTAGTATTCCTATTTTTACTCCAAGTTCTTTAAAAGATGAAAATATTATAAGAGAGATTAAGGATTTAAATCCTGATTTTATCGTGGTTGCTGCCTATGGAAAAATTTTACCTAAAGCCATTTTGGATTTAGCACCTTGTGTGAATTTGCATGCTTCTTTACTTCCAAAATACCGTGGTGCCAGTCCGATCCAAAGTGCGATTTTAAACAAAGATGAAAAAAGTGGAGTTTGCACCATGCTTATGGAAGAAGGGCTTGATACAGGTGCTATACTTGAAAGCTTAGAGTGTGATATAAAAGATAAAAATTCAAGTGAAGTTTTTGAACTTTTAGCAAATTTGGCCGCTAAGCTCATCCTCACTACTCTTTTAAATTTTGATAAAATTACCCCTAAAAAACAAGAGGAAAGTCTAGCAACGCTTTGTAGAAAAATCAAAAAAGAAGATGGGCTTATAAATTTGCAAAATGCAAGAGAACTTTATCAAAAATATCTAGCTTTTACCCCTTGGCCTGGAGTTTTCTTGGAAAATGGACTTAAATTCTTAGAACTTGAACTTGTGGATGAATTAAAACAAAATGCTAGGATGGGTGAAATTTTAGAATTAGAAAAAGAAAGTTTTTTGCTTGCTTGCAAACAAGGAGTTTTGCGTATTAAAAAACTTCAAGAAAGTGGAAAAAAAGCTCTTGATGGTAGGACTTATTTAAATGGAAAAAGGCTTAAAAGTGAAGATAGTTTGTGTTGAAAGTATAGACTCAACTCATCTTTTTTTATGCGAGCAAATACGCAATGGAAAGATTGATGAAAATTTTGCTATTTATGCTTTAGAACAAACAAATGGAGTTGGAAGTAGGGAAAATTCTTGGCAAAGCTCTAAAGGAAATTTACATCTTTCTTTTTGTATTAAAGAAGAAGATTTACCAAAAGATTTACCTTTAGCTTCTGTGAGTATTTATTTTGCTTATTTACTTAAAGAAGTTTTACAAGAAAAAGGTTCTAAAATTTGGCTTAAATGGCCTAACGATCTATATTTAGATGATAAAAAAGCTGGAGGGGTTATAAGTGCTAAAATTTCAAATTTTATCATAGGCGGTATGGGTTTAAATCTCAAATTTTCACCCCAAAATACAGCTTTATGCGATATAGAAATTTCGCTTAAAGATTTAGTGAGTGAGTTTTTGCAAAAAGTAGAAAAAAAAATTTTATGGAAGAATATTTTTAGCAAGTATATGTTAGAATTTGAAAAATCAAGAAAATTTAGCGTCCATCATGAAGGTAAAGTTTTTTCACTTGAAAATTCTTTTTTGTATGAAGATGGTTCAATTTTACTAGGTGATAAAAGGGTGTATAGTTTAAGATGAGCGAAATTATTACAATAGCAAACCAAAAAGGTGGGGTAGGAAAGACTACAACAGCAGTAAATTTAGCCGCTTCTTTAGCCGTGGCTGAAAAAAAAGTACTTTTGATTGATGTTGATCCGCAAGCTAATGCGACTACAGGACTTGGTTTTAATCGTAATAATTATGAGTATAATATTTACCATGTTTTTATAGGAAGAAAAAAGCTTTCAGATATTATTTTAAAAACAGAATTGCCACAACTTCATTTAGCTCCTTCAAATATAGGTCTTGTAGGTATAGAACAAGAGCTTGCTAAAGGTGAAAATAATGAGAAAAAAATGCTGCTTAAAAATCAAATTCAAGAAGTGATTGATGAGTATGATTTTATTATTATTGATTCTCCGCCTGCTCTTGGAAGTATTACTATAAATGCTTTTGCAGCAAGTGATAGTGTAATTATCCCTATACAGTGTGAATTTTATGCGCTCGAGGGTGTAGCTATGGTTTTAAATACAATTAAAATTATCAAAAAAACTATTAATTCTAAACTCAGGGTTCGTGGATTTTTACCGACAATGTATAGCTCTCAAAATAATCTTTCTAAAGATGTTGTAGATGATTTGAAACAAAATTTTAAAAAACAACTTTTTACTATTAATGGAAACGAAAATGACTTTATTGTGATCCCTCGCAATGTAAAACTTGCAGAAAGTCCAAGTTTTGGAAAGCCTATAATTCTTTATGATATTAAATCGCCAGGTTCTGTTGCTTATCAAAATTTGGCGTATTCTATATTAGGATAATTATAATGGGGTTAAATAAAGATAGAGGTTTAAGTAGTTTAATCAGTGATATGGATACTGTTTATAGTAAAGAATTGGGTTTTGATAAAAATCAAAGCACTATGATAGAAATTGATCAAATTTCACCCAATCCATTTCAGCCAAGAAAGAATTTTGATCAAGAAGCTTTAGATGAGCTTGCTAATTCTATCAAAGAATTTGGACTTATTCAGCCTATTATTGTATTTAAAAAAAATAATAAATTTATTTTAATTGCTGGGGAACGTCGCTTAAGAGCAGTGAAAGCATTAGGAAAAAAAGAAATTCTAGCTTTTATTGCTGATATTGATGAGAATAAGCTTAGAGAATTGGCTCTTATTGAAAATATACAAAGAGAGAATTTAAACCCTATTGAGCTTGCTAATTCTTATAAGGATTTAATGCAAGTTCATAAAATTACTCAAGAGAATTTAGCAGAACTTATTCATAAGTCTCGTACTCAAATAACAAATACTTTAAGACTTCTGAATTTAGATATTAGAACTCAAGAGTTGATTGCTTCTGGAAAAATTTCTCAGGGTCATGCTAAAGTTTTGGTTGGTTTAGATCAAAAAGATGAAAAAATGTTGGTTGATAGTATAATAGGTCAAAAACTTAATGTTAGAGATACTGAAAAAATAGTTAAAAAAATAAAAAATAATGAAAGCTTACCTAATCAAGAATTTGAAGATGAAATAAAAAAATTAAAACAAATACTAAATCGCTTTGGATTTGACTGCAAAAATAAAAATAATGATTTTGTAATTTATTTAGAAAATATTGATAAAATTAAAAAATTAACCAAAATGCTTGAAAAGCTTTAACCAAAATCTTAGCTTTTTTATGGTAAAATAGTCCTTCGAAAATTCTAACCAAGGAGAATTATGTTTGAAGATATGCATCCTTCCATAATGCTTGCTACTATGGCTATTTTTTTAGCTATGATAGTTATTTTAAATAGTATGCTGTATAAGCCGCTTTTAAAATTTATGGATGAAAGAAATGATTCTATAAAAAATGATGAGAATAAAGTAAAAGAAAATTCTCAAGAAGTTTTAGGTGTGAATGATGAATTAGAAGCTATTCATATTAACACTAGAGAAGAAATTCAAAAAATTAAACAAAGTGCTATAGCTGCTGCTAAAGAAGAGGCAGAGCAAATTCTTAGAAGCAAGAAAGAAGAATTAGAAAGAAAAATGGCCAGTTTTTATGCAGATTTAGCCGTTCAAAAAAAAGAGTTGCAAGAACATTTAAACATACATTTACCTGAGCTTAAGCAAGCTTTGCAAAATAACATAAAGAAAATTTAAGAGGAGAGAAATGAGTAAGTTATTCTTTATTATATTTTTGCTACCTTTGTATGCTTTTGGTGCATCAAACGGTAGTGGAGAATATGATATTATTCCAAGGACTATTAATTTTCTAATTTTTGTGGCTATATTGTATTATTTTGTTGCAACTCCATTTAAAAATTTTTACAAAAACCGTATTGTAAAAATTTCTTCTAAACTTGATGAAATTCAAAAAAAACTTTTAGAAAGTAAAGCTAAGAAATTAGACACCATGAAAAAACTTGAAGAAGCTAAGGCAAGTGCTGCTGCCGCTTTAATTACAGCAAAAAAAGAAGCTGAAATTTTAGTTCAAAATATTAAGAAAGAGACTCAAGATGAGTTAGATTTACTTCAAAAACATTTTGAGGAACAAAAAGATTATGAATTTAGAAAAATGGAAAAAGAATTGGTATCAAATACTTTAAATGAAATTTTTTCTGATCCAAATATGACATTAAAACAGAGTGAAATAATAGAACTTATGATGAAGAAGGTATCTTAAATATGGAAAATATAATTGCAAGAAGATATGCAAAAGCGATAGCTTCAAGAGCTGATATAAATGATTTTTATCAGAATTTGTGTATTTTAAATTCTGCTTTTGTTTTGCCAAAATTTAAAAATATTATAGAATCTAATGAGATTAAAAAAGAAAGAAAAATGGAATTTCTTGATTCTTTTTTTGATATTAAAAATTCTAGTTTTCAAAATTTTTTAAGACTTTTGATTGAAAATTCAAGATTAGAATGCATTCCTCAAATAGTTAAAGAACTTGAAAGACAAAAAGCTTTTAAAGAAAATATTTTTGTTGGTATTGTATATTCTAAAGAAAAATTAAGTCAAGAAAATCTTAAAGATCTTGAAGTCAAACTTAACAAAAAATTTGATGCAAATATTAAACTAAATAATAAAATCAGTCAAGATGATAGTGTTAAAATAGAATTAGAAGAATTAGGTTATGAACTTTCTTTTTCTATGAAAGCTCTTCAAAATAAGCTAAACGAATATATATTGAAAATTATCTAAGGAGAAAAAGTAAATGAAATTTAAAGCTGATGAGATCAGTTCAATAATCAAAGAAAGAATTGAAAATTTTGATTTAAATCTTGAAATTGAAGAAACAGGAAAGATTATTTCTGTAGCTGATGGTGTTGCTAAGGTATATGGACTTAAGAATATTATGGCTGGAGAAATGGTAGAATTTGAAAATGGTGATAAAGGAATGGCCTTAAACCTTGAAGAGTCGAGTGTAGGTATTGTTATACTTGGAAAAGGAGAAGGTTTAAAAGAAGGTGCTTCTGTAAAAAGACTTAAGAAATTACTTAAAGTTCCAGTAGGTGAGGCTTTGATTGGTCGTGTTGTAAATGCTTTAGGTGAGCCAATTGATGCTAAAGGTGTGATCAATGCTAATGAATATCGTTTTGTTGAAGAAAAAGCAAAAGGTATTATGGCGAGAAAAAGTGTTCATGAGCCTTTACATACAGGAATTAAAGCTATTGATGCGCTTGTGCCAATTGGTCGTGGTCAAAGAGAGCTTATCATAGGTGATAGACAAACAGGTAAAACTACTGTTGCTGTTGATACTATTATATCTCAAAGAGGTCAAGGAGTTATCTGTATATATGTTGCAATTGGTCAAAAGCAAAGTACAGTGGCACAAGTGGTTAAAAGACTAGAAGAACATGGTGCTATGGAATATACTATTGTTGTAAATGCTGGTACTTCAGATCCTGCGGCTTTACAGTACTTAGCTCCATATACTGGTGTAACCATGGGTGAATTTTTTAGAGACAACGCAAAACATGCTTTAATTGTTTATGATGATTTGAGCAAGCATGCTGTAGCTTATCGCGAAATGTCTTTGATTTTACGTCGTCCTCCAGGTCGTGAAGCTTATCCAGGCGATGTTTTTTATCTTCATTCAAGATTGCTTGAAAGAGCAAGCAAGCTAAATGATGAATTAGGTGCTGGTTCTTTGACGGCATTGCCGATAATTGAAACACAAGCAGGAGATGTTTCTGCTTATATTCCAACTAATGTTATTTCAATTACAGATGGACAAATTTTCTTAGAAACTGATTTATTTAACTCAGGAATTCGTCCTGCAATTAATGTTGGTTTATCAGTATCTCGTGTAGGTGGGGCTGCTCAAATTAAAGCTACAAAACAAGTTTCAGGCACATTAAGACTTGACCTTGCTCAATATAGAGAGCTTCAAGCTTTTGCACAATTTGCTAGTGATTTAGATGAGGCAAGTAGAAAACAACTTGAACGTGGACAAAGAATGGTTGAACTCTTAAAACAACCACCTTATTCTCCGCTTAGCGTTGAAAAACAAGTAGTTTTAATTTTTGCAGGAACCAAAGGTTTCTTAGATGATATTGCTGTTTCTAGAATTAAGGAATTTGAAGATGGAATTTATCCTTTTATTGAGGCAAAACATCCAGATATTTTTGAGCAAATTCGCTCTAAAAAAGCTTTAGATTCTGATTTGGAAGAAAAACTAGCTAAAGCCATTAATGAGTTTAAAGCAAATCATTTATAAGGTCTTTTATGTCTAATTTAAAAGAAATTAAAAGAAAAATTAAAAGTGTTCATAACACTCAAAAGACTACAAATGCTATGAAGCTAGTTTCTACTGCTAAGTTAAAAAAAGCAGAAGAAGCAGCTAAAAGATCAAAAATTTATGCACAAAAAATCGATGAAATTTTGAGTGAAATTTCATTTCAGATCAATAAAATTGTTCACAATGAAGATGATGTGCGTTTATCTTTGTTTCATAAAAAAGAACAAATTAAAACCGTAGATTTAATATTTATTACTGCAGATAAAGGCTTATGCGGTGGTTTTAATATTAAGACTTTAAAAACAGTAAGTGAAATGCTAAAAGAATATGAAGCAAAAAATATTAATATTCGTCTTAGAGCTATAGGTAAAACTGGGATTGAATATTTTAATTTTCAAAAAATAGAATTGTTAGAGAAATATTTCCATCTTAGTTCTAGTCCTGATTATGAGAAAGCATGTGAAGTAATTCATGCTGCTGTAGATGATTTTTTAAATGGAAATACAGATGAAGTGATTTTAGTTCATAATGGTTATAAAAATATGATTACCCAAGAACTTAAAATTAATCATCTTATTCCAGTTGAACCAAAGAGTATTGAACAGACTCATAATTCTCTTTTAGAGCTTGAACCAGAAGGAACTGAGCTTTTAGAAGATTTAATGAAAACATATTTCGAGTATAATATGTATTATGCATTAATCGATTCTTTGGCGGCAGAGCATAGTGCAAGAATGCAAGCTATGGATAATGCAACTAATAACGCAAAGGCAAGAGTGAAACAACTGAATTTAGCTTATAACAAAGCAAGACAAGAATCTATTACCACTGAGCTTATAGAAATTATCAGTGGTGTTGAATCAATGAAATAGTAAATTTTAAGGAGAAGATAAATAATGCAAGGATTTATTTCACAGGTATTAGGTCCGGTTGTTGATGTAGATTTTAACGACTATTTACCTCAAATTAATGAAGCAATTGTTGTAAATTTTGAAAGCGAAGGAAAAAAACATAAACTTGTTTTAGAAGTAGCAGCTCATTTAGGAGATAATAGAGTTAGAACTATTGCTATGGATATGACAGATGGTTTGGTAAGGGGCTTAAAAGCTGAGGCTTTAGGTGCTCCTATCAGTGTTCCTGTTGGTGAGAAGGTTTTAGGAAGAATTTTCAATGTTACTGGAGATTTGATCGATGAAGGTGAAGAAATTTCTTTTGATAAAAAATGGGCAATTCATAGAGATCCACCAGCTTTTGAAGATCAAAGCACAAAAAGTGAGATTTTTGAAACAGGGATTAAAGTTGTGGATTTACTTGCTCCTTATGCAAAAGGTGGTAAAGTAGGTCTTTTTGGTGGTGCAGGTGTTGGTAAAACTGTTATTATTATGGAGCTTATTCACAATGTTGCATTTAAGCATAGCGGCTATTCTGTATTTGCAGGTGTGGGTGAGAGAACTCGTGAAGGAAATGACCTTTATAATGAAATGAAAGAAAGTAATGTTTTAGACAAAGTTGCTCTATGTTATGGACAAATGAATGAACCACCAGGGGCAAGAAATCGTATTGCTTTAACAGGTTTAACAATGGCTGAGTATTTTAGAGATGAAATGGGTCTTGATGTGCTTATGTTTATTGATAATATCTTTAGATTTTCACAATCAGGTTCTGAAATGTCAGCACTTTTAGGAAGAATTCCATCAGCTGTGGGTTATCAACCAACCTTAGCAAGTGAAATGGGTAAATTCCAAGAAAGAATTACTTCAACTAAAAAAGGCTCAATTACTTCAGTTCAAGCTGTTTACGTTCCAGCTGATGACTTAACCGACCCAGCTCCAGCAACTGTTTTTGCTCACTTAGATGCTACAACGGTTTTAAATAGAGCTATTGCTGAAAAGGGTATTTATCCTGCAGTTGACCCACTTGATTCAACTTCAAGAATGCTTGATCCAAATATCATTGGAGAAGAACATTATAAAGTTGCTCGTGGTGTTCAATCAGTGCTTCAAAAATACAAAGATTTACAAGATATTATCGCTATTTTAGGTATGGATGAGCTTAGCGAAGAGGATAAACTTGTGGTTGAAAGAGCAAGAAAGATTGAAAAATTCTTATCACAACCATTTTTCGTTGCAGAAGTTTTTACAGGTAGTCCAGGAAAATATATAAACCTTGAAGATACAATAGCAGGCTTTAAAGGAATTTTAGAAGGTAAATATGACCATTTGCCAGAAAATGCTTTCTATATGGTTGGAAATATAGATGAAGCTATTGCAAAAGCGGATAAATTAAAAGGTTAATTTATGAATGATTTGATTAATTTCGAGATAGTTACACCTTTAGGTGTAATCTATCAAGGAGAAGTAAAATCTGTTACTTTACCAGGTAGCGAGGGAGAATTTGGCGTACTTAAAGGACACGCTACTTTGGTTTCTTCTTTAAAATCTGGAGTAATTGATATTGAAAAGGCTGATTTAAATCATGAGTTAATTGCCATTGATGCAGGACATGCAAAGGTGGATGAAGATAAAATTTGTGTATTAGCAAAAGGTGCGGTTTGGGTTTGTGGAAGTGATGAAAGTGAGATTGAAAAAAATCTTGCTCAAGCAAAAGATTTGATTAAATCTATGAGTTCTGATAATGCAGCTTTAGCAGCAACTTTTTCAAAACTTGATAATGCAAGGATGCATTAATGAATTTTGAAGCTATATTTCATTTTTTCAATAGTTCAAGTATTATTACTTATATAGTTTTATTATGGCTTTCTTTATATTTTATTTTAGCATTTAGTATTTTGTTTGCTAGATTGACTTATTTGGCTACATGGAGAAATAAGGAAAAAGAAAGTTTAGAAACTTTGCTCTTGGGTGAGAAGGATTTAAGTCGTACTGATTCGATTTTAAGAAAATGCAATGATACAACTTCAAATCATTTAGAAATCTATAAAAATTTAGCAAGTCGCCGCGCTTCTGCTGGACTTACTTGGCTTAGTATTATTGCTTCAACTTCACCTTTTATAGGTCTTTTTGGGACGGTTATTTCTATACTTGAAACTTTTGGTGGGCTTGGAACTCAAAATTCTTTAAGTATCATAGCTCCTAAAATCAGCGAGGCTTTAGTTGCTACAGGTTGTGGTATTTTAGTAGCAATTCCTGCTTATACATTTCATCTCATCATTAAAAGAAAAGCTTTTGAACTTTTAAGCATTATTGATAGCGAGATTAAAGTTATAAGTTCGAGTAAATAAGGTTAAAAATGCCATTTGATGATGAAAAACCTGAACTTAATATCACACCTTTAGTAGATATTATGCTTGTATTGCTTGCGATTTTAATGGTAACAGCTCCAAGCATTACTTATGAAGAAAAAATTAATCTTCCACAAGGTAGTCAAAAAAATACTAGCGCTCCAACTGTTAAGAGTTTAATTATTAGTATTAATGCAAAAAAAGAAATTTTTTTAAATCAAGAAAAATACGATTTTATAAGTTTTGCTGACAATCTTGCTCAAAGAAAAGCACAATTTAATACCGAAGATCCGGTTTTTATACGCGCTGATAAAAGCTTAAAATATGACGATGTTATTTCAGTCTTAAGAAGTGTAAAAAATTTAGGATTTAATAAAGTTGCTTTACAGACTGAATAATCATGAAAAATTATGGTTTGAGTAATTTAAATTCGTTTTTACTTGCTTTAGCAATATATATTAGTATAGTAATTCTTGTTTTTTTTAGACTTGTAAGCGAGGTTGAACCTGCTATACAATATACTGATATAAAAGATAGTTTTGTAGATATTGAACTTGCTGAACCATCAAAACAAGTTATTACTCAAAGCAACACTCCTAAAGAAATACAAAAACCAACAGAGCAAATTGATATAGAAAAGCTTTTTGCTCAGACTACAAATAAAACAGTTAAAACAGAAGATATTGACCAAAAGGCAAGTAATTTTAATGAGCTTTTTGGAAATATCAAAGAAATACAAGAAGAAAAGACTACAAAAATTCAATCAAGTGCTAAATCAGGAGCTTCTAGTGCCCCAAAACCTCAAGCTTCCGAACTTGTAAAACAACTTAATGATAGTTTACTTCAAGAAGAAAGTTCAATGCAAGGCGAAAGCACAAAGGCGCAAAAGATTGGAATTTATGATGAATTTTTAGGGAAAGTTGTGCGTATTATCACTCAAAGATGGACTCAGTATTATCCAAATAGTGAAAAAATTTCTGTTAAGGTAAAAATTTTTATTGATGAAAATGGAAAATTTGGCTATACTTCAGTTGAAAAAAGTGGGAATCCTTTATATGATGCTAAAGTGGCTGAATTTTTAGAAAGTCAAAAAGGTAAATTTATTACTTATCCTCCGCAAAATAAAAATATAAGCATTACCATGAATTTAAGAGATGAAGCAAAAGTTAAAAATGATTAGGAGAAAAAAATGAAAAAAATTGTAGCAATTTTTTTAGTCTTTTTAGGAAGTCTTTGGGCAGAAGATCCAGTGATTGATGTTGTTAATTCTGGTGTAGTTTTACCAAAGATTATCGTTAAAGATAATTCAAATTTAAGTGATGAGAATTTAAAGAAAAGCTTTTATAATATCATTGTGAACGATTTGAAAGTAAGTTCAAACTTTGAAGTTGTTGCTAATGCAACTGAAACAAGTAATTATACTTTTGAATACGCTTTAAATAAAAATGGTAACACTTTGAGTTTAAATGTAAAAATAAAAGCTGGCGGTTCTGATAAGTCAGAGCAAACTTATACTTTAAATGGTTTAGAGCAATATCCATTTTTGGCACATAAAAGCGTCAAAGCTTCTGTAAATGCGTTAGGACTTGCACCTGTTGATTGGATGGATCATAAAATTTTGATCGCGAGAAATTCCAGCTCTAAAAAAAGTCAAATTATTATGGCTGATTATACTTTAACTTATCAAAAAGTTATTGTTGATGGTGGGCTTAATTTATTTCCAAAATGGGGAAATAAAGAACAAACTCTATTTTATTATACAGCTTATGATCATGATAAGCCAACTTTATACCGTTATGATTTAAATACCAATAAAGCTAGTAAAATTTTATCAAGCGGCGGTATGGTTGTAGCAAGTGATGTGAGTGTAGATGGAAGTAAACTACTTGTTACCATGGCTCCAAAAGATCAGCCTGATGTTTATTTATATGACTTAAATACCAAAAATCTAACACAATTAACTAATTATTCTGGTATTGATGTTAATGGAAATTTTATTGGCTCAGATGATAGTAAAGTGGTATTTGTAAGCGATCGTTTGGGATATCCTAATATTTTTATGCAAGATTTAAATAGTAATAGTGCTGAACAAGTTGTTTTTCATGGTAGAAACAATTCGGCTGTTTCGACTTATAAAGATTTTTTGGTTTATTCAAGTCGTGAACCAAATCAAGCAGGTGTTTTTAATATTTATTTGATGTCAATTAATAGTGATTATATTCGTCAACTTACAGCAAATGGAAAAAATTTATTTCCAAGATTTTCTAGTGACGGTGGAAGTATAGTATTTATCAAATATTTAGGTGCGCAAAGTGCTTTAGGTGTTATTCGTGTAAATGCAAATAAGACTTTTTATTTTCCTCTTAGGGTTGGAAAAATTCAATCAATTGATTGGTAAAAATTTCAATTTTAGGTTAAAATTAATTAAAAATTAGATATAATAGTAAGAATTTATTAACTTTGAAAGGTCATAAATGAAAAAAATTCTTTTTACTTCAATTGCAGCTCTTGCAGTTGTTATTAGTGGTTGTAGCACAAAAAGCACTAGCGTAAGCGGTGATAGTAGTGTTGATTCAAATCGTGGTTCAGGTGGAAGTGATGGTTGGGATATTGATTCAAAAATTTCTCAACTTAATGATACTTTAAATAAAGTATATTTTGATTTTGATAAATTCAACATTCGTCCTGATATGCAAAATGTTGTAAGCACGAATGCTAATATCTTTAACACTGAAGTAAGCGGTGTAAGTATTACTGTTGAAGGAAACTGCGATGAGTGGGGAACTGATGAATATAACCAAGCTCTAGGTTTAAAAAGAGCAAAAGCTGTAAAAGAAGCTTTAATCGCCAAAGGTGTAAATGCTGATAGAATTGCTGTTAAAAGCTATGGAGAAACAAATCCTGTGTGCACTGAAAAAACTAAAGCTTGCGATGCGCAAAACAGACGTGCTGAATTTAAATTATCAAGATAATTAATGAAAAAAATATTCACAGTAGCTCTTCTTGGAGCTACTTTACTTTATGCAGAAAGCTCAGCTTTTGGTGCAGGAGATATAACAAGCAATTCTTCTTATGGTTTAACTTCAAATGAAAAATTATTTAAAGAAAAGTTAGATAATTTAAATAATGAAAATATACAAACAAATGCTAGAATTAATGAAATTAACGAAAGAATCGAGGGTTTACAAAGCACTTTAGAAGGTATAAATTCTCAATATGCTAAATCAAATTCTAGATTAAGTCAAGTTGAAGAGAATAATCAAAATATTGAAAATAATTTTACTAGTGAAATTCAAAAATTAAAGGCTTATGTTGAAGAAAGTAGAAAAATTCAAGAAGCTAATAATAAGCAAGTAAAAAAAGTTTTAGCCGAACTTAGTTCTTTAGTAGATGCTATTAATGCAAATTATGTTTCTAAAAACGAATTAAATGATGCAAATTTAAGCGTTAAAACTATTACACCTAGTGTTGTTGTTTCAACTACAGATTCAAATAGTACCATTGAAAACAATAATACTCAAAATACCCAAGATGATAAAGCAAAACAAATTGATGAATCTTGGAAAAAGAAAAAAAATAATGAAATTTTAGAATTAGCGATAAAAGATGTTGATAAAAATGCTTTTGAAGATTCCAAAGCAAAATTAAATTTTCTCATAACAAAGCAGTATAAACCTGCAAGAGCAAATTTTTGGTTAGGGGAGATCGAGTATAAACAAAAAAATTATAACAATGCTATTGTTTATTATAAAAAAAGTTCTTCTTTGAGTACAAAAGGGGATTATTTCCCAAAACTTTTATATCATACTGCCATTTCATTGGATAAAACAGGTGATACAAAAACAGCAAATGGTTTTTATAAAGCTTTAAAAACTAATTATCCAAATTCACCCGAAGCAAAAGCTTCACCTAATAGAAAATAAATTAAGGAGATAAAATGGCTATAGAAAAAAATAGTGTAGTTTCAATGTTTTATGAGTTAAAAGACGCAAGTACAAATGAAGTTTTAGAATCAAATTTATACTCTCAACCTATTTCTTTTATTTTAGGCAAAGGTCAGATTTTAGAAAGCTTAGAAGAAGAAGTGATGAAGCTTGATTGCCCTAGCAATGCTGATGTGGTAATTAAAAAAGAAAAAGGTTTAGGCGAATACGATGAAAATGCCGTTCAAACTTTACCAAAAGAGCAATTTGCAGGTATTGATTTAAAAGTAGGTATGGAGCTTTTTGGCGAAGGTGAAAATGGCGAAACCGTTCGTGTAACTGTAAAAGAGATTGGCGAAAATGATGTCACAATTGATTATAATCATCCTTATGCGGGTCGTGATTTGCTTTTTTCTTTAAATATCGTAGATGCTAGAGCTGCAAGTGAAGATGAAATTCTTACAGGTATTATCGCAGGAAGTCATAGTTGTAGTTGCGGAAGCGGGCATGGACACGATCATCATCACGGGCATGGACACGGTGGCGGCGGTTGTTGTGGCGGTGGCGGCGGTTGCGGTTGTCATTAATGAATGCTGCGTTTATATTTCCAGGTCAAGGCTCGCAAAGTCATGGCATGGGAAAAGATTTTTATGAAAATTCTATAAAAGCCAAAGAATTCCTTCAAAGCGCAAGTGATTTTTGTAAAATTGATTTTAAACATTTGCTTTTTGAAGAAAACGACAAACTCAATCAAAGTGAATTTACCCAACCTGCCATCGTTTTAAATTCCTTAATGGCTTATAGTGTTTTACTTGAAAAAAAACCTGATTTAAGTTCGAAATTTGCTTTAGGGCATTCTTTAGGGGAATTTTCAGCTTTAGCTGTTAATGGTGCTTTTGATTTTTTAGAGGCTCTTTCTTTGGTCAATAAAAGAGGGCTTTTTATGCAAGAAGATTGTGCAAAAGTTGAAGCGGGTATGATGGTTGTTTTGGGGCTTGATGATGAAAGAGTTGAAGAGCTTTGTCAAAAAGCACAAAAAGAAAACAAGCAAATTTTTGCTGCAAATTATAACTGCGATGGACAAATCGTTATAGCAGGTTTAAAACCTGATTTAGCAATTTATGAAAGTATATTTAAAGAAGCAGGAGCTAAAAGAGCTATGCTTTTAAATATGAGCGTGGCAAGTCATTGTCCTCTTTTGGAAAATGCTTCAGCCAAGCTTTGTATGGAGCTTGAAAAGGTGTTAAAACCAAATTTTAAAGCCGTAATTTCTAATGCAAATGCCAAAATTTATACAAGCAAAGAAGAAGCCCTTGAGCTTTTAAAAGCACAACTTATCTCTCCTGTACTTTATAAACAAAGCATTAAGGTATGTGAAAATGAAGTAGATTATTTCATAGAATTTGGTGCAAGTGTGCTTAAGGGTTTGAATAAAAAAATTACTTCAAAAGAAACTTATGCTTTAACAAATATGAATGATATTGATGAATTTTTAAAGGTTATATGATGAAAATAGCAATTTTAGGAGCCATGAGTGAAGAAATCACTCCTTTACTTGAAACACTTAAAGATTATACGAAAATAGAACACGCCAATAATACTTATTATTTTGCAAAGTATAAAAATCATGAACTTGTTTTAGCGTATTCTAAAATTGGCAAGGTAAATTCTACTCTTAGTGCTAGTGTGATGATAGAAAAATTTGGCGCACAAGCTTTGCTTTTTACAGGAGTTGCAGGTGCTTTTAATCCTGAACTTGAAATTGGTGATTTGCTTTATGCAACAAAATTAGCTCAATACGATCTTGATATTACTGCTTTTGGACATCCTTTGGGTTTTGTTCCAGGTAATGAAATTTTTATCAAAACCGATGAGAAATTAAACAATCTTGCTTTAGAAGTTGCTAAGGAATTAAATATCAAATTGTGTGCAGGTATTATTGCAACGGGTGATGAGTTTATTTGCGATGAAGCAAAAAAAGCAAAAATTAGAGAAATTTTTAATGCGGATGCTTGTGAAATGGAAGGCGCAAGTGTGGCTTTGGTTTGTGATGCTTTAAAGGTGCCTTGTTTTATCTTAAGAGCTATGAGTGATAAAGCAGGGGAAAAGGCCGAATTTGATTTTGATGAGTTTGTGATCAATTCAGCTAAAATTTCGGCCAATTTTGTGCTTAAAATGTGCGAAAAATTATGATAAATCTTAGCAAAAAACTCATACGCCAAGTTGCACAAGCTAATGCTAAATTTGGACTTATTAAAGATGGAGATAGGGTTCTTTTAGGGCTTAGCGGTGGGAAAGATTCTTTGGCTTTAGCCCATCTTTTAAATCGTATGCAAGCTCACGCTCCTTTTAAATTTGAACTTGAAGCGGTAACTTTGAGTTATGGTATGGGTGAGGATTATTCTCATCTTCATGCACATTGTGAAGAGCACGGCATTAAACATAGTGTGCTTGATTCAAATATTTATGAAGTTTCAGGCGATACTATAAGAGAAAATTCAAGTTTTTGTAGTTATTTTTCGAGAATGCGTCGTGGGGCTTTATATACTTACGCCCTTGAAAAAGGTTTTAACAAGCTTGCTATAGCTCATCATTTAGATGATGCAGCCGAAAGCTTTTTTATGAATTTTATTCATAATGGAGCTTTAAGAACCTTAGCGCCTATTTATCAAAGCAAACGCGGTGTAACTGTGATACGCCCTTTGATTTTTGTGCGAGAAAGACAGCTTAGGGATAATGCTACGCAAAATGAACTTAGCGTGATAGGAAATGAATTTTGTCCTGGTATGAAACTCAGTGAAAAAAATGTAAAATTTCCACACGCTAGAGAAGAAGCTAAACAGCTTTTAGCAAATTTAGAAAAAGATCATCCTAAGCTTTTTACAAGTTTAAAAACCGCTTTTGCCAATTTACACACGGAGAGTTTTTGGCTTCAAAAGGCATAAAAGCATGAAAAAAGCTTTTGTTTTAGTGGATTATCAAAATGATTTTATTGATGGAAGTTTAGGTTTTGATAAGGCTTTAAAAATCAAAGAAAATATTCTTAAAGCCTTAAATCAAATCGATTTTAATAGCACGCATTTGCTTTTAACCTATGATACGCATGATGAGCATTATCTACAAAGCAAAGAAGGTTTAAATTTACCTGTAAAACATTGCATTAAAGAGAGTTTAGGTTGGCAAATGCCAAAGGAATTTGAACCTTTTTTACAAAAAGCTCATAAAATTTTTTATAAAAATACTTTTGGTAGCTTAGAATTAGCTAATTTCATACAAAAAAGCGATTATGAAGAACTTCGTTTTGCAGGGCTTGTTTCTCATATTTGTGTGTTTTGTAATATCATTTTAGCTTTTGGTGCTAAGCCTAATGCAAGGATAATTTTACACCAAAATTTAAGTGCAAGTTTTGATGAAAATTTAGAAAAATCCGCTTTTGATATGCTTAGAGCTTATGGTATTGAAATTGTTTAATGCAAGGCTTTATACTTCATACTCAAAAAGTTAAAGATGAGGATTTGATCGTTTATATTTTAAGTCCTAAAATGCTTATTAAGGCTTATCGTTTTTATGGACTTAGACATTCTAGTATTTTAAGCGGCTATAAAATCGACTTTGCTTTAGAAGAAAATCCTAGTTTTTTACCAAGACTTAAAGATGTATTGCATTTGGGATTTTTATGGATTATGCAAAGGGATAAAATGCTTATTTGGCAAGAATTTATCCGTCTTTTATATAGGCATTTAAAAGATGTGGAAGAGCTTGATAGTTTTTATTTTGATTTACTTGATGAGTGTGTGAAAAGGTTTGAAAAACAAAATCCAAAGCGTGTTATTGTTGATGCTTATTTAAAAATTTTGGAATTTGAAGGAAGATTGCATAAGGATTTTTTTTGTTTTACCTGTGATGAGAAAATTCAAAATTCCATTACATTACTAAGGGCTTTTTTACCTTCGCATTCTCAATGCGCTTTAGGATTTGAGTTTGAAGAGAAAAAACTAAAACAATTTTATAGCAGTAAAAATTGTGCGATTTTTGATGATGAAGAAATAGAAAATTTATATCATTTGATTAAGGAAGGTTTATGATATTAAGTGATGAAAAATGTGATTTTTTAGAGTCTATAGCAAGTTTTTTAAGTCCTAAAGATGTGGAGCTTGTTTTTGTGGATAGTAAAGAAATGCAAGAAATTAACTTAGAGCAAAGAAAACAAGATAAAACTACTGATGTACTTTCTTTTCCGCTTGAAAATATCGATGAGAGTTTGCCTTTGGGTTCTGTTGTGATCAATGTGGATTTGGCAAAAGAAAAGGCTAAAGAGTTAGGGCATAGCTACGAAGAAGAAATAAGCTTGCTTTTTATCCACGCTATGCTTCATTTGTTAGGTTTTGATCATGAAAATGATAATGGAGAAATGAGAGAAAAAGAGAAAGAACTTATAGAGTATTTTAATTTGCCTAAAAGTTTGATTGTAAGGACTTTGGGATAACTCCACCCCAAAACGG